>CAYUDZ010000056.1:0-5898 GCA_964443575.1 uncultured Chthoniobacteraceae bacterium | reverse complement strand
AGCCGCATGCAATAGTGAACAGGAACTGCGCTTGCTATGCCCTCAGCTCGACTGGCATGACGCACTGTTTGATGCTGTCGCCTGTCTGGTGATCCTGCGAAAGATCTTTGAATTATTCCCTGACTTACCGAGTGCAGCCCTGCTTAACCCGGATACCAGTGCATATTATAGGGGCAGGAAATGAAGTAACTCTTTAATTTTGCGAAGTTGAAGCCTCACCATATAAAAAACGGGCGGGCCCGGAGTTACCGGACCCACCCGCGTTAGTTATTTATACGGTTAAGGGAGACCTTACATCATGCCGCCCATGCCGCCCATGCCATCCATACCGCCGCCACCTGCTGGTGGTTCTGGCTTGTCTTCTGGCAGTTCGGTAATCAGGGCTTCGGTAGTCAGCAACAGCCCGGAGATCGATCCGGCATTCTGCAATGCTGAACGTGTCACCTTGGTCGGGTCGACGACACCGGCCTTGACCAGGTCTTCGTAGCTGTCGGTAGCTACGTTGTAGCCATGCGCACCTTCGGACTTTTTGACCTCCTGTACGATCAGGGCACCTTCTTTACCGGCGTTATCAGCCAGTTGGCGCAGTGGCGCTTCGACGGCACGCATCACGATACCGGCACCGATTGCTTCATCGCCTTCGAGCTTGATGCTTTCGAGTGCTTTCTGCGAGCGAACCAGCGCGACACCACCGCCCGGGACGATGCCTTCTTCGACAGCTGCACGGGTAGCGTGCAGAGCGTCTTCGACGCGGGCCTTCTTCTCCTTCATCTCGGTTTCGGTTGCGGCGCCAACATTGATGACGGCCACACCACCTGCGAGTTTAGCGAGGCGCTCCTGGAGCTTCTCGCGATCATAATCGCTGGTTGTTTCTTCGATCTGACGGCGAATCTGGGCAACGCGGCCCTGGATATCACTATTTTTTCCTTCGCCTTCGACGATGGTGGTATTTTCCTTATCGATCGTGATGCGCTTGGCCTCACCGAGGTCAGAGAGCTCGATATTTTCGAGTTTCAGGCCGAGGTCTTCGGTGATGCAACGGCCGCCGGTAAGCACTGCGATGTCTTCCAGCATAGCCTTGCGGCGGTCACCAAAGCCCGGAGCCTTAACGGCGCAGACCTGCAGGGTACCGCGCAGTTTATTGACTACCAGAGTTGCCAGCGCTTCACCCTCAACGTCTTCAGCGATGATCAGCAAAGGCTTGCCGCCCTTGGCTACTTTTTCGAGTAGCGGCAGCATATCCTTGAGGTTACTGATCTTCTTCTCGTGGATCAGGATGTAGGCATTTTCCAGCACCGCTTCCATACTTTCGGCGTTGGTTGTGAAGTACGGTGAGAGGTACCCTTTGTCGAACTGCATACCCTCGACCACATCGAGAGTAGTCTCGATGCTCTTGGCTTCCTCGACTGTGATCGTACCGTCTTTGCCAACCTTATCCATCGCATCGGCGATGATTTGGCCAATCGTGGTGTCCCAGTTAGCGGATACTGTTGCCACTTGGGCGATCTCGCTGCTTTCCTTGACCTCTTTCGAGATTTTACCAAGTTCAGCAACGACCGCTTCAACTGCTTTGTTGATGCCACGCTGCAAGTTGGTCGGGTTAGCACCTGCGGTGACATTTTTCAGGCCTTCACGATAGATAGCCTCTGCGAGCACTGTCGCGGTAGTGGTACCGTCACCGGCAATATCCGATGTCTTTGATGAGACTTCACGGATGAGCTGGGCGCCCATGTTTTCAAACGGATCCTCGAGTTCGATTTCCTTGGCCACAGTCACACCATCCTTGGTGATCGTCGGGCTACCGAATTTCTTATCGAGAATGACATTGCGACCGGACGGTCCAAGCGTTGCTTTTACCGCTGCGGCCAGCTTTTCGATTCCGCGCAGGAGTGCCTGGCGGGCGTTTTCGTCGAATTTTAATTGTTTAGCTGCCATAATTTCTTTCTAGGTTTATTGTTTGGTTAATTGATTGGCGGATTAGTTGATGATACCGAGGATATCGTCCTCGCGCATGATCAGGTGGTTCACGCCATCAATTTTGATTTCGGTGCCGCCGTACTTTGAGATCAGCACTTTGTCGCCGGCCTTGACTGAAAACTCGATAGCCTTGCCATCGTCGTCCTTTTTGCCAGTGCCCAAGGCAACGACTTCACCCTCCTGGGGTTTTTCCTTAGCGGCATCGGGAATGATAATCCCACCGCTGGATGTCTGCTCCTTCTCCTCGAGCGGCTTTACCAGCACTCGGTCTCCGAGAGGTTGTACTTTCATATGTATTTATCCTATTTTATTGGGTTATTGGTTTGTATATCCCGCTGCACCCCCAACTTTCGGTGCGGCAGGATTGATTGGTTTCCTATTGAGATTGGTCTGCGGCTAAGAGTTGTCCTTGTCATCATCGACTACTTCGAAATCTGCATCGACTACATCATCCGATTTGGACTTACCGGTCTCTTCGGTGCCACTGCCGGCAGCAGCCTGTGCTGCGGCAGCCGCTGCGGCCGGATCGACCCCGCCTTCAGCTGCGGCTTGTTTGTACAGCTCTGCGCTGACTTCCTGGAACTTGGCCTGCAAGTCATCGAATGCTTTTTGCATGGCATCGTTGTCATCGCCCTCGAGCGCTTTTTTGCCGGTTTCGATGGCTTCCTGGACCGGCTTCTTGGCATCATCCGAGAGTCTTTCACCAAGCTCGTTTAATTGTTTTTCCGACTGATAGACGAGATTATCTAGGTTATTGCGCAGTTCGATTTGTTCTTTCGCCTTCTTGTCATCCTCGGCATGAGCTTCTGCTTCCTGGCGCATTTTCTCGACATCGTCCTGGGATAAGCCACCGGACCCGGTAATCGAGATTTTCTGTTCCTTACCAGTCCCTAGA
This sequence comes from uncultured Chthoniobacteraceae bacterium, assembly GCA_964443575.1. Classification (GTDB taxonomy): domain Bacteria; phylum Verrucomicrobiota; class Verrucomicrobiia; order Chthoniobacterales; family CAKUMP01; genus CAYUDZ01. The sequence continues at coordinate 3,026 of CAYUDZ010000056.1, read as the reverse complement.
TCCTTGGCGGACACGTGCAGGATGCCGTTGGCATCGATGTCGAAAGTTACTTCGATTTGCGGCACGCCGCGTGGGGCCGGCGGGATTCCATCGAGCTTAAACTTACCGAGCATTTTATTATCCCTAGTGAGCGGGCGCTCGCCCTGGGTCACCACGATGTCGACCGCGGGCTGGTTATCGCTGTAAGTCGAGAATGTCTGCGCCTTACGAGTCGGGATGGTCGTGTTGCGCGGAATCATCGCGGTCGCTACTCCACCGGCGGTTTCGATAGCGAGTGTCAGTGGGGTCACATCCAATAGCAGCACGTCCTTGACGTCACCGCGCAGGACTCCGCCTTGGATCGCAGCGCCAACAGCAACTACTTCGTCGGGGTTAACGCCTTTATGCGGTTCACGACCGAGCAGTTTATGAGCAGTTTCAATGACCTTGGGCATGCGGGTCATGCCACCGACGAGGACCAGTTCGTTGATTTCGTTTTCTTTCAAGCCGGCATCTTCGAGGCAGGCCTTGACCGGCTTAATTGTACGTTCAAATAAGTCATCGGTCAGTTGCTCGAGTTTGGAGCGGGTCAATTTCACCTGGATGTGCTTTGGCCCGGTCTGGTCGGCTGTAATGAATGGCAGATTGATCTCGTATTCCTGGCTGGATGACAGGGCAATTTTTGCTTTTTCTGCCTCTTCCTTGATGCGCTGCACAGCATCAGGCTGACTGCTTAGGTCGATAGCATTGGCTTTTTTGAACTCTTCGATAATCCAATCGATAATTTTGTTGTCCCAATCATCGCCGCCCAGATGGGTGTCACCATTGGTGGCCTTCACTTCGAAGACACCATCGCCGATCTCAAGCACAGAAATATCGAATGTACCACCGCCCAAATCGTAGACCGCTATGTTCTCGTTGCTTTTTTTATCGAGACCGTAGGCGAGGGAAGCGGCGGTCGGCTCATTGATGATTCGTAGGACTTCGAGCCCGGCAATTTGACCGGCGTCTTTGGTTGCTTTGCGTTGGTCATCATTGAAGTAAGCAGGCACTGTGATGACTGCCTGGGTTATCTTTTCGCCCAGCTTCGACTCGGCGTCTGCTTTAAGCTTGCCGAGGATCATCGCTGAGATCTCCTGCGGCGAGAAAGTTTTTGTTTCGCCGCCGACTTCTACTTCGACTGCCGCATCGGCGTTGTCGGCCTTGACGACTTTATATGGGACGCGCTTTTCTTCATCACTTACTTCTGCTTCCTTGCGACCGATGAAGCGCTTAATGGAGAAAATGGTATTTTTCGGGTTGGTTACAGCCTGGCGTTTGGCAGCCTGCCCCACCAGCCGCTCGCCGCTTTTAGTGAAAGCCACAATTGACGGAGTGGTGCGTGCACCTTCCGAATTTTCCAGTACTGTTGGCTCGCCACCTTCCATGACAGCCATACATGAATTCGTTGTCCCTAAGTCGATTCCTAATATCTTTGACATAATTTTTACCTCCAATGACAACATAGCAGTACTAGTGCCAACAGCATTAATTATATCTTTAATTACTGGGAATAAGATATTTAAGAAAATTCTATCTGATTTCTACAGGGTGCTGTAATTGCCAATGTGCGACAATAAGACACACTATGCATTACCTGACTCACTTACACTTGCCATTGTGGCACAATGAAATCTCAAATGAGCTCCGCTGACTGCTTGACCATCGGCAATCATCGCACGATGATCTTTCAATGCGGACATATTTGGATTTGTTGCGTCTGGTTTTGGAGCGCGGAGTGGAGAAATCGGATCGCACTGGGACCGGGACGCTTGCGGTATTTGGTGCCCAAGCGCGCTATGATTTGAGTGAGAGTTTTCCGCTTCTAACGACCAAGAAGCTGCATTTGCGGTCGATAATCCATGAATTGTTGTGGTTTTTGAAGGGCGACACGAATGTTAGCTACCTGCATCAGAATAAAGTGACGATCTGGGATGAATGGGCGGATGAGAGCGGTGATTTGGGACGAATTTACGGTGCGCAGTGGTGTGACTGGCGGACACCGGACGGGCGCTCGATCAACCAGATTGACTGGGTAGTCGAGGAAATCCGCCGCAACCCTGACAGCAGGCGGCTGGTGGTCAGTGCCTGGAATCCAGGCGAGTTGGAGCAAATGGCGTTGGCACCGTGCCATGCGCTGTTTCAATTTCAGGTGGCGGCCGGCAAGCTGAATTGCCAACTTTATCAGCGCAGTGCTGATCTCTTTCTTGGCGTACCATTCAACATTGCTTCGTACGCGCTGCTGACCATGATGGTCGCCCAGGTTACAGGCTACAGGCCGGGGGAGTTTGTCCATTCATTTGGTGATTTGCATATTTACAAGAATCATCTGGATCAGGTCCGGGAGCAGCTGGCGCGCGAACCGCGGCAACTGCCGGTGATGAAGCTTAACCCTGAGCGCCAGGAAATGCATGAGTTTTGCTTCGAGGATTTTGAGTTATCGGGCTATGATCCGCATCCGGCGATCAAGGCGCCGATCGCCGTATGAGCGGGCGCGGCTTGCAAGCGGTCGTGGCCATGGCCGAGAATCGAGTCATTGGTGATGCGGGCAACCTGCCATGGCACTTACCTGCAGATTTTCGCTGGTTCAAGCGTCGGACTATGGGTGGCACCCTGATCATGGGGCGCAAGACATTTGAAAGCATTGGTATGCCGCTGCCCGGGCGCCACAGTGTGGTGCTCACAGGTAATCGCGACTGGCAACATCAAGGTGTCGAAGTACTACATGATGCTGACGCGATCCAGGCGCAGCGTTGGCCTGGTGAAGTATTTGTGATCGGCGGCGCACAACTCTACGCGCAATTGCTGCCGCGGTGTACTGACGTGCTGCTGAGTCTGATCTACGGTACTATCGATGGCGACACGGTATTGCCACCATTCGAGCGTGCATTTGCCGCGCCGGTTCTGCTGCGACGATTTCCCGAATTTGAGATCAGACATTACCGGCGGTTGTGATACCGCTTCCGAAGAGGTTTGAGTAAGTATCCTTTTCATAATCGTGATCATAA
>CAYUDZ010000055.1:0-15631 GCA_964443575.1 uncultured Chthoniobacteraceae bacterium | reverse complement strand
CATCATAGATTTCGCCATTGACTTCGATGGGACCTTGCAAGCCGTGCAGGATAATCCCGGCCAAGCGCTTTTCCGAGCCGGTGACCCAATGGCTTGCAATCAATGGTGGAAAGACACCAGCCTGACCGGCACCACCGGCGCCATGGCAGGCTGCACAGTTACGGCGAAATACCCTCTCGCCCTTTTGTGCCAGCGTCAGCTCGACCGGTTCACTATCTTCACCACCCGCTGCGCCACCTCCGCCGAGACCAAAGCCGCTGGCTTGACGAACATCAAAGACATCAGCACGAAAGCCGCCGCTGAATGCCATCAGGTACATGCCGCCAATGAACAGCACGGCCATAAAGAATGTCATCAGCCACAAAGAGATCGGTTCATTACCATCCTTGGGCTCCTGCTGTTCGCGCATCACCGCAGCATGGATCTCCTCGATATCCGCACGCTCACTGTAATCAGCTGAGTGCATTTCAGCTATCGGTCTATCTTCTTTGGAACTCATTGCTCTATTGCTAAATTATTCGATCGGTGCCTCTTCCAGCGGGTAATCACGTTTCAGGGAAATCAGGTAAGCGACCAATGCCTTAGCATCATAGCTGGGCACCAGGTAGTAATCATCGGCATTCTCATCGTCACCCGGGTACTCGATTGCATCGCTGGGCAGCGGACTACCATCTTTCTCGCGCTTGTCGTAAAGGAATGCGAACGGCGGCATGATTGACCCGGGCGACATAGCCTGCGGGGCGTAAAGATGCTGGTGGTGCCACTCTTCGCTGGATTGGCGGGATCCAATATTGGTCAAGTCCGGCCCAGTGCGCATGGTCCCCAGGAATACCGGCTTTTCGTAAATGTAGTCACGCGGAACAGTCCGCCGCTTGCCCCAGCCACGTGCCAGGTCGTATCCTTCGTAATCAGGCCGGATCTGCTGACTATGGCAGTACATGCAACCATTCGCCGCATAGACACCCGCACCATACTCTGCCAGGCCCGAGCGCCCTTGCGGAAACAAGGCTCCGGTGATTTCATCCTGCTGCGGTTGCAGGTTACCAATTTGCATATAAGGCATGGCTACCAGACCGGCCCAAGCCAGCAGGAACACACCGAAAATCCCTACAAATAAGCGCGGCAAGCTGTTCATGTCATTACCTCCCTCACCGCTCGCGATGGCTTGTCTGTAAAGTATGTCGGACTCCCGACCGGCAATCCAAGCCGGAATAGCATCAGCCCGAAGTGCAGTGCAAAAATCATATGTGCAGCAGTCAACACCACACCCGACAGGCTGCGGGCAATCAAGTAGGGTATCGTCATGTCAATGATCTGGGTAAATGACCAATCTTCCGGCTGGCCCATGTACAAGCCCTGGAAAAATCCACCTACGGTCAGTACGCCAACCATGATCAGGATACCATAGGCCGACAGCCAAAAATGCCATTTGATCAACGGTGCCGATCGCCATTCGCAATCGACCAGCCGCGGCACGATATAGTACATCGAACCAAACATGATCATGGTAAAGAATGCATACATGCCAAGGTGGGCGTGACCTACCGTGTAGTGGGTGAAGTGGGTGACTTCATTCAATACCGGGATTGCCATCGAGATTCCCTGCAGGCTGACAATCGTGTATGCCATGGCCCCAAAGACGATAAAACGTAAAGTCGGGCTGACTTCCAGCATGGCAAAGTGCCCTTTCATCGTCATGTGATGGTTGATCGCGACGGTTACAACCGGGATGATCATCATCATACTGGCCACTACGCTGGCCGTAACCAGCCACGCCGGGTACGGGCCACCGATCAAGTGGTGCATGCCATTCCAACTGTAAAATAGCGCCAGCGACCAGAATCCCAACGCCGACAAATAATAACTGTGCACCGGTCGACCAATCACTTTAGGAATAAAGTAATAAGCCGCTGCCAGTCCGATCGGCGTAAACCATAGCCCGAGCACGTTGTGCGCAAACCACCAGTTGACCGCCCCATAAACCACGCCGGTCATATTGGTGCCCTGCATAATCATGTTGGCAGTGCCGTATAACCACGGAAACCATAAAAATGCCGCCAGGATATACCACTGGGAGACATACACATGCCCGGGTTGGCGGAAGCGGAACATGATCACCGCCCAAATGCTAACCAATGCATAGGCAACAAATAGCAGCGGGCTGACATAAGCCGGAAATTCAAGCCACTCGACTGACTGGCTGTCGCCAACCAGGATGCCCATCAGCCCGATGGTGACCCCGAGATTCCAAAAGACCGCCGCTACCACAACAATAATTCCGTACCTCATGGGTACGCGACAAAGCCGCGCCATCAACCACACCGCAGTGCCGATGGCAGCTTGGGTCGCCCAGCCATAAATCACCGCGTTAAGGTGCGCGACACGCACCCTACCCCAAGTCAAAATCCCCCAGTCAGAGAGAAAGTCCGGATGATGCATCTTCCAGGATGCTAAAAATCCAAGCAGGGAACCTGCCAGTAGCCACAGCACGGCTGATGTAAATAGGAACAGCACGGGCAGGCGGCATGACCGGTCGATCAACGCGCGCTCTGATACCGTATCAACTGAAGCGGGTGGCGTTCCGGTGGCGGGTTTTGCCTGTGCAAGTGTACTCATTTAGTTGCTGTTTCGCTTGTTGCTTTACGCAGTCGTTTTTCTTTGCGGGATTCAAAGACAACATCCGTAGGCGAGCCTACCGGCTCATCCTCATCAAAAATTACCCGGGCACCATTCTTCATGTCGGAAAACTGGCCATTACGACCGGCCCAGAATAAAGCCATAATTGCCGTTGCTCCGAGCGCAAACATCGAACCAAAGATTAATAAAAATGCCCAGCTCATGATGTCCCCTGCCCGGATGTATAGTTTTCCTCTTCCAGTGGTATTAAAGATTCAGGATTCACATCTTCAGTTACGGCTGCCGGTTCCTGCTCGGGCGCAGTGGCAGCCGGCTGGTCAGCCTCATCACCTGTATCAGCTTCATTAGCATCTGTCTGCGATTCATCCGCTGCGGCATTTTCCTCTGCAGAAGGATTTGCATTATCAGCCTCTTGCTGATCATCGGCACCACCGCTGCTTTGCTCGAGCAGTGCCTGGGCAGCGGCTTCCGCCGCCTTACTGCCAGGAACCGGCACTGAGCTGGCGCTCGTTTGTACCGACTGATACTTCGCGACTACAGTTTTCGCTGCTTCTTCGATCGGTACATGGGCGATCCCCTGCTCCTGGTCCATCCACCCGTAGGTCTCCAGCAGCTTGCGGCTTTCGGTATCTACTTCGTGCTTGTATTGTAGCCGCACGCGTGCCCGCAAGTCATCGGAGGTTGAGACATTGCTGTAGCTTTGTACCAGCAACCAGATCCCAACCCCAAACACTGTAAATGACAGGATCCCGACAATAAAGGTAACTACCACCCTTACCGGCGTCTTCTCTGGAATATTTGGAAGTTTTTCCTGCATTGACTTAGTTGCTCAAATAGAGGGATTCAACAATTCGGGGGTCACGGCTGGCAAACAATGAAACTTTGCCCATTCTGCGGATGAAGAAGACTGCCAAAATACAGCCAATTCCTACCAAGGGCAGCAGATTCAACAAAATATCCGCCGGGTTGAGCGAAACACCAAGCGGGTGCTTCAGCGGCATGACGATCAAATACATATCCAGCCAATGCATGATTAGGATCCAGCCGGCCACGATCGACATTTTGACCGGTGTTTTTTTAATCGTGCGATTCAGCAGCAACAAAAACGGGATAAAGAAATGCCCGACCACCAGGATGATACTCATGGTATTCCAGGATTCGGTATTACGGCGGATAAAGTAGCTGGCTTCCTCCGGGATATTGGCATACCAGATGAGCATGTACTGGCTGAACCCGATGTAGGCCCAGAAGATCGAAAATGCCAGCAACAGCTTACCCATGATATGGAAATGCTCAGGGGTCACGATCCCCTCAAGGTAGCCCTTAGCGCGGAGCACTGTCAGGGTGATAATCAACACCGCCATGCTCGACAGCGCCGAGCCGGCAAATAGATAGACCCCCCACATGGTCGAGTACCAGGTGTAATCCAGCGACTTGACCCAGTCGATGCTGGCAAAGGTGAGGCTCACTGCAAAAAATGGCAGGCTGGCTACCGCAATGATACGCATGATTATCGTCAGCCGCGGGTTGGAGCTGCTATCCTGGCGCACCGAAAGAATCCGCATCGCCAGCGAGGCGGCAATGAAGAAGACAAAGTAGAGAGCCGTCCGCACCCAGAACCATGGTTCGTTAAGGTAACCGGCTTTGACATCCAGGATGTGGCTCTCATTAGGCGCAATATTCATCCAGCTGTACAGCTGCGGCTTGGCCATCAGAATAACCGGAATAAAAAATAACAACAAAAGCGGGAATAATGACGACAGGTTTTCCACCTGGCGGCGCACGGTCACCGACCAGCCGGAGTCGGTCGCATGGTGCAGGATCACCCAGAAAAAACCACCGGCACAGATCGTAAAGAAGAACATGAACGAGTAGAGCCAGGAGTAGGCAAATTCCTCGGGATTGGCGAATCCCCAGGCCAGGCTGGCAAATATTGCAATGCCGCCAACAACCAATAGCCCGAGCATTAATGGCCCGGAGTTGCGGGCGTCATAGTACTGCGGATCTGGTAACCCTGTTGTGTCGTGGCTCTCTTTCATTCTGCACCCTCCTCAGCAGGCGGCGCCTGGCTGGCACCGGTGTCATCCGTTACTTGCTGCTCCAGCAATGCTCGTGGCTCCGCCGGTAAAGCATCAACCGGCGTACTTAGCCCTACTTGCATTGCCCGCATGTAGGCAACAATTGCCCAGCGGTCTTCTACTTTGATTTTGTCTTTGTACGGGAACATCGTCCAGATCGGTGCCGCCCCTTTACCGTTGGCAATCGTGTAATAGAGCTGGCCATCCGGCATGTCCACGATGCGCTGCTCATGCAAATTAGCGATCGGGGCTCCACCCCAGTACGGCGCAGCAGTCCCATTCCCGAGCCCACTCGAACTATGGCACACCGCACAGTTGATCTCGTAGCGTTCGCGACCGCGCTCGATCAACTCGGTGGTCACCGGCACCGGGATCCCGTCGCCAAAATAATCGCCGATTGTGCCCGTATCATAATAACTATCCCCGACCGCATAGCTGCCTGCCGGTTCCCCAGCGGGCGATTTCCCTTCAGCGGTTGCCGGAACAGTCGGAAACTCAAAGCCTGCCGGGATAGTGCCGGGTACATGTGGACGAGCCACCCTGCCATCGGCAAAAAAGTCGCTCGGCTTTTGCGCTTTCTTTTTCAGCTGGCGATCCATGTCAGGAAATAACTCGATCGGCGGCTTGGTGAAGCGCTGCCCCCGATAACCGGCAATCACCACAACCAACACCGCCAGCAACGCCACGGATATCACAAAGTACAGGGTAAACTTCATTGTTTGTCCCCCTCTTCGTGGATCACATTAATCTCGGTCGCACCAATCTCATTGAGAAACTTACGGGTTTCATTATCCGAGAATTTCGGGTCACTGGATTCGATTGCCAGGAAAAATGCATCGTCGGTCACCCGCTTGAATCCATCCCAGGCAAAAATCTTGTGGTTAAACTGCGGCAACCTGCACAGCAGCATCAGCCCGAAGACCGTGGTGAACGCCGAAAGCAAAATCGTCAGCTCAAAGATAATCGGGAAGAATGCCGGCAGGCTGAAGAATGGTTTTCCCTGGACGATCAACTGGTAGTCGACAACCGATGTCCACCATTGCAGCCCAAGGCCGGTCAAGGCACCGGTCAGGCCGCCAAAAAAGACCAGCCAGGCCAGCGGTGATTTGGTCAGTCCCATCGCCGCATCCATACCATGGATCGGGAACGGCGAGTAGACATCCCAGCGCGAGTACCCGGCATCCCGGGTTTTTTCCGCTGCGTGATAAAGATCGGTCGTGTCAGCAAACTCGGCAATCATCGCGTAAGTGTGTGCACTCACGTTCTCCATCGCATCGTTCGGTGGTGCGGTTGTCTCAGGCATGGGCTTTCCTCCTTGGGGCCTCGTCGCCTACCTCGATCGGGTTCACACCGTCACTATGGTGGTGCGGGTCAGCCTCCGGCTTGGTCGCCTTGACCTCGAAAATACAAATCATCGGCAGGAACTTAATGAATAACAGGAACAGCGTCAGGAATAGGCCAAAGGTTCCGATAAACGTCCAGATGTCGACCCAGGTCGGATGGAACATCCCCCACGACGACGGCATAAAGTCACGGTGGATCGAGGTCACGATAATCACAAAACGCTCGAACCACATGCCGGCATTAACAAACATACTAACCGTCCACACCACCCAGACATTGCGGCGCATCGATTTGAACCAGAAAATTTGCGGCGAGATCACGTTGCAACCCATCATCGCAAAGTAGGCCCACCAGTAAGGCGCCGGATCGACACCCATCATCGGGCCAAAGATAAACGGGTCGGCAATTCGGTTACGGAAAAATGCCCAGGCTTCATACGGGTTGGCCCCGTAGAAGGCAACGAATAACTCCATCAGGTAGGCATAGCCGACGATCGAGCCGGTCAAGAGGATGATCTTGGCCATGTTATCGATGTGCTTGAGCGTAATCACATCATGCAGGCCGTAGAACCAGCGCGCCGGTAACATCAGCGTCAGCACCATGGCAAAGCCACCGAAAATCGCGCCGGCCACGAAGTACGGCGGGAAGATCGTGGTATGCCAGCCGGGAACGATGGATGTCGCAAAGTCGAACGATACCACCGAGTGCACCGACAACACCAGCGGGGTAGATAATGCCGCCAGCAGCAAATACGCCATCTCGTAATGGCGCCACTGGCGGTTGCCACCACGCCAGCCCAGCGCAAAGAATCCATAGATCCATTTCTTGATCTTATTGGTCGCACGATCGCGCATCGTCGCCAGGTCAGGCACCAGCCCGGTGTACCAGAATAGCACCGAAACAGTGAAGTAAGTCGACACCGCAAAGACGTCCCATAGCAACGGCGAACGGAAGTTCTGCCAAATCGCATTGGCATTCGGCACCGGCGCCAAAAACCAGACCATCCAGAAGCGACCAACATGGACTGCCGGGAAAATACCGGCACAGACCACTGCAAAAAGAGTCATCGCTTCGGCCGCGCGGTTAATCGAGGTACGCCACTTCTGGCGCGTCAGGAACAGGATCGCAGAAATCAGGGTACCCGCATGGCCGATACCGATCCAGAACACGAAGTTGGTAATATCCCAGGCCCAGCCGACCGGATGGTTCAACCCCCATACTCCCACACCAGTGGCAATCAGGTAGCCGATCAGCGCAAAGCACACCAGGGTCAGTGGCACGGTAATCATCAATGCGATGTACCACCACTTGGGCGCCGGCTTTTCAACGATGCCACAAATCTTTTCCGTGATCCAATGGTAGCTGCGGTTATTCTGCACCAGCTGCTCGCGCGGCAGCGGATTATAGACAGGTTTCACCTCTGAGTTTTCACTCATGCTGTTACCTCCTGTCCGCTATGTAATCTATTTATCATCCTGAAAAAAATTTAGTGGCTGGCAGCTACTTCTTCCTTGGCTCCATGCTTTGCTGCACCATGGCCGTTGTGACCGTGATCATGGCCATGACCGCCGTGGTAATTAATCATGCCCACTTTATCGGCACCCGGCATCGCCGGGTTCGGGTTGCGCAAGCGCGCCAGGTAAGTCACCCGCGGGCGCACATTCAAATACTTGAGTAATACATAGCTGCGGTCATCGTTGCGCAGCTTGGATACCTCACTCTCCGGATCAGCCTGATCACCAAAGACGATTGCATCGGTCGGGCACGACTGCTGGCAGGCAACCTGAACTGAATCGGTCGGGATTTTAATATCCGGTGACGGCCCGGCATTGACCTTCGCCTTGATCCTGGCTTCCTGGGTGCGCTGCATACAAAACGTGCATTTTTCCATCACCCCACGCATGCGCACCGTGACATTCGGGTTACGCTGCATTTGAACGCTTTCCGGGCTGCCTTTCTTACCGATTGGACCATCATACAAAGTACTGCGGCCATCCCAGAAGATTTGAGATTTAGCCAGCACATCGCGTTTATTGTAATCGAAGAAATTGAAGCGCCGCACTTTATACGGGCAGTTATTAGCGCAGTAGCGAGTGCCGATGCAACGGTTATAGACCATCACATTCATACCATCTTCACTATGGACGGTGGCATTGACCGGACAGACGGTCTCACAAGGAGCATTCTCGCAATGCTGGCAGTTGAGCGGTTGCATGACCATTTCCGGATTCGGGTCATCATCGCTGACTGTAGAGTAATAACGGTCGATCCGGATCCAGTGCATCTCGCGCTGGTGGATGACCTGTTCCGGTCCGACAATCGGGATATTGTTTTCGGCCTGGCAGGCGACTACGCATGCATTACAGCCGGTACAGGTATTCAGGTCGATTGTCATCGCCCATTGTTCGGCGGCATCCAACGGTGGTGATTTATAGATCGAAATATCCGGCGGGATGTGCCCGTCCATTCCCATCACTTGCGCAAACTTGGGATCCTCGCGCCAATGGTCGACGGTTGCTTCACGCACCGGGTCACGCGACTCCATCGTCCAGTGACCATGGGTGACCGGGATATGCTCGGTCTCACCGGTTGCCGTCAGTTCCACTGCAGCAACCAATGGCGCGGCCGCTGTCCGGATGGCATAGGCATTGGCACCAACCCCCTGGCCGACCACCCCGCAGCGCTCACGACCATAACCAAGTGCCAGCGAAATTGAGTCGTCGGCGTGACCTGGCGCAATCAGGATCGGCACAGTGATCTCCCTGCCATCAACAGTGAGGGTCACGATGCTGGAACCCGCGTTGGGGTCTTTCAATTTTTTATCGCTCAGCACATCGGTGCTATCGATACCAAGTTTCTTTGCCGTGGCGGGGCTGACCAATGCGGCATTGCCCCAGGTCAATTTGGTAACTGGGTCAGGTGTTTCCTGCAGCCAGCCATTATTAATGTAGCTGCCATCGTCGACTTTGTAGTCCGCTGTAAAGACCAACTCCAACCCGTCCACCGGTTTGAGTTCGCCCGCGCTATTGACAATGCCGGTGAGTGCACCGCTATTGACCCCGGCTGTGGCGGGCTCGGCTGCAGAATCTGCCGCCATCCCATTTCGTAAAAAGAGCGTCCAGGCCGTGTCGTTGGCATCAGCAACCCGCTGGTCGAATGTTGCTCTGACCAGTTCCGGGCCATCCGGTAGCGGCAGTTCGGTCGGCTCGCTACCCTCTTCGGCATCCGCAGCAGGAACCAGCTCGGCCAGCATCAGATGAATCAGGTTATTTAATGACAGGCCGCCATACAGTGGCAGGATCATCGGTTGCACTGCGAGGTAAGTGCCGTCGTCAGCCTCGGCATCGTCCCACTCCTCGAGGAAATGCGTGCCGGGCACATGCCATTGCGCAAATTGGCTGGTCTCGTCCTCGAACATCCCCAGGCGGATCACGGTCTTTAGCGACTGCTGGAGCTTAGCCCACTCGAGTTCGGCAGGTGCATTAAAGACTGGGTTGCCACCAGCAATTATCAATGTGTCCAGCGCACCACTTTTCACCTTGGCTGCCAGTTCTTCCAGACCGATGACACCGCTTGGCGCAACAGCCGACAATACTTCCAGCGTGTTGCCAAGCGCTTCGAGTGCCTGATTCATGGCCAGCACCAGGGCATGGACCATAGCGGGCTGCTGGTCACCAGTCAGAATCAGGGCTTTGCCTTTAGCCTCTGCCAGGTCTTTGGCCGACTCTTCGAGCCAGGCTTCGTCAATAGCCAACGTACCAACTTTAGCGGCAGCCGCAGTTGCCAGCTGGCGCAGCATCCCATCGCCGGTCAGCTCGGCCAGCATGCCGGCCAGTTTGGCGGTATAGGCAGGGATTTCTGAAGCGCGTAAACGCAGCCGGTGGTCGGCCATTCCTCCAGTTACTGAAAATCGATTTTCGACGACGTACAGTCGATTCATCTTATCGCTGGTCTGGCGCACTTTGCGTCGCCGCGAAAACCCTTGCGAGTCAGCGACCGTCCCTTCACCAGGCCCGAGGAAGTCAGCGCCAAGTGAGTACACGATATCAGCTTGATCGTAACTTCTGCGGATTCGCTTACCCTCGCCCAACGCTGCCATCACCGCCTCACGCTCACCTAGTGCCGCCAGCGGCTCGTACTCTGCGATGGTAACACCCGGGTATGCCTTCTTAAATTCCTCCAGCAGCCGCACCCGCGTCGGGCTATGTTTGCCGTCCAACAGCAGCGCCAGTTTATCGCCACTGCCAACCTGCTCGCGCAGCTCCTTGAGGTAGTTGGTAAAATCATCAGCAGTCACCCGCTCACCATCGCGCAAGTAGGAGGCGGAACGATCCGGATCCCACAGGTTTAAGATTGTGCCTTGTGCAAAGACATCAGCCTTGCCTCCGGTTCCAGCAACCAATGGGTTGCCCTCAAGCTTGGTCGGACGACCATCGTGCGTTGTCGCTACCAATGGCAAACCGCCTTTGCGCGTCGGCATCGCGGTGGCATAAAATAATGGCTTGCCGGGGATAGACCACTCCGCGCTCTCGCTGAAAGGAGTAATGTATCCTTCCGGGCGCCGACAACTCGCCATACCCAGTCCCGCGAGCGCCATCGAGGCACCCATCAAGCGCAAAAAGCCACGCCGCGAGACCCCATCCGCTTCCAACTCCGCGGCACCGGCAGGGAATTCACGCTCCAGCCACTGCTTGAATTCCCCGGTCTCCGAGTACTCTTCGAGGCTACGCCAATACTGGCGACCACCTTCACGCTTTGCTGGATGCTGGAAAATTTTCTTCATCTGATATTAACGGTGACACCCCTGGCAGTTGACCGGCGGGTTCACGTTCCATTCTTCTTTCAATCTCATGCCAATCTCTTGCTGCGTTGTCCCGGCAGCAGGCTCCCAATCCAGATTGTAAACTTCCGATACCGGGCGCAGATGATTCTGTGGCGCGCGATGGCACTCCAGGCACCATCCCATGCTATGCGGCTCATCATGCCAGACTACTTCCATCTGGTTCACCGCGCCGTGGCAACTCTTACAACTTACCCCGCGGTTCACATGCACCGCGTGATTGAAATAAACATAATCCGGCGCTTGATGGATCCTGATCCATTCGATCGGCTCACCGCTCTCCCAACTATTCCACACGGCTGCCAGCTTCGGATGTCCCGGTTGTGAGCCGTCGAGCGGCGCGGCCGGTGCCGCTTTGGCAACGCTCAAGTGCAGATGGCAATTCATGCAAGTCTGGGTGGTCGGAACATTCGAGTGACCCGCGACTTCGACGTGCGAGTGACAATAACGACAGTCCATCCCAAGTTGGTTCACATGGATCTCATGCGAGAATGGTACCGGCTGTGTTGGCATGTAGCCGACCCGTGTGTACTTGGGCGTAAAATAATACCACACGCCAGCCACCACCAGTGTCGCTAATGCCCCGCCGCATATCATCACCTGCAGCGGTAACCAGTTCAAACCTTTCGGAAAAATATTCGCCATCTACTAATTCTTTAATCTAGCCAGCCGGCATGTTTCTCGGTGGTAACCCGCGCAATGTGTTCAACTAATTATCAACACTATTGCTAACTGGCTCGATTAAATGCCTGTGCTTATCTGCTCGCAGACTAGTGAGTGAGCAAAATCAGGCAACAAAAAAAATGCCAAAAAAAGCTAAAAAATTTACGTGCTATTGAGACGCTATTTCAATAGAAGAATGCTGCGGTTATTCCATGATTAGCATGCATGATGAAGGCTACCTGCATGCATAAGTCACAGCACTTATTTTAAGTGTTGGCTACGAGCTGACTTTCCAATTCGAGCAATCTAGTCTTCCACTGTAAGCCTGACGAGAAGCCACCGAGCGAACCATCTGTGGCTATCACGCGATGGCATGGAATGCGCAGTGGCACCGGGTTACGGGCGCAAGCATTGGCGGCGGCGCGCGCTGCAAGCGGGTTACCGGCAGCTGCGGCCAGGTTTTTGTAGCTGATAGTTTTGCCTGCCGGCACTTGCAACAAGGAGCGGTAGACAAGTCGATGGAACGCCGGAAAAGTATCCATAGCGAGGGAGTATGAATTTAACTCATCCAGCACTGCTGCCAGAGCTGCTGTATTGAAGCCATCGGTCGGTTGACCGGGAAACTGCACCTGCGCCAATCGGCCGTCGACGACCTGATAAATAATGCCATGAACTTGCCGTTCTTCTGTTCGACTTCTTGCACTTCCTTCGGCAGATCCTGGTGAATGCATGATTTAAATATATAATTAAAGTGAGCCGATGCGTGATAGCAGAAGGATGGTGAGAACAGAAAGCACGACCAGCAACACAAGGAACCGCAAACGTTGAGCTTTTTGTTCTGCGCGCATCCGCGGCACCGCACGATTGGCAGTATTGGCATGGTAGGTGTAGCTCTTGAGTGAAGTGGGAACATCCTGCGACATTCCGGAAATCCGACTGGCCCGCTCCATCAACTTACGGCGGCGGCGCTCGATCTCTTCTTTTTTGCGGCGCGGCGCTTCTTCAATAAGCTCCTGCAACTCGGCCACGCGCTGCTCGATCTCAGCCTGCTTGCGGGCGAGTTCACGTTGTTTTTCACTTAGGGGGGTTGAGGAGCGCGGCATTTATGCTAAAGGCTGGTTGGATTATTGAGCAGGTAGATAAGCAATACAATAAGCCCAAAAACCAACAGCGGCAACGTAAAGGCAAAGCCTGCTTTTAACCAATAGATGAAACTGCGCTCGCCCAAATCATCTTCATACTCACCATCAGCCCCATCCTCATTGATCACTTCACGGTCGGCTGTGGCGTTGACTAATGATTTGCACTTGGTGAATTCGGCCCGTGCCGTATCCACAGCCGTGAGTGAACTGCTAATCTCTTCTGCCAGTTGTGATTTTGACCAGTGCTTGGGGTTGATGCCGGCCAGATTGTCCAGGTGGGCGGTAAACGATTCGCGCACTGCGCGGATTTGTTCGGCCCGCTTTTGGTTTTCATAATCCTCACGTTCCAGCGCAGCCAGAGCCCGCTGAAAATTTTCGCACAGCTCTTCTTTACCTTTCTCGAATTCGCCTTGTTTGCGGCTGAGTTCTTCAAGTTCCTGTTTTTGTTTTTCGATCAGGTCCTGCTGTTGCCGCAGGGTGAGCAACTGCTGCTGGGCCTGCTGCACCTGGGACTCTAACTCTTCGATCGATGACTCGCTATCGTCAAGATCAAGTAGCTCCTCAACGTTGTCGTAATCCTGTGGCATTGCTAATTTTAGATAGGTTCCGCGATTCAGTCCAAGTCAAAACTGAAGATTGCGAACACGGTGCAGTGCCAATTTCATTGGTACCAGCAATGCCGCGAGGCTCATGGCCAGAGAAGCGCTATAGGCAACAATCGACCAGGCCAAGCGTGCCTGCCCCTGCATCCCGGGGGCGACAAATTCCAGCGCCGCCGGAATCACGATCAACGCAATATTGGCAGTGATGTAAAGGAAACTGAGTACCAGGCACAGGGTGCCGCCAAAGCCGGACACTATCTTTGATGGGTTGTCTTCCTTTAAGTTGGGAAAGACGGCACCGAGACCAACCGCCAGACCGCACAGTGCCGCGCTCATCAATGTGATTGCCAACAAAAAAAAGATCATCCGCAGGAATGGCAATCCCAAGGTCAGGCTGGATGCCAGCATTAGGCTACAAGTTACCAGTGTCGCCGATAAAAATGCCATCCAGAATTTTTGCAATAGTACTTTGGGCAACCCGATCGGTGCCAAGCCGATGATCCACAGCCGCCGCCCTTCCAGGCTGAATTGCGGGAAAACAAAGCGTGTCGTCAGCGTCGACAGCGTCAAGGTGCAGGCACCAAGGTTCAGGTAGCTGATAGTGACCGTCCAGAAGCGACTATCAAAATCGTAAGAAACATTTCGCAGGTTCAGGATGTAAATACACAGCAAGCCAAAGAAAACAGCGAATTGTGTCCATTGGCTGGGATCGCGCCAGAAGATCTTACCATCTTTGAGCACTAATGCTTTGAGCGGTCGCCCGCCCAGTGGAAAAGCGTTGATTAACCATCCCCATAGTCCGTCGCCACTGCGCCGTGACGCCCGCTCACGTCGGTTACGCCGGTGCAGGCTCGCCGTACGATGGGTGGCAAAATACGACCAGCTGGAATAAAACCCGCGCCCCGCCACCTCGATGCCAAGCAACACCGCAAACATGGCATTGCTGCTGAGCAGCAAAAAGTAAAAGACCCCAACATTATTAATCCCCTGGCTCCACGAAACAACCGACTGCGCCGCCCAGGCGCTGGGCAGTAATGGATTCAAGCTGATCCGGGTATGCTGCAACAGCCGCTCAAAGGAAACCACTTCCTCAACACTGACAGCATCAGTCTCACTGGTCGGCTGCAGGCCGATCACCAAAAAGATCAGCCCACCAACAAACAATAACAGTAATGCCTTCTTGACCCAGCGCTTGGATAACAGGCGCACGATCAGCAGGATCAACCACGACCCGATCACCGCAGGCAAGACCACGAAGGGCACATAAACCAGCAATACTTTGATGTAAAAGTCGGCCGCTACATCATGTACTTTGCCAAAAGCCGCCATCAAAGGTGCACTCAAAAAAATCAACGCCCAACTGGAAATAATTAGTGATTCAACAAATTTCCACAGATACACGTATCGGTGGGGAATCGGCAGCGACAAAAACCACTCGGTCTCCCGATTTTTGAACAGCGTTGTGTAGGCGGTGATGATATTGGAAAATATCAGCATCACAAAAAAGAACCCGAAGATCAGATACAGTATGCGTTGCGATAGCAGCATCCCGACCACCGGAAAGGCATACACATACTCAAGACCTTTATAGAATAGCAGGTAGCCGATGAGCAGGTAGCCCAGCACAAATCCGACCAGCACCGTGATCAGCAAGCGCGATTGCTGGCGCACGGTGGCAATCCGCCCGCATAACGTGCGCCACGTCATCCACCCCAATAGGCGGATCAATGATGGCAATGGTAATGAGGCGCCAGCGGTAGACACACAGATCTAGTAAGCTAATCCAAGCCAAGTTGCAAACGACAACCTTAAGCTCGTTGACTTGCCGAGGACTTCGCTAAAGCATTTCCTTTAGCCAATGAGAAACGAAGCGACAGAGGAATTGGCGCCAACCAAGCGACTTGACTTACCAGACCTTACCAGCTAAGCCAAAATCATCACTACTATCATCCAAAATTTGTTTAGCACATCAGTGATGAAAACGAGGATGAAACAGCACGCTGTCGGGGGCACCTCCCTACTCACAGCCGCTGTCCTTAGTATTTGCCTGCTGCTGTTGTTCAACGCGAGCCAATCCTGTGGCGATACTTTAGACGAAAGTGAGATCAAGAATCGAATTCGTGTGGCGCAAAACGAACTCATTGAACTGCAAAATGGCAAAGACGCACCAAGCGCCTACCAGAGCTACCGTCAGCTAGAAAAACAACTTCAGGAATTGCAGCAGCAGCATGCCGAAAAGACAGGAAAGCTACACACTAGCATCGCAGAACGGCGGGAAGAGGAAGACGTCCAGGATTGGCTCAGCAAGATCAGTGAAAAATCTAT
>CAYUDZ010000054.1:7072-15963 GCA_964443575.1 uncultured Chthoniobacteraceae bacterium | reverse complement strand
TCGTTGCTGATCCGTGTCACGAGATCACGCTTGGTTAGATTGGCCAACTTATCATTGTCAGACATTTAGTATTCCTCCTTTATCCCGTACTTACTAGTTCCAGCCACCCGCGTGGCAACGTGTTCTATCCCGTGAACCATATTGTGCGGGATTTATACAAGTTACCCAACTCGTTGGCAAGTAGTCATTAGCAACAATTAAAATTTGTGCTGCGTGCGCAGTTTAAATTAATACTTGATTTCGCAAGTTATTTTTCTGTGGCTGGATAGTGGGCTGGCGCAATCTCACTTGCTGTGCGAAAATGCGTCTTTGCCAGTTCATTCAAAATTCCGGCTCCATTAGCAGCAACCATATCAGTGGCAACGGCACGCACCTTAGCGGAAGCTCCACGTGGCAATTCAACTTCAAGCGCACGCGATTTATTGCCCATCCAGTTGATAAATCCCTCGCGGGCAATTATTGAGGCTGCTGCTACAGCCGGGTCAGACTCCGCTTTCGTACGCTGCTCGAGAACCAGGTCGACATCCATCGACTTGAGTGAATTTTCGATCAGCCGTGGATTACCAAATTTATCGGACAGGGCACGCGGGCATGTTGGCACTTGTGTCGCAAGGTTACCGATGACGCGTGCGTGCCCCCAGGCCAGCAACTTATTCAAGTTGCCAATTTTGCGGTAAAGTTCGTTATATTTTTGCGGGCTGATCAGGATAGTTTCATGGTGCACACCACCGATACTTCGAATGGCCTCCGCCAGTTCCCTGATCCGCGCATCAGAAGAAATTCTTTTACTGTCTGTGACCCCGGCAGCAACCAACTCACGGACAATTTCGCCATCGACATAGACCCCGGCAATTACCAATGGCCCGAAAAAGTCGCCCTTACCGCTTTCATCAACACCGAAATGTGGCTGGTAGTGTTCGGGGGGGTGAACTTCTTCGTAGCCCAAGCGAGCTTCACCGAGTATTTCCGGTTCCAAGGTGAATTGGACGAAGTCGCTTGTTTCCTTGCCCTGCACTACTACCTTGGGACCTTTTTCGTAGACGGCCACGCTCAGCTTTCCTTTCTTGCCGAATGCCAGCATGTAGGGGCGTGTCTGCATTTCAAAGCTGCCACGCTTCATCAGGTTGACCAAGTCCTTCGCTTGCGACTGTGTTAGTTGCGCTGTAAATGTTTTGGGTTCAGCCATGCCTAAGTCCAATGTGAATAATCATCATGACAGAGTGAGCATTGATAGCCAGAGCTTTATCAATGACCTGGCTGCATGGTATCTGGTCAATGCCCGGGATTTGCCATGGCGCCAGACCACGGATCCCTACCGCATCATGGTCGCCGAAATCATGCTGCAACAAACGACAGTTGCAACCGTTATTCCGCGTTACTTGAGATGGGTCGATCAATTCCCTACAACCGAATCACTCGCAGCGGCAGAAAGCGAGACTGTTTTGACCGCATGGCAGGGGCTGGGCTACTACAACCGCGCACGCAAACTGCACCAATCGTGCAAGATGATCACGGCTCAAGGTTGGCCGACTACCGCAACTGAGCTACTCAAACTTCCGGGTGTCGGCGAGTATACCGCCGCAGCAATTGCCTCCACCGCATTTGCCCAAGCGGATGCCGTCGTCGATGCCAACGTCGCAAGGGTGCTGGCCCGCCTGACCAATTACCAATCGCGGATCGATCATGCTGCCGGAAAAAAATATTTAAGCTCGATTGCCGGATGTCTGCTGGATCAAGCCAATCCCTCGCGACATAACAATGCGATGATGGAATTGGGTGCCACCATCTGTACCTCCGGCATTCCCGCTTGTGCTGACTGTCCGGTACGAAACCATTGTCAGGTAACTGACCCGTGCTCATTACCGCACCGTCGCCCACGGCCGTCAGTCGAGAAACGCATCAAGCATCACTTGGCTTGTATCAAAAATAAGAAGATTCTATTAACCAGACAATCTGGCAGTATCTGGAACGGGATGTGGACGTTACCCGAGGCCAATTCACGTCTTTCCAGCAAGCCACTCCTAAGCATCACCTACCCGATTACCCGCTACCGGGTTAAGCTGAATGTCTATCTGGTTGACCCGCCTCAACCCAAAGCAGCAAACTCCCGCTGGTGGCCACTTAACTCTCTGGATCAATGCCCGCTGCCCTCACCGCACCGCAAGGTTATCCTCGAACTAATTAGTAATTCCAGCATAATAGAATAATGAACCAGCCTGTTATAGCCGCCGTGATTGCCGCGTATAAGCGAGACCCGGAACTCGACCGCTTACTAGACAGCCTGGAGCATTCCACTATCGCCCCTACCCTGACTGTGGTAGTTGATAATGCCGGACTGGACACCACCAGGCAGGTGGTAGAAAAGCATGCGGCCACACATTACCACGTCTCAGCGGCAAATATCGGGCCCGGTTATGCTTGGAAGCAAGGCATGCAATTAGCCCGGCAACACGCGCCGCTACACCCCACCCACTTCCTGGTGATGGATGATGACGTAGTACTAGAAAACTCAACACTCGAGCAGTTGCTGTCTTGCGCTGATGAGGCTAAAGCGGAAATGGTGGCTCCCTTACTCAGTGATCATGATAGTCAACTGTGGGGGTTCCCGGAGCCGCGGGATCCGCAGTTGCAGCAGCTTATCCGGAAAGTCACCACACCGTTGGAAGCACTGCAGCAACTCGGTCCCAAGCCACACAGCTTTTGCTGGTGTACCGGCGCATGCGTACTGGTTTCCCAGCGCGCAGTCGCAGCGATTGGTTATCACCGGACAGATTTCTTCATGCTCGGGGAAGATTTGGAATTTTCAATGCGAGTGGCCAACCAATTCAATGCAGTATTTACCTGTGCCGCGACCGTCCCCCACTTGCCGCCAAGAGCCGACAGTCCGGTAGTTGGAGGCAATGCCGCAGGCTTGCGTAAGTTCCATTGCCTGCTAACCAACCTGGGATACCTTTCATTTCACTGTCCGCACAGTTTCCATATGCGCCGCTACCTGGCAGGAAATTATAAGCGCTTTTTTACTACCGAGGGAATATCGGTCAGGACAGTCACTCAGGCCATATCTTGCCTTTGGACTGGAGTCGTGCGTGGTCGCCCGGCCGGCTGGCAAAACCGGGTGCCCAATGAACTTGTCACGGCTTGATTGCCAAAGCTGCTACTCTTAATTAGTGTAATACCGTGGGACTGATTGCTGAAGAGACTATCGATAAGGTAGCAGCTGCCAATGACATCGTCGATGTGATCGGCAGCTATTTCAAACTCACTCGCGCGGGCAGTAATTACAAGGCACTCTGCCCATTCCACCAGGAAAAAACACCGTCATTCATCGTTAACCCGCAGCGCCAGTCGTTCCACTGTTTTGGCTGTGGTGCCGGTGGTGGCGTTTTTCGATTTGTGATGGACTACGAAAGCATCGATTTCCCATCCGCTGTGCGGCGCCTCGCCGACCGCGCCGGCATTCCGGTAATCGAAGAGCAGGCCAGCGCTGATGAAGAACGCAAGTTTTCACGCCGCAAGCGGCTACTTGCGCTGCACCAGGAGACCGCCGAATGGTTTGCCCACAACCTGCTCAAGTCAAAAAATGCCGACCCCGCACGCGCCTACCTTAAATCCCGTGAAATCAACATCACTATCGCAAAAACCTGGAAGCTCGGCTGGGCACCGGACTCATGGGATGAATTTTCCAAGTGGGCGCATAACCAGGGTTACTCTGAAAATGAGCTGATCGAATCCGGCTTGCTTTCGGTGCGTGAAGACGACCGCAGCGGCTCGCGCTCAACCTACGACCGCTTCCGCGGCCGCATCATGTTTCCCGTCTGCAATGACCTGGGAGAAGTCATCGCGTTCAGCGGCAGGATCCTGGATGCCGAAGCGAAAGCAGCCAAGTACATCAACTCGCCTGAGTCGCTGCTTTTCACCAAAGGCAAGGTTCTTTTCGGACTCAACCACTCGAAGCGCGCACTTCTCGATTCTAAATCCGCTATAGTTTGCGAGGGCCAAATCGACGTGATCCGGCTATTCGAATCTGGCTTCCAAAATGTCGTTGCTCCACAAGGCACTGCATTCACCTCCGCTCAAGCTCAGACCTTGCGCCGTTTCGTTGACAAGGTCATCCTCTGCTTCGATGCCGATGATGCCGGGCAGGCTGCCGCTGAAAAATCCTACATTGCCCTGACTGAAGCTGACCTGGATGTGCTGGTGGCTACGCTGCCGCCCGGAGAAGATCCCGATTCTATTATTCGGACAAATGGCAGTGGTGCATTCCGCGAGCGCTTGGATGCTGCACAGGATTACTTTACATATCTATTGGAGCGCTCCGCACTGGAAAACAGCACTCAGTCACCGCGGGGAAAAGCTCACTTAGCTTCTCGCATGGCACAGGCGATTGCGATCATCCCAAACCCGATCCTGCGCGATTCCACAATCACCAGTAGCGCTTCGAGGATTGGGATCGGTATCCCGGAACTGCGTCGCTTGGTCGAGGCCGCCAGCTCTTCCCGAAGTCCAGTCGCATCAGATAATACACAGCAGCAGGAAGCCCCACCTCAGCAGCAGGCAACTCTACCCAGACCATCACAGGCAATGTGCCAGTTAATCCTGCTCGCTATTCAGCACCTGCAAGCCCGTGAATGGTTGCAAGCTCAGGAATGGCCTGACGTACTTGACGAAATCCCGGGCATCGACACCTTACAGGCAATCGTGAAAACCAATGGCAATGATGCTATCCCGCTTTCATCATTATTACCCAGACTGACACCCGAACAGGAGTCATTGGTCTCATCAATCATTAACAGCAGCCTGCCCGACAGCCTGGATACGCTTACTGATTGCTGGCGCTGGGTAATCAAATTTGCTCACCGCCAGCAGATCGATCGCTATAAGGCAAGACTCAGCGACAGCTCATTAAGTCGTGAGGAAATCTCTCAGTTGCAGAAAGAAATACTTGACGCGCAGCGTAGAGCAATAGATAATGCCCAACTTTTCACTGCAGCGCAGCCATAATTGACAGACTTAGAAATGACAGCCTACGGCGTATAGCCATACTCACCTCACCTGACCTTATTTTCCGCTACTATCATGGTAAAAAAAGCTTCTAAAGCAAAATCGAAACCTGCTAAATCGAGTGCCAAAAAAACTCCAGCCAAAGCCGCAGCAAAAAAGAAAAAAGCTCCGGCTAACGCTGTAAAAAAGAAGTCGCCCGCAAAAAAGAAAACGCCCGCAAAAAAGAAAACGCCCGCAAAAAAAGCTGCTACCAAGAAGAAGGCACCGGCAAAAAAAACTGCCACTAAAAAGAAGGCGCCAGCGAAAAAGACTACTGCTAAAAAGAAGACGTCGGCTAAAAAAGCGGCAAAGAAAAGGCCTCGCAAAGCCACTTCTAAACGCAAAGCAGCAACCAACAAGGCTGCTGCTAAAGATGCCTTGAATGACGACCAGCCACAGGTCGCTTCTTCTGAAGCACTACAGGAAAAAATCCGGGCTTTGATCCGGTTAGCCAAAGAACAGGGCTATATCACTTACGATGACTTGAACGAGTCGTTGCCTTCTGAAATGACCGAGGCCTCCGATATCGAGTTGGTCGTCTCACGTTTGCGCAGCATGGAAATCGCGTTGATCAATGCTTCTGAGGTCGACCGCTTTAAAGGGACTAAGGACAGCGACGATGAGACCGAACAAAAACAGGATTCCAAGCTGGACATCCTCGACGATCCCGTACGCATGTACTTGAAGCAGATGGGGCAGGTCCCATTGCTTACCCGCGAGCAGGAAGTCGAAATTTCGAAGCGTATCGAAGATGCTGAGTTGATGGTGCAAAAAGTTATCAACCGTTTTGGATTTACTTCGCGTGCCCATCTCGATTTGGCTCAAAAGTTATTGGACAGTCGTGAACGCTTTGACCGCGTCATACTCGATAAGAAGATCGAGAGTCGTGAGCAGTACATGAAAGCACTACCGAAACTGTGTGCCAATGTCGAACGCGCCACTCTCGACACCATCAAATCGTACAAGGCGTTGATGCGGCTCAGCTCGGAAAGCAAAAGTAAAAAAATCCCCGAGAAGTTTCAAAGTTCTCTTGAAAAGCTCGCCAAGCTTTATCCGAAGTTCTACTTCAAACAAAAAGTTACCGAGGAATTCGTCAACATTGCTGACAGTCATTTCCGCCAGTTGAATCACCTGCTTACACAGTCGCAGCGGATGACAGAAGAGGCACCTAAATCCGGCACCTTACACCGCAAAAATTATTCTGCACAACTGGAGGAGTTCCAGTCTCGAGTGTGGATGAGTTCCGAGGTCTTTAACGAGACTTATAACGAACTTAAGTACTGGCTCCGCAAGGCGCTGGAAGCAAAAACCGAGATGGTTGAGGCCAACCTGCGCCTGGTGATCTCGATCGCCAAAAAATATACCAACCGTGGCCTGTCGTTCCTCGACCTGATCCAGGAGGGCAATATGGGGCTGATGAAAGCGGTCGAAAAGTTCGAATACCGCCGCGGTTACAAATTCTCGACCTACGCAACCTGGTGGATCAGGCAGGCTATTACCCGCTCGATCGCGGACCAGGCTCGCACCATCCGAATCCCGGTGCACATGATCGAAACAATCAATAAACTGATGCGGGTCCAGAAACAACTCGTTCAGGAATATGGCCGCGAACCCTCTCCGGAGGAAGTGGCCGAGGAAATCATGCTACCTGTCGAACGCGTCCGTGCTGTATTAAAAATGGCACAGCAGCCAATTTCGCTGCAGAGCCCGGTTGGCGACAGCGATGATACCAGCTTCGGTGACTTCATTGAGGACAAGGGAGCCGATAACCCCAGCGACATGACCGCCGCCTCACTGCTCAAGGAGAAGATCAAGGATGTACTGGACTCACTGACCCTCCGCGAACGCCAGGTGCTCGAACAGCGATTCGGGTTGGTCGACGGCTACAGCAGGACACTCGAAGAAGTCGGCAGGCAATTTAAGGTGACGCGTGAACGGATCCGCCAAATCGAAGCTAAGGCATTGCGTAAAATGCGTCACCCGACCAGGATCCGACAACTGGAAGGTTTCCTGCCCGCTGACGTCTAAGCAATCCAGGCCCTGGCGCCTCAGTCGTGACGCAGAAAAGCCGGAAATGCTGCGCAACCGCTGCCGCTACCCGGTGTTCAATAATCTGATGAAATGCGATTTTGACAATAATGAGAAAGATGAGCTGTGGGAGCTGTTGGGTAAAGCACCCAATCCTCAACCGAGCCAGTTCTTCACTCAAAAAGTCCTGAGTAAGGTCCAAGGTAAGAAAAATAAGTCACTGTTGGGTAGTTGGTTATCACTTAAATTGCTGGCACCGGCAACCGCCGCAGTGATCGCCCTCGCCAGTATCGTTATTATAGGTTCACAAACTTCGAATTTTGACACTGCCACTCAGTTGGCTAGCGCGAACGAAATCCCACCAATCGTTGCTACCAACGAGGAATTGGCAATCGAGTACCTTTTATTTGCCGACCTCGATAGCATCATGGATGCGGAAGAAAGTGCATTATGGGCAAGCGCTTCATCATTTTAGCAGTACTGGTACTGCCGCTGCATGCCGTGCTGAGCCAGCAAGCAACAGCTCCTGAGTCACCTGAAGCCGAGCGTGTTCGAGACGGAAGACAAGATGGTCCGGAGCGCGAACGCCGGTTCCAAAAGCTGATCGACCGTATGCCGCCGCACATGCGTCAGCAAATGCTCGAAAATAAGGAACGATTCGATCAATTATCACCAGAACGTCGTGAAGAGTTGCGTCGTCAGGCAGCTCAGCGCTTCCAGCGAATCAAGGAAGATTTTGAGCGCGCATTTAATTCACAGGACCTCGAGGCCCTCAGTCCGGAGCAACGGGAGAGCCTGAAGCTCAACTATTTCCAGAAGCGCCGTGAGCTGGAACAGCGGCTGCGTAAAGAAATGCAGGAGCGGCGCATGCGCGGTGTTCGGCAAATTACCAAAGAACTCAGTGCCGAGTACAACCTGCCAGAGCGCCCAGCCAGGCAACGTCCCACATCACCGCGCGAGACTCAACCCCCCGGTCAGCGCCCAAACCGGGACAATCGCTAGCTCGCCCTAATTTACTGAACGCTAGCGCAGCTAGCCCGGACCGGGCTACTTATCGTGGCTACTTTACTGGCAGTCCGGACTCCCGCTCACGGAAAACTCAGGCTGGACTCACCATCAAAATTTCAGGAAGATGGCAAGGTAGTACTTATCAGCCAAAAACCGCCCCAAGCACTCGTATTGCTTTCAACAGACCTGCACAGCCACACACACCATGAAAACACAGCACGCACTCCTCCTCGGCTGCGGCGTAATCATCGTCATCGGAGCCATCGCGATGATCGCAGCATTAGTCTGGCTATTCTCTGGGCCACAAGGCGGCGTCCGCGTTTCCAACGACATGGAATCATATGCACTGGAGTACCTGGAGCAGCATAAAATTCTCAATGATACAGAAGAGATACTAGCCTATTATGACGCCACCCTCACGCTCAATGGCACAGAAGCCGCGATACTGACAGACCAGCGCGTCATCTATCACAAGAATAACGAAACGACAAGTATCGCGCTTGCAGAAGTAGAGGACATTCGCCATCGCAATGAAACCCTGATCGGCGATATCTTCGAAATCAGTTCAGCTTCGGGCAGGACGATGAAGGTTGAAGTAGCACCACTCAACCAGGGCAAAACCTTCAAAAATGTCCTGATGAAAGCCTGGCAAAGAGCACGCGAAGAACAGGCCGCCGGCAACAATACCTAACCCGAATAAATAGTATCCTCCAGTGCAGCTTTATGCCGCATCCTCGTAACGCTCTGCCAGTAGTTCGATAATCCTGGCTGCCGACTTGGTGATCACCGTGCCCGGGCCGAAAATGGCTCCGGCG
>CAYUDZ010000054.1:0-7062 GCA_964443575.1 uncultured Chthoniobacteraceae bacterium | reverse complement strand
CATTGGCAAAGAGAAAGTCGTAGTCCTGCGCCGGAATCACCCCGCCGCACACAACCAATATGTCTTCGCGGCCAAGTTTAGCCAGCTCCGCGACCAGTTGTGGCAGCAACGTCTTATGCCCGGCTGCCAGTGATGACATGGCAACAATATGCACATCGTTCTCGACTGCCTGGCGGGCTGTCTCCTCCGGCGTCTGAAATAGCGGCCCAACATCTACGTCAAATCCCATATCCGCGTAGGCCGTCGCCACCACCTTGGCCCCACGGTCATGACCATCCTGTCCCATTTTGGCGATCATGATGCGCGGCCTGCGTCCCTCCTCAGCAGCAAATTTAGCGGTCATTTCCTGGACTTTTTCAATTTCGCTCTGTTGGCCAAATTCGGATGAATAGACACCTGAGATCGAGCGAATCACTGCTTTATGGCGGCCAAAAACACTTTCCATTGCATCGGAAATTTCGCCCAGTGAAGCCCGGGCCTGCGCTGCCACAACTGCCAACTCGAGCAGGTTGCCCTTACTGCGATCCTCCGCAGCATGGGTAATCGCATCCAACGCCTGCTTAACTTTATCATTATCGCGCTCTGCCCGCAGCTTCTCGAGCCGCTTGATCTGGGCTTCCCGGACCGCACTATTGTCCACATCCAGGATCTCCAGCGGATCCTCCTGGGCCAGCCGGTACTTGTTTACCCCGGTGATCGTTTCACGCCCGGAATCAATACGTGCCTGCCTACGTGCCGCTGCTTCCTCGATCCGCATCTTGGGAATTCCTGCCTCAATCGCTTTTGCCATCCCCCCCAGTTCTTCGACCTCCGAAATGTGTGACCAGGCCCGCTTGATCAATGCGTGGGTCAATGCTTCGACATAATAACTGCCACCCCACGGGTCGATCACCTTGCAAATACCGGTTTCATCCTGCAGGAAGAGCTGCGTATTGCGCGCGATCCGTGCCGAGAAGTCAGTCGGCAATGCGATGGCTTCATCAAGTGCATTGGTATGCAGCGACTGGGTGTGGCCGAGTGCGGCCGCCATTGCCTCGATACAGGTGCGGACTACATTATTGTAGGGATCCTGTTCGGTCAGTGACCAGCCGGAAGTTTGTGAGTGTGTCCGCAAGGCCAACGATTTCGGGTTCTTGGCATCAAATGAGTTGACGATCTTGGCCCATATCACACGCGCGGCGCGCATCTTGGCCACTTCCATGAAATAGTTCTTACCTTGCGCCCAGAAAAAAGATAAGCGTGGCGCAAAAGCATCAACATCGATCCCGGCTTCTATACCTGTGCGGATGTACTCGCGGCCGTCAGCCAGCGTGTAGGCCATCTCAAGGTCGGCAGTGGCGCCGGCCTCCTGCATGTGGTAACCGGAAATCGAAATGGAATTGAACTTTGGCATCTTTTGCGAAGTAAACTCGAAGATATCCGCTATGATCCGCATCGATGGCTCTGGCGGATAAATGTACGTGTTGCGTACCATGTACTCCTTGAGGATATCGTTCTGGATAGTGCCTGAGAGCTGGTCGAGCGTTGCCCCCTGCTCGAGTGCCGCCACGATGTAGAATGCCAGCACCGGCAGCACCGCACCGTTCATGGTCATCGAGACCGAGACTTTGTCGAGCGGGATACGATCGAATAAAATCTCCATGTCGAGAATCGAATCGATGGCCACGCCGGCCTTGCCAACATCGCCTACGACTCGCTCGTGATTTGAATCATAGCCACGGTGGGTAGCCAGGTCAAAAGCTACCGACAGTCCCTTCTGGCCGGCTGCCAGGTTACGCCGGTAAAATGCGTTCGATTCCTCGGCGGTAGAGAACCCCGCATACTGCCGCACCGTCCATGGACGAAAAACATACATCGTGGCATACGGGCCACGTAGAAATGGCGGAATGCCTGCCTGATAGTCGAGATGCTGCATACCTGCATAATCAGCTTCGGTATATAATGGCTTTACCTCGATATGCTCCATGGTATCCCAGGCAATCTGGTCTGCCGGCTTGCCTGTCTCTTTCTCGATCATGCCAGCCCACTGCTCGTAGGTCGGCTTCGGCTTATCACTGGTGTAGTCGATTTTTGTGAAGTCAGGTGTGTTCATAAGATTATCAGCTAAATAGAAATTTTGGTTATCGCAGCACGCCAATCCGCTCGAGCAGCTTCTTCAGCATGTCGTAGTTATTGACCCGGACATGCACGAAGTCATCGACGCCTGCCGCGCGCCATTGCTCTTCATTGTCAGCGGGTGCACCAGCTACAATGACAATTAGGTCGGGCAAAACTTCTTTCAACGCTTTGGTCAGTGGTTCTACCACCTCTGCATAAGTATCATCGGTGCCGGTAATGACCACCACCTTGCTGGCGGCTGACTGTGCCGCCTTGACCACCTCATCGATCGTTTCAAAGTCGGTATCATTGAGCATCTCAAAGCCGCCTACTTCAAAAAAACCTGCAGTCCAGTCAGCACGCGCCCGGTAGCCACGCGACGGTCCCATGTTGGCTTGAAGGATCTTGGGTTGCGAACCGGCAACTTCGAGTTGTTTCTCGGAAGCGCGGCGCAGTTGTTCGAAAGGTTCTGCACCTCGCTGCCGCTTGACCGGCGTAGCCCGGGCAAAACTACCATCGCCGGACCACAGCGCACGCGTCACTTCACCAAGTGTCGCACCAGCTTCAAATGCCGCAATTCCCAAGGGAACAGTTTCATCGGAAGATGACCTGACTGCCGCAGAAAATTGCTCCAATGCCCGGTCACGCAATTCGCCATCAGCCGCCTTGCGGAACTCTGATGTCTGTAATGAACGGTCACGGAATATCACCGGGTAATCGGGCTCACGATTCTCCAGCGGTCGCTCACTCGCATTCGGATACATGTTGGTACCAACAAAGATATCACGCCGTTGGGCGATCGTCTTGGCCCGCTTGGCAGCTGTCTCGGCGACCTGGCGCTGCGGCATCCCATCTTCCAGCGCCTGGATCATGCCTCCCGCTTGCTCAACTTGCTGAAATACCTCCCATGCTTTGGCTGCCACCTGATCGGTCAACCATTCCACATACCAGGAACCACCGGCAGGATCGACAACTTGAGTCAAATCACATTCCTCGGCCAGGATCAGCTGCGTATTGCGCGCGATCCGACGCGAAAATGCATCAGGTAGGCGGATGGTCTCATCAAATGGTGAAACGTGAATGCTGTCCGCGCCACCAATGACGGCCGCAAATGCTTCAGTTGTTGTGCGCAACATATTGACATAAGGATCATAGTACGTCTTGTTCCACCATGCAGTACGGGCATGGATATGCACCCCGCAGGCTTTCGCTTGCTGGTCATATGCTTCGAGGATCCGCTCCCACAACATGCGTGCGGCACGCAGTTTGGCAATTTCCAGGAAATAATTGCCACCCACTGATAAGCACAGGCGCATGTGGTTGCTGGTCGTGGCAGGTGCGATCCCCTGCTCCTGCATCTGACGAATATACTCGACCCCGGTTGCCAGCACATACCCCAACTCCTCAACCGCTGAAGCACCGCCGTCAGCATACGGGCTGCCCTGGACCGCCAAAGTCTGCAGCCCCGGCGCCTGCCCGTCAGCAAACCGGGTTAGGATTGCGATGTTGCGCCAGGCTGTTTCCAGCGAAATTGAGAGCTCGCCCGAGATCGCCAGGTTGCCCAGCGGATCCGCTTCCATACAACCAGTAACTTGATCAAATGGTATTCCCATTTTTTGTGCATAGGCAAAAAGCAGCGTGGTCATCGGCAGCGCCGCCGTCCCGGTGCGAAAGTATAACGGTACCATTTCGAGGTGAACTCCCTGCAGTGCCTGCTCGAGGTCGCCCACCGTAGCAATATTCAATCCGGTACGGCCAACTTCACCCACCTTCGAATGGTCGGGGTCGCGACCGTTGCGCACCGCTTCATCCAGCGGAATATTGAGTTCCGATTGTCCGTTGGCCAGTTCGTGCAACGCTACCTTGTTGAACTCGGCAGGGGTGCTGCAGTTTAATTCCTGCGAAATAAACCAGGGTGAGCGCAAATAACCCGAAGCCATCCGGTGACGAACTCGCGACCCAAGTCCCGGAAAGGAATCCATATGCGGCAGGCTTTCCGCATCAGATCGCATATAAATCGGCTGCAGCGTAATGCCTTCATGTAACTTCGTCAGCAAACGCTTTTCAAATGGCGCGCCTTTTAATAACTTAACCGCCGCTTCCTGCCACTCCTCGTAACTGTGTGGCGGAAACTCAGCGCTTAAAAAGCCCGCTTCAAGTTCCTCAACTGCATTCTTTTCTGACATGCTTTTTACCTTTCTTTATAATCAATTTGCCACTACTTAAAACTGTTTCATGCAGTAGTTGCAAGAGCATAGCTGTATATTAGTATTTATGATATTTTGTCAACTTTTTTTGGAAAATGTTTGACATAAGAGTTTATGATATAAAATTATCCACCGGTCTGCAGATACACTTGCCACTGCGAATAATTACTCTATAAACAAGAACTTTGAAAAGATACTAGAAATTTATGATTACAAAAGTTGACCATTTGGGAATAGCCGTACGCAACCTGGAAGAGGTTATCAAATACTACGAGGAAACTCTCGGATTGAAATGCGAACGCATCGAGGAGGTTGAATCACAAAAAGTAAGAACTGCTTTTTTTGCAGCGGGGGAAACTCATATCGAACTGCTGGAACCGACTGCGGACGACAGCCCGGTAGCCAAGTTCCTGGAGAAAAATGGTGAGGGCATTCACCACGTGGCATTCGGTAGTGATAACATTACCGGACAACTTGAGCAGGCCGTCGGCGCCGGTGCACGCCTGATCCACGAAGAGCCAATAGATGGTGCCGGCGGCAAGCTGGTAGCATTCTTGCATCCTAAATCGACGCATGGTGTGCTCACCGAATTTTGTATGCCGAAACCCGGTGCAGAAGATAGCCACTAAGTTCTAGCAAGCTCAACCAGCATTTATCTAACTTTGACCGGAAACTAATTATGCCGATCGACCCAAAATTATTGAACGAACTGCGCGAACGGCGCAAAAAAGCAGCGCTTGGTGGTGGCCAGGACAAGCTTGAAAAACGCCACGCCAAAGGCCAGACAAGCGCCCGCGAACGGGTGACCGCACTATTCGATGAGGATACATTTATCGAATTTGGAATGCATGCCCAACACCAGTGCCATTCTTTCGGTATGGACAAAAAAGAGTTGCCAGCCGACGGCGTGGTTACCGGCATCGGTCTGGTGGAAGGTCGCACCGTTGCCGTCTACGCCCATGATTTCACGGTAGGCGGCGGCGCGCTGGGCCGTATCCATGCCAAAAAAGTCTGTGACCTGATGGACTATGCCATGAAGGCAGGCATCCCGATCATCGGGATCAATGATAGTGGTGGCGCCCGCATCCAGGAAGGTGTCAATTCACTGAGTGGTTATGGTCAGATATTCTTTCGCAACGTAGCTGCCAGTGGCCTGGTGCCACAAATCGCCCTGATTGCCGGGCCTTGTGCTGGTGGTGCGGCATACTCCCCGGCGCTTACCGACTTCCTGATTATGGTCCAAAACGAGTCGACCAATATGTTCATCTGTGGCCCGCAGGTGATCAAGTCGGCTACCGGTGAGGATGCCCAGCTGGAGCAATTCGCGACAGCTTCCGCACATGCCAGTGTCAGCGGCAATGTGCACCTGATCGCAAACGACGACATTCATGCGATACAGCTGAGCCAGGCATTACTTAGCTACTTGCCATCCAATAACCTGGATGATCCGCCGCACAACCCGACCGATTCATTGAGCTTAGAACCGCAACCTTCGCTTAATGATCTCGTGCCTGCCGATGCCAAGGCTGCATTCGATGTCCTTGAGGTCATCGAAACTTTGACCGATCCCGGATCTTTCTTTGAAATCATGGCCTCATTTGCCACGAATATCGTGACCGGATTTGCCCGTATCGATGGCGTGATCGTTGGCATTATTGCCAACCAGCCCAAAGTGAAAGCCGGCTGCCTCGACATCGATGCCTCAGACAAGGGCGCCCGTTTTATCAGGACCTGTAATGTTTATGGAATTCCCTTACTGACCCTGGTTGATGTTCCCGGCTACATGCCGGGGCTTGCCCAGGAACGCGGCGGTATTATCCGCCATGGGGCAAAAATGCTGTTCGCATACGCCTCTGCCACTGTACCAAAAATTACCGTCATCATGCGCAAGGCCTACGGTGGTGCCTATCTGGCCATGTGCTCGGCTGACCTCGGGGCCGACCTGGTCTATGCCTGGCCGACCGCTGAAGTCGCGGTCATGGGTGCCGAAGGTGCCGTGAAAGTTGTCTTTGGCCGCGAGCTGAAGGCAGCCGAAGACCCGGCGGCGCGACTCGGTGAACTGATCGCCGAGTACCGTGATGAGTTTGCCAGTCCCTATCAGGCGGCGGCAAATGCCCAGCTTACCGATGTGATCGAGCCGGCACAAACGCGCGGCATGGTTTCTTTGGGGCTGCGCTCATTGCTCAGCAAACGGGAAACCAGACCACCCAAAAAACACGGCAATATTCCGCTCTAAGCAACTTGAAAATCGCATAGAACCATGGCTGAACGACTTTTACAAGCTACCGAACATCTCGCCGGATTTGCCATCGTCATGATCGCGCTCTGCGTGCTCTGGGTGATGACTGTTATTATCGGTCGCATGTTTGGCAAAAAACAGGAAGCACCCTCAACCACCCGGCTGGAGGCGCGCCAACAAACCGACCCGGTGCCAGTCAAGTTATCCGATGAACTGGTAGCGGTTTATGCCGCTGCCGCCGCCATGCTCGATGAGCGCCACCGCATCATCTCGGTCAATGCCCGCTCCTCCTATTGGGGGGCTCAGGGCCGCCGCGACATCCACGCTTCTCACCGCATCCGCTAACTACCGACCCCTAAGTTTTACATGAAGAAGACACTCCGCATAACTGTTAATGGCAAGACCTACGATGTGGTCGCCGAAGTCCTAGAGGAATCCGCCCCCGCAGCCGCGCAAGCCCCCACTCGCGCAGCCGCCGCAACTGCCGTCGATGTGCCGCGCGCACGTTCTCCCCTCGAA
>CAYUDZ010000053.1:0-16006 GCA_964443575.1 uncultured Chthoniobacteraceae bacterium | reverse complement strand
CGTGCTGCGTCAGTTCGACCTTGATGGTGAGCCATGCCACCTGCTGATCATATGTCCGCAGGATGTCGACGAACGCAGCGAGTTGGAGCTATCCATCGAACGCATTGCCGGGATGCTCTCGAGTAGAAATGCCTAACAGGACAGAGTAACTATGAAAACAGACAAACTAAACGAGATATTAAAAAACCTGAATAACTCATCACCGGATGTTGAAGCCTCCGCAGTGATGTCCATCGATGGTTTGACGATTGCCACGTTGTTGACCGAATCGATTGACGAGGATCGCGTTGGTGCGATGTCAGCAGCACTGCTGTCGATCGGCAACCGCACATCCGGGGAGTTAAATCGCGGGACGCTTGAGCAGGTCATGGTCAAAGGTGAGAATGGCTACGTCCTTATCATTGGTGCAGGCAAAGAGGCAGTACTTGCAGTAGTGGCTGGATCCGAGGCAAAGCTGGGACTGGTCTTTCTGGAAGCCCGCCGTGCGGCGGAGTCCGTAGCTGATGCATTGAGCTGAGGAAAGCGCCATGAAAGATATTCAGGAATCCGACTTAAAAGGGCCGGGGCAACCGCATACGCTTACTTATCATGATGGCAGCAAGCGCAATGTACTGGTTACGGATATAGAGACCCCATTTCCTTCCGGTGAGTTGATTGTCTCGCGGACAGATCCCAAAGGCATAATTACCATGGCCAATGAGGCCTTCGTTATCATGTCGGGTTATACCCGCGAGGAGTTAATGGAGCAACCGCACCACATCCTGCGCCATCCTGACATGCCCGCCGCTGCGTTTAAGGATCTTTGGGACACTGTTGAAGCAGGAAAAAAATGGCACGGCTACGTGAAGAACCTGCGTAAGGATGGCGGCTATTATTGGGTCTATGCAACGATTGTCCCGAATGTAAGGGACGGAAAAATCGTCGGCTACACATCGGTACGCCGTGAACCATCACGCAGCAAGATTGAGGAATCGCTGGAGCTTTATCGCAAGCTACTGGCAGAGGAAAAGAAGAACTAAGGGGGAAAGATGTCATACGAATTTACTATCAGCCCGGACTTTAACGCCAACCAGTTGTCGCCGTGGTACATATTTAACAATCGCTTGCAGAAATTTCTGGATCAAAGTTGTCACCTGGAACTCTACGAAGACTTTGTTGCCCTTAAGGAGGCACTTTCGGCGGACAAGGTTGACCTGATTTTTGCCAATGCCTTTGATACCGCCTACCTGGTAAGGGAAAAAGATTTTGTACCGGTGGCGCAGGGCAATAATCGCTCAGATGAAGCGTTGGTGGCTGTTTCCAGTGACAGCCCGGTAAGCAAGGTGAGCGAGTTTAAGCCGGGGCTCAAAGTAGCTGCGACCGATGCTCCTGATGTTGAAATGATTGGACGAATCTTGCTGGAGCCGGCAGATGTTTATCGTGATGGAATCGAATTAGTGGCCAGCCGCAATTACGTGACGGTTGCCAAGGCGTTGATCAATAAGGATGTGGACGCGGGATTTTTTCTGAAGCGCAGCTACGATGAGTTGTCGGAACTGGTCCGCAACCAGCTTAAGCCGGTGGTAAGCAGCCATATTTATGTGGTATGCCACGCTTTGTTGGTCTCACCCAAACTGGCTGATAAGCGTGATGCTTTGTTGGCAGATTTGCAGGCGATGACTGATAATGAAGCCGACAGTAAGTTGCTGGTGGAACTGGGGATGCCGCTCGGTTGGGCACCGATGGAGACTGAGGATGCCGAGTTCATGATCGATATGATGGATACTCTGCTTCCTTAAGTTTTCTGAAAAGTATTTAATTGACCGTGAAGTTTTCTACCAGCACCGGTGAGCGCGGGTAAGAATAGACACGCTGTGGCAGGAGCGGTGGCGGGTTATTTACCGGGATACCATTGACACTAATCGTCTTGAATGAATCCTCGTGGAACCATTTTCTTTTGGGCGGGTTGTAGACATTGCCTTTACCCCAGCGGACGTAAGCCTGCTCACTTTCAAATGCCATGATCATCGAACCATGGTAAACAAATGTCTTATTGGACCATTTTTCCAGGAAGCGCGGGTAGTTTTCTGCACCACCCGAGTAGTTAATCCGCTGTCCTTCATCGTCATACGCACCGGTGGGTACAACGCCTGAAATGATGGCCGTATTGACCGTGGTATGGTCGGCTACTCTACTGCCTACCCCTGAAAAAGAATTGCTGTCATCCCACGCGTTGGAGAGGATATTGACTGCATCGGCCATCACCGAGGCCGGCGGGATGATCGGGCTGTCCGTGGGCGAACCGGCATCCTGGTAGCCGCTCACGACGTGGTTATCGCCATCAAACAAACTAAAGTCATTGTTGTCCGAACGGTTGGATGCAGGTCCGGTAGCCACCGTGTCATCTAGCATATTGCCATCGAAAGTGGCAGTACCGGAAGCAAGGTCAGCCAGGGTAGTTGAGTAGACTGATCCGGTATTGAAATCACCCTCGATATATGCGGGATTAGGGGTAATAAACGACATCCCGACCAGGGTATTGTCACCGCCGGTACCGGTCCGCTTGACCTGCGGCAGTTTCGCGGCGCGACGCAGACGTAGCCCGCGGTGGGCGCTGGTATCATAATCTGCTGATTTATCTTCAAAGTGGATTGCTCCATTCCAGCCGTTTGGCAGTGCGCTACTGCCAGTATCGATGATTGCGCGGGTTTCGTCCTCCGAGGCGTCACCCGATGCAAAGCCAAAATCATAATTTGCCAGGCTCGGGATGATTTCGGTGCCGGTGCCGTCGTCTGCCGCTACAGTGACCCCACTGCTGGTTAGCCCTCCTTCAAATGCCTGGGTGAGCACGCTGACATCCAGGGTAGTCAATTGGATATCGCCTCCGGTGCGGTTGTCGCGGATGGTCTGGTAGCTGGAGCTGTTACTCAGGTTCACGGCGGGTGCGGGAGTTCTTATTTCGGTCACCCCATCAGGCGCGAGAGTTACAGTTGGTTCCAATGTCGATATGTCGTAAGCCGGGTTGATCGATTTAACAACGGCTTTATAAAGCGGGTCATTGGTAGCAACTGCTGTCCCGTTGCGTGTCCTGACGGTAAGTACATCACTGCTGACTTCAATTTTCACGGCAGCCTGATCGTACGGGCGCTGCGATTCGACCTGGACATTATTGGGGTTGAGTGGATCCCCGTGGCCGGATACCGGCGGGTCGAGCAGTTCGCGGTAACCATCATTGTTCGGGTTGGAATCTACTGTATCAACACCAGCCCTTACCCCCAGTTCGAGTTCATCAGGATCGATATCAAAGAATGTGTAACGATCACCTTTAACCGGCGGCAGGGTATTATCATAGTTGGGACCTGAGGGTGTTGAGCCGCGGTTGTTCTCCGGATGATAGTTACTGTACCAATTATCGCCAAAAGTCACTGCATCTTCAAAATACAGGCTGTTGTGTGCGGTATACAGGGTGCCGTTAGTATGGACTTTTTCGACTACCATTTTCGGTCCCGGATGAACTTCCAAAGCCCCTGCTACCGGAATATCATTTTCTATCCGTTGCGGGACAAACTCGATGATTGCCCAGTCGGTAGGTGCGGCACCTGAGTATCGGAAAATCTGGCTCACCGTCATATCGACCGTCCCGGCAAACGAGTCGATTTGCACCGAAGCAGTGGCCTTGTAAGTAGGCGACGTGGATTGTCCGGAAAGTGCGATATTGTCAGAACTCACACCGGCATCCATCGGTAACCTGACCAAATTGTTGGTTGCAGCGTCAATGCCGAGTGTCGGCTTAACCAATTGCACCAGACCATCGGTTACCCCGGTAATGGCCGGAGCTGTAATACTGTCTAGTTTTGGCGGGTTGGTGCCGGTATTGGTTGGACTGTTTACTGCAACTTGCCGCCATTGGGCGTAGAGCGCCTCGAGCGCACCACTGGCCAGGGCATGCGCTTCAAGGTAATGCTGGCTACGATCCGCATTTCTTAGCATGGTGGTGTTGAGCATCGTGCCGACGCCGATCATACCGGCGATCACTGCCACCATAGAAATTGTAATGATCAGGACGTTGCCTTCGCGATTATTTTGAATCAGTGGGCTTTTCATTGTTTTAGTTCCTTTGTGTAGCCAGGTGTTTTTGCGGAATCATCGAGTTCAGGAAAATTGTGGTAGAATTCAGGTGGAACCTTGATTGCTCATTGGCAATCAGTTCGCTGACAGCGCTGTCCTGCAGGGACAATTGCACTGCAGCGACCGCGCGACGGTTTTGCGAGTTGGTCGCTTGGAAGGGATCACTGAATGGTGCTATCTGGTTGCCGTCGCCGTCGGTTACCCCTCTTAGGCCACGCGAAACAATGCGATAAGCCGCATCGTTGTCGATGGCATTAGTCGCCGTACCATTGATTACAGGCACATAATTAGTGGTACTTCCCGATGAACTGCCTTCCAGCATGCCATTGGTAGCCGTTGTGGCTTCGGCAATCATCGGATAGAAACGCAGTTCAAAGTCCTGATTCGCAGATGGCCGGCGGACTAAAAAGCAAGAGCGCTGGCTGACATAGACCCCTAGAGCTTTACTGCCACCAGCCGAGGAGTCTGAAGGATTATAATTGTTATCTATGCTAAGGACGTCATTGGCAGACAAAGACGGTGAGATGCCGACAGTAGTGACACCAGTTCCGCTCATGGTGCCCACTGATGTGATGCTGTAAAGTTCGCTGGAATTCGGGATAATGATGAGTTGTCCGATTTCCGGGGTAAAGTTTCTGCCAGTGACCAGGTCGATCGAGCTGTCGCCGGTTGTAAGCGAGGAGTCCACGGTGAGCGGACCCTCGACCAGTTGTTGGAAGACAACGCCCCAGAAAGTACCGCCGGCGGGTGCCGTTTCGCCGCGCACGTTGACCAGCATCAGCGGCGATGGTGACTCGTGGATCTCAACCAGCATGCGCTGGATCCCTTGCCGCGCCTGCTGGTGGGCAACATTGGTTGCGGTCAACCATTTGAATGTCTGCAACGCCTGGATCGAAAATAGTCCAAAGCCAATAAAGACCAGGGTAACCAGTGCGGTGGTAACAACCACCTCGGTCAGGGTGTAGCCGTTATTGCTGCGGGCGGCTGACCGGATAGTCATATGGCTAGTAGTCTTCATCTCTAATTACTGGTCCTAAGTGAAGTGAGGCTTGCTTCCTGCGGCCTGCCGTCATAGGTGTAAGTAACGGTGACGACAATTTGCCTAAGATCATATGTTGCACCCACCGGTGCAGCGTCTGTAGTGTCAACGCGGACTGTGCCGAGCACCCTTACTCCCGTGTCTGAGGTTGGGTCTTCTTCGTAGATTGGCACCAAATCATCTGCTGGTGCGGTGCTGGAGTAGCTGTAGGGGTTTGCCTCATCCTGATCGTAATACGCAATAAATCCGTCCGCATCGGCGTCGGCCGTATTAGGGATCACGTAATGGGTACCGACTGTTAATGGTGCACGCGGCGTAACGGCACCACTGAGCAATGCATTCCAGTCGGCATTGAAAGCATCATCCAAATGGTTTTGGGCGACTGCCTGAGCACCGGTATACAGACGCGATGCTTGGGCCGCCTTATTTAATTGGGTCAGCGAGACAATCGACATCCCAATCGTCAGTGCCAGGATGGTCAGTGCGACCAGCACCTCAACCAAGGTAAAGGCTGCGTTGCCCGACTTTTGGCTATATTGTAAATGATTATCCACCTACCTTTTAATAAGCACAATTCATGCCTTATTACCAGCACCAATTAACCTGAATGAATTGCAGAATTTTTGCTTGAGCCGCCTGCAGGCCGAGGTTTCTGAGGTAGTGAAGGCTGGGGCACTCTTGGGTTAACTATTGCAAAGCCATGATGTGCTAATACTATTGACAGTATGAAAATTACTCGCACCATTGGCATTTATCAGACCTTGGCAGCCTGCCTTTTGGCGTTCTTTTCTTACCAATTTTCTGCGGTTGCCCAAGTGGATCTGACCCCGCGCTCGGTCGAGCTGGATGCAGATGAGGAGCAAACGCACCAATTCACTCAATTCAGCGATGGTGAACGCAAGATCTATGTGGACTTTGGCAGCTCGATCAAGCTATTTCCACGTGGCAAGTCGCGGGTCGTGCTGGTGCCGCAGAATATTGAGAACTCGGAAATCCGGCTTGAGGTTGCCGCATCCGGATTTCCAACATCCGAAACCGCCTTGAAAGAATTTGCTGTCAGCGGACTGCCGGAGGACGCGGTGCCGACCAAATTGCCCGGTAAACCAAAAAAATGGATGAAATTTGTGCGTTCCGACACCTGGTACATCGATTTGGAGTTCCAACTGGCGGCTGAGACTTATGCGCGCCGGATTGTTTTCTGGACCTTTAGTGACCGGCAATTCCGGTTCATCATTACGGCGCGACCAGCGGCGCTGAACAAAGCATTTGGTGCGCTCAAATCGCCGCTACTAAGCTGGCATTGGGATGATGACTCGCACCTCAAACCAGCTACTATTACGATGGATGAAGACCAGCCTGAGCCAACAGCTAATGAGCCAACAGAAAATTAATTGCAATCAGTGATAAAAAAATACAGGAAAGAGGGATGCATATAACGGAGATAATTGCCGCAGGACGACCCACCATGTCGTTTGAGTTCTTTCCGCCAAAGTCTCCGGAAGCGGCCGAAAAGCTATACCAAGCGATCCGTACCCTGGAATCGTATCAGCCTGATTTTGTGAGCGTAACCTACGGCGCCGGGGGAACGACACGGGAGCTTACCAACGAGCTGGTTATGCGGATTAATAATTCCACCAGTTTGAGGCCGGTACCGCATTTAACCTGTGTTTGTCAGACAGCTGAGGATATCGAGTCGATTCTCAGCCGCTATGCCGAGCATGGAGTAGGCAACATACTCGCGCTTGGAGGTGACCCGCCCAAGCATATAGAAAACTACCTACGATCTGCTGATCACTTCCAGCACGCCATAGATTTGGTTCGGGCAATTTGTGAGTTCAACTCCAATGGTCGCCACCCCCACGCCCGCGGTTTTGGGATTGGCGTGGCCGGTTTTCCGGAAGGGCATCCGGCAACACCGAACAGGCTAAAGGAAATGGATTACCTGAAAGAAAAGGTCGATGCCGGTGCTGATTACATTTGTACCCAGTTGTTTTTTGATAATCACGATTTTCTTGATTTTCGTGAGCGCTGCAGGTTGGCCGGAATCGAGGTGCCGATCATCGCCGGGATCATGCCGGTTACTTCGAAGTCTGGGATGAACAGAATGGCCGAATTGGCAGCCGGCTCACGTTACCCTGCCAAGCTGCTACGCGCACTTGAGCGCGCCGGCGACGATAGTGAGGCTGTCAAAGCAGTCGGGATCCACTATGCTGCCGAGCAATGCCATGACTTATTGGATAACGATGTGGACGGGCTGCATTTCTACACACTGAACCAGTCGACTGCGACGCGCGAGATCTACACACAATTGGGGCTGGCACGCCCACAACCGGCTACGAACTAATGCAATGAAAAAAACCGGTAGACATTTCTGGCTGCTGGTAATGCTGAAGCTCCTTATTTTTGCAGTTCTTTCTGCGCTGGTATGGTTTGCCTACAACAACATGGCCTTGGTGCAATCATTGGCCGAAGCACAAAAGTTTATCGAGTCTCTGGGGGCTTCTGCCGGTCTGGTCTATCCGCTGGCCTATGCGGTATGTAATATTTTTTTGTTACCTGCTGGAGTCCTCAGCATCCTGGGAGGATTTTTCTTTGGCTTATGGTGGGGTTTTTTGATCGTGCTTTGTGGCAATTTGCTGGGGGCAGCAGGGGCCTTTCTGATAAGCAGGCATTTGGCCCGGCGCTGGATCGAGCGCCGTATCCAGTCCAACCCAAAATTGCATGCGATCGACTTGGCAATCGAGCGCGATGGATGGAAAGTGATATTCCTCAGCCAGTTACATCCGCTGTTTCCGACCAGTCTATTGAATTATTTGTACGGCCTGTCACGCATGCGCTTCAGTACCTGTATGGCTTGGATTGCGGTCGGCCAGACACCAGGGTTATTCCTCTATGTTTACCTAGGAACATTGGGCCAGTACGGCATCCAGTTGCTGCTCGGTGAGCGGCGGCCGGCCGGCATAGAAATAGCAATTTGGATATCCGGTCTTGGCCTGGCTTTTCTGATTGCAGTTGTTCTTAGTCGCATCGCGCTGAAAGCGATGCGCGATATTACTGCGGCGGGTGTGCCTGCTGGTGGGGTTGACAGCATTGATGCCAGTGCTAGCTTGAATGAAGAAGTTTTGGTGGAAAACAGCCAAGTTTCTCAAATTAAGTGACTTTCAAGTGATTTCAGAACTTTCGGAGAATAACCACAAGAATCAAGGGTGCCAAAAAGCATCAGTCTTTTTGGACTGTGGCGCAGACGCGGCTTCGCTAGATTGTGGTGACCTTCTGCTCGAAAATAATACGATTCAGATACTTATTCCCTGGCAATTTGATGAGGGCACCTGCCTGCAAGTCACCTTTAAGTGCTCAAATGGTAGTGGTCCAGTTGATGCGGAAACCATGGTGGTCGAATCAGTACCATGCCAGCAGCGGGCCAATCGCTATCACACTACACTGTTAGTGATCGGAACCAAAGTCCGCAGTGGCAGCGAGAAAGCGGTGCCGCAACTCTGCGCAATTATCTGACAGACTATTGAAAAAACCGTGGGATGCCGCGTGCTGAGCGGGATGGGGGGTGAAGGCGCGGAGCCAAGCGACGAGCATCTCTTCATGCAGCCGTAATTGCAGGCAATTTTTGCAATCTGCCCAACATTAGGCTTGGCTGGTTACAGCTGGTGCGGTTTAAGTGGGGTCTGGAGAAATAGCTTTGAGTGATGCAAAATTAGTGGCAAGTGTTGGGGTTGTTATTCCGCTTTATAATCATGAAGATTATATCGCTCAAGCTGTCGAATCGGTGCTCGCGCAGGGCACAATCGTCCGGCAGGTTTTGGTAATTGACGATGGATCCAGGGACAATTCGCTGGCTGCCGCGCGAGCGATAACAGATGAGCGGGTGCGGGTGATAAGTCAGGAAAATGCCGGGGCTCATGCCACTATTAATCGCGGTATTGCCGAGTTGGATCCGGGCTGTGACTGGGTGGCTATATTGAATTCGGATGACTATTATTACCCGGGCCGCTTGCAGAAATGCGTCTCAATGCTGCAATCAGAACCGCAGTCCAATCTGGTTGTCACCGCGTTGGACTTAATTGACGACGACGGCGTGGTGCTAACTCATGAACACCCACGCTATCGCTGGTACCGGGCAGTGCGCTCGCTGTTTAACATGGATTTAAGCACAGCGGAACGCCTTGGGGTGGCAAATTTCGCGGTCACTACGAGTAATTTTGTAGTCAGGCGGAGTTGGTTTAATGATCACCAGTTTCGTAATTATCGCTACGTGCATGACTATCGTGCGCTACTTGATGCGGCATTTGCCGATAGTGTGTTATTTCTCGACGAAGCATTGTTGGCCTACCGGGTGCACGCCAGTAACACAATTGACGAGGGTACCCCCAAGTTGCTGCGTGAAGTCTTGCGCATGAATCTAGACCTGGCTGCAGACTACGCAGAGCAAATTAGTACCCAGCCGAACTTCCGCCGTAATTTTAGCGACTATCAACGCATGGCGTGGAGTAGCATTTCCAGCTACCGGCAGGATGTCATGCAATGTCTAAACGCAGGATTGGCGGCCCGGGTCAGTGAGGCTGAGCGTAAGGAACTGGTAGCAAACTTATCTGAGGAGTACTTTCCGGAACTCAAGATCTCACCCAACAA
The DNA here is from genome assembly GCA_964443575.1 of uncultured Chthoniobacteraceae bacterium. GTDB lineage: Bacteria > Verrucomicrobiota > Verrucomicrobiia > Chthoniobacterales > CAKUMP01 > CAYUDZ01. Next base: position 6,216 of record CAYUDZ010000053.1, on the reverse strand, counting down.
GCGACTGGTTAACAAGGAAGGCAAACTGGAACTGCCAGGTGAAACTTCGGGGTTGGCGGAGCGGCTGGCAGAGCGTGAGGCCAAGTATAGCCGCCTGAAAGAAGCTGACTCAGTGAAAAGCCAAATATTCGATTTCCAGCAGACAGTATTGCGCTCCCGCTGGCTGGCATTTGGCCGGATTATCGGGGCTTTGCCAGGCGTTAAGGTGGCTGCGAACTGCAAAGACCAGGAAACATTTGATCGTACAATCGCCGCCATCGGCCGTTCCCTGTGGGTTGGCTGCGGCAAGTTGCTTGGTTCTAAGGGTTGCCGGCAGATCTCCGGATCAAAAGAGTAATTACATGACAGGCAGTTACTTGCCAGTTTAGGTCGGAAACACAATGTCTGCCCTCAGTAGGCAGCAGAATTGATAGCCTGCTATCATGATTATCTGGTAGAGTTAATCAATGGCCAAGCAGCATAGTGATAAACAGCTGGTAAATGAGGCAGTCGCGATCGTCCGCCGTTTGCATCAGGCAGGTCATCAGGCGTATTTTGCCGGCGGTTGTGTGAGGGATCGATTACTGGGGATTGAGCCCGGCGACTACGATACAGCGACCAGTGCGACGCCAGAGCAAGTGATGGAGTTGTTTGCGCGTACTGTCGCGGTGGGTGTGCAATTTGGTGTGGTCAGGGTGATGGTCGACAAACTGCAGTTTGAAGTTGCCACCTTTCGTGCCGATGGTAAGTACCTCGACGGTCGCCGCCCCGAGAAGGTTGAGTTTACCAGTGCTGAGAACGATGCGCGGCGACGCGACTTCACCATCAATGGTATGTTTTATGACCCATTGAACGACCAGGTTATCGATTACGTGGGCGGCCGCAATGACCTCGAACAACAGCTTATCAGGGCAATCGGGGATCCCGTTGCCCGCTTCAGTGAAGATTATTTGCGACTACTGCGTGCAGTACGCTTTGCGGCCCGCTTTGGCTTTAAGACCGAACCTGCGACATACCAGGCGCTGCAACAGCATGCACCCTCAATCCAGCGCGTCAGCCCTGAGCGCATCCGCGATGAGTTGGTTAAGATATTATGCCATCCAAGCCGTGCCGATGGTCTTGATTTGCTCGATCAGTCAGGGCTGCTGCGTGAGATTCTGCCGGAGGTGGCTGCCCTGAAAGGATGCGAGCAACCACCACAGTTTCACCCGGAGGGTGATGTCTATGTCCACACCAGGATTATGCTCCAGGAATTACCGGAACATGTATCGCAGGAACTGGCTTTGGCTGTGTTACTGCATGATATCGGCAAGCCGGAGACATACGCAGTAGATGAGTCGGGGCGGATCCGGTTCAATGGCCACGACCGGGTGGGAGCGCGGATGAGCGCCTCGATCATGAAGCGCCTGAAGTTCTCCAACCACGCGATCGAGCAGGTTGTCGAGATGGTCAGACAACATATGACTTTTAAGGATGTTACCAGGATGCGCACCGCGAAGCTCAAGCGTTTCATGGCTCGACCGACGTTCACCGAAGAACTGGAATTGCATCGGGTCGACTGTCTGAGCAGCCATGGAATGCTGGACAATTATGACTTTTTGCTCGAAAAGAGCGATGAGTTTGCCAACGAACCGCTGATTCCGCCACCATTGGTCGGCGGCGATGATTTGATTGCTCTCGGGCTAGAACCATCGCCGCAATTCAGTAAAATTTTAGATACTGTTCAGAGCATGCAGCTCGAGGGCGAGCTGACCTCACGTGAAGAAGCGCTGGCCTACATTCGTAAGTATGCGCTCTGACCGTCGGCTGTGCTATTTTTTGATAAAGCGGTAACCGATCAGCAGTAGTAACGCACCACCGGTGGCAATTAATATACCGCCGATATCAAATGATTGTACGGTACCAAACCCGAGCAGGCTGGCTATAAAGCCGCCCAGCATTGCACCGACTATGCCGAGGATGATGGTGACCAGGCAGCCGCCGGGATCTTTCCCGGGCATGATGAATTTAGCCAGAGCGCCTGCTACCAGACCGAGTAATATCCAAGAAAGTATTCCCATGGCAGAGTTATGCCTTATTGCGCTGCGACAGGCAAGGGCGATTTGCCTTTCGTTTTGCTTTTAGCTTTTTTGGCAGGTTGTTTTTCGTAGGGCGGAAATTCTCTTAGTTCCAGGGTACCATCCATTGTTTCGACAATTGCAGTACAACTTTCGACCCAGTCACCTGAGTTATAGTAACGGGTTTGTTCGATCATGTGGTTGGCGGCACGGTGGATATGGCCGCACAGGACACTGTCGACTTTGTAATCCTGGGCATAGCGAACGACTGCTTCTTCAAACTGGCCGATGAAACTGACAACATTTTTCACCTCATTTTTCACGTAGGCACTCAGCGACCAGTAGCCCATACCGAATTTGCGGCGCAGCAGATTAACGACTCCATTTGCCTGCATCAAGAGTTTGTAGCCGACATCACCAATATGAGCCAGCCAGCCCAGGTTCTGGACGACGGTATCCAGCTCATGGCCATGGATTACCAGGATGCGCTCGCCAGTAGCAGTGGTATGGATGGCATTCTTCTGGATTGTCACCGCTCCGTAAATGCCCTGAAAGTGGTGGATATACTCGTCATGGTTGCCGGGGATGTAGATCAGTTCTGTTCCTTTGCGTCCCGCACGGAGGATCTTCTGGATCACGTCATTATGTTCCTGTGGCCAGTAGATGCCCCGGCGCAATGCCCAGACATCGATGATATCGCCTACCAGATAGAGCCGTTCGAAGTCGTGGTTGCGCAAGAAGTCAAGAAACTGGCTGGCCTTGCTGCCACGGGTGCCAAGGTGTAAATCGGAGACCCATCCTGCACGAAATTTCTCCATATATTGTGTATATTACCAAAGTGTACACTATCTGTGCTAGTCTTTCTTGGTTACAATTTTGTAACGTAACTCGCATGCGGGTGCCATGATGGCGTGCGTTTCAACAGTCTGCAGGCCCGAATATTGCACGCAGCGTCAAAATTATGCTGGCACAGCTTGATTCTCGTCCTAGCGATTGGCAAACTATTAATCAAGGAATGGAATATAAAGATTACTACAAGCTATTAGGTGTCGAAAAAAGCGCATCGCAGGATGAGATCAGGAGGGCCTTTCGTCGACTCGCCCGCAAATACCATCCTGACGTAGCCGAGGATAAAGAGGCTGCGGAGAGCAAGTTCAAGGAGATCAACGAAGCTTACGAGGTGCTTGGTGACGAAGAAAAGCGGGCCAAGTATGATACCCTGGGTGCCAATTGGCAGCACGGTGGCGGCTTTGCCGGTGCCGGTGGTTTTCCCGGGGGCATGGGTGGCTTTACCCGGGCGGGTGGTATGCCTGCCGGTGACTATGAGTTTCATTTTGGTGGCACCGGCTTCAGTGACTTTTTTGAGGCATTTTTTGGTGGTGGTGGGCGGACGTCAGACCAACAATTTGGCGGCATGGGCTTTGGTGGACCGGCGGCCCGTGGCCGCGATGTGGAAGCGGATTTGGCGATTACGCTGGATGAAGTTTTTCACGGTGGCAATCGCACTATCTCGTTGAGCAAGCCGGGATCCAGTGAGCCGGCTCAGAAATATGCCGTCAAAATCCCCTCTGGCATTCGTGAAGGACAGAAAATCCGGCTTCAAGGTCGTGGCGAATCAGGTGCCGATCCATCGCGGCCCGGCGACCTATATCTGCGCATTCGCTACCAGAAGCACCCGTTCTTTACTGTCGACGGTGATGATTTACTCTGCGATGTGCCGCTTGCGCCCTGGCAAGCGGTCCTTGGGCATGAGGTGGATATTGATACCTTTGACGGTCGCTTGCGGCTGAAAATTCCCGCCGGTACCCAACCGGCGCAGAAATTCCGCTTTCGTGGCAAAGGGATGCAGCGCAAGGATGGCACCCGTGGTGATCTCTATGCGGTGGCAGATGTTGAGCTGCCGCGCAACTTGAGCATGGAACAGCGCAAGCTGTGGCAGCAGCTGAGCGAGCAATCTTGATTAGCAGTAGAACACACCCTGCGAATTTCAGAAAGAACGGACAGTTTCAAGTTGTACGTTCATCGGTAATTGACTGCAGTGTTTCACCACAATTACCTTACCGACATGTCCGATCAGCACAAATATCTCGAAGCACTGGCAGCAGAACGCGATGGCGACTGGGAGCAAGCCCACCACATCGTCCAGGATATCGATACACCCGAAGCAGCTTGGATCCATGCTTTCCTCCACCGTGTCGAAGGTGATACCGGCAATGCCGCTTACTGGTATGCCCGTGCCGGAAAGCCCACCTGCAATGAGAGCCTCGAGGCCGAACGTGAAAGCCTTAAACAGGTATTCGAAACTACTGGCTGAGTCGTCGGTAACTCAGTGTTGCACTGCACTCTTGAAGCCGCGCGATGAATCTTATCTGATTTCGTAGCCTCAAATATATCCAGATTCATTTCTCTTCAACAGAACGTTAGCCGTATACCACGAACGAGCGCAGCGAGTGAGTTGGCATAACGGCTTTGTTCTGCTTATAGGTTATCGATGAATTCCTCTGCTGTTATTCTAGCTTGTTTCAAAATCCCCGATAAGGTGCCGACCCTGATTTCTTTATGATTCGGAACCACGCAACCTGAACTTTCGCGTCTCATTACAACATGGCTGCCCTTCTGGCAGGCTACGGAAAACCCCAATTTCTGGAGCGCCGAAATACATTCACGACCGCTTATTCGGGGTAGTTTAGGCATGGGCTACTTCAAAGGTAGTCATGAAGGCAGGGGATACGGCGTCAGAAGGGAATTCTTCCAAATATAACTCTGTGGCCTCCCTGAGGTTAGCCAAAGCTTCGTCAATTGTGTCACCCTGGGTGGTTGTCCCCGTCTCCGGGTTTTGGGCCACGTAGCCCCCGTCAGGGTTCTTGGTCAAGATGGCCGTGTAAGTCATAAGGAAATCTTAGATGAGTGGAATTACGCCCGCAATTTATTTTTAGGCAAAACCTGGAGATGACCTACCCCTGACCTGAAAGTGAGGCATCGCTGAAAGTAAAATATTGGAAGTCAAATGTCATAATCAACTACTCAGCGGGGCAGGGGTTAGAGTCCATCGTCTTTATTCTTATTTTATCCGTTCGATATCCTCGATTAGATCCACCGGTGCATCCAGTACATCCTCCAAACCGTGTAAAACTCGGAAAAATCGCTTCGCGTAGGCTTCTGGAGAACCATCCTCAAAAAATGCAATGAGGTCGTAATCATTGCCTTCCAGTCCGCCTGAACGCGCCCTCGAACCAAACAAATCCAGGCGTCTAACCTGTTCTTTTTGGCAGACTTGCGAAACTTTAGATTTGAGGCTCTCCACTGTCACCTCTGCTAAACTAGACAAGACTGGCTTACTCTCAACAATTTTATTCAACGCTTAAGATGAGGTAAGAGCGGAGGTAGGGCAACCATGAAAGACGATAGAGTAAAGCTTTACCATCGACTACTGGGCATCCAGCGAATTACCTCCATCGCTTTTCTCAAACTGTCTACAAATCGGATGGTTGTAGCCCGGTATGCTTTGCAATTCTGGCTAACATGCGAGGTCCGATTTCAGTACCATCATGGAAAGCAAAAACGTAATCGGGCCACCCATCACGCTCTAGAATACGGTGTGAGCCGCCAGTCTCACGCTTGATAGACCATCCAATTTTCAAAAGAGCCCGTAAAACACGGCGAGCTTTCGCAGAGCCCCATGCACTCATGCGGAAACCGAGAAAACCTCATCGAGTTCGGGAGATGTTTCACCAGCATCTAGACGTTCCGCAAGAATACGTAAAACTAGTGCTTCAACCTTGGAAATGGCTTCTTCGGCTGTGGATCCGTATGCGAGTGCGCCAGCAATAGCTGGAACTTCTGCGATGTAACGGCCATCATCCTCGGTCTCAATTTCGATTTTCATGTGGCTATTATTGCAGATGATGCTCAGCAGATCAATTCCAATGCTTGATCAAGTATGATTCCTTATGTGGAGAACGTTTGCGATGACCTACCCCTGACCGGGAAGCGAAGCATCGCTGAAAGATAAATCTCGTAAGTCAAAAGTCATAGTCAACTGCTCAATGGGTCAGGGGTTAGAGTCAATCGTGTTGTTCTCCTCCAAATTCAAGAGCTTGCCTATGGGCGTCAGGGTGCGAGCGACAATCCAATATCCGGTACACAACTGGCAGGTTACTCTCCATTTCATAGTAAATAG
>CAYUDZ010000052.1:8341-16111 GCA_964443575.1 uncultured Chthoniobacteraceae bacterium | reverse complement strand
GTATATCGTAGGCGATTCGATGGGTGTGTTCTGCCAGAATGACCCGGAGCTGGTCGATGAAATCGTCGAGAGACTGGAGCTTGATCCGGCAACAATGGTAACCACACCGGCGAAGCGCGAAGCTCCACTGCGCCAGGCCCTGCTCGAAGATTGCATCATTACCCAACCGGATAAGAAGTTCCTCAAGGCACTGGTCGAAAAGGCGGAGGCCGCTCCCCTGCTGTCGGAGTTACTCACCCCCGAGCGCAAAGACGACCTGGCTGAGTACCTGTGGGGGCTGGAAGTCGTGGATTTCCTGATCGAGCACCAGTCGGTACGCTTCGAGGCTCAGGAATTTGTTGATACATTGAGAAAGTTGCAGCCGCGGCTGTATTCGATTGCCTCCAGCCTGAAGGCCCACCCGGAGGAAGTCCACTTTACCATTGCGACTGTCGAATACGAAAGTCACGGCCGCCAACGCAAAGGCGTCTGCTCGACCTGGCTGGCCCAGCGCGCCGGTGACGGCCCGGTACCGGTCTTTGTCCACACTGCCAAGGGGTTCCGCCTGCCCGAAGATGGTGACACCCCGATCATCATGGTCGGCCCGGGCACCGGGATCGCCCCATTCCGGGCTTACCTCGAGGAACGCAAGGCCACCGGAGCAACCGGCAAAAATTGGCTGTTCTTCGGCGATCAGCATGAAGCGACCGACTTCCTCTACCGTGAAGAATTTGAAGCCTACCAACAGGACGGCCTACTGACCAAATTCCATACCGCCTTCTCGCGCGACCAGGAGCATAAGATCTACGTCCAGGACCGGATGCGCGAAAATGCCGCCGAAATCTGGCAGTGGCTTGACCGGGACGGCGGCCACTTTTTTGTCTGCGGTGACGCCTCACGGATGGCCAAGGACGTCGATAAGGCGCTCCACGACATCGTCGGCGAACACGGCGGCAAGTCACCCGACGAAGCCGCTGCCTACATCGAAGACCTCAAAAAAGAACATCGCTATAAACGCGATGTGTACTGATCGGCTCCTGAGTTCAACGTAGTCGTTCATTTACTGGAGGGCAAAGTTCCACGTTTGCCGTAGTATCGAATTTGCTAGGGGAGAGGCGGTGGCCGTAGCACGACCGCCGCTTAGTTCGCCAAGTCCCGGTTCATCGGAACGGGCAAGATCCGTGGTGTAACGAAAGGACACTAGCCCAGAAAAATCCCAAACCTAGTGGTGCTAAAATACAGGTCTTACCGTAACACAAGACTCAATTACTTACTTACTTCGTCAAAGGTGTAGTATAATCGTATTGACTGTCATCAGTAAGTTGGTTTCCAATTACCCATCTTTAGTAAAATATTTTAAAAACGAAAATACCATGACCCCCCGCTCACGCTCCACGCTCACAAATTTGCTCGCTGCCCTGTTGCTTTGTGCAGGCCTCCAAGTCCACGCCGACTCAGGCCGCGGAGCTTTCCATGACGATGTGAGTTTCATGCAACAGCACACGCCGATCGTGCTGCTGAAACAAGGGAGTGCCGCGGTGGCGGTCGCGCCGGACTACCAGGGCCGCGTCATGACCAGCACCTATGACATGCAATCCGGTCCGAGCTTCGGCTGGATTAACCGCCCGGTTATCGAGCAAGGCGTCCTCTCCGCAGAACAGGCCAAGGGCAAACTCGAGCAGCACATCCATATTTTTGGTGGTGAAGAGCGCTTTTGGCTCGGGCCGGAGGGCGGGCAGTATGCCCTGTTCTTTGCACCGGGCAGCAAGTTTGATTTTGCCGACTGGAAGACCCCGGCAGCTATCGACACCGAGCCGTTCGAGCTGGTCGAACAGTCGGCGTCACAGGCAACATTCCGGCACAGTGCGGAGCTGACGAACTACAGCGGCACTCAATTCAAGATGGATATCGAGCGCACGATTCGTCTATTGGATGCCAAAGAGACTGCACAGTCACTTGCGGTGCAACTGCCCGAAGACGTGCGCCTGGTCGGCTACGAGACGGATAACCGGATCACCAACACCGGCACACAAGCCTGGGTGCCTGAATCCGGCCTGCCGTCGATCTGGATCCTCGGTATGTATAATCCCTCGCCGACTACGGTTACTGTCATCCCTTTCAAGGAGGGCAGCGAGGCTGAACTCGGCCCGAAAGTCAACGACAGCTACTTCGGCAAAGTACCACCAGATTACCTCAAGGTTGAAGATGACCGGCTGTTCTTCAAGGGCGACGGGACGCTACGCAGTAAAATCGGTATTACAGCACAACGATCCAAGGGCATCGCTGGCAGCTACGACGCCAAGGGCCGGGTACTCAACATCGTCACTTACAACGTGCAGGATGCCCCGCATGGCTTTGTCAATTCGATGTGGGAGCACCAGCAGGAACCTTACGCCGGCGATGTAATCAACTCTTACAACGATGGCCCGCCAGAACCGGGTGCCGACCCGCTGGGTCCATTCTATGAGTTGGAGACGTCATCACCGGCTGCCGCCCTTAAACCTAGTGAGACCATGCGGCATATCCAGCGCACCTACCACATCCACGGCCCGGAAAGCGCCCTCGACCAGCTGGCCAGGCAACTACTCGGCGCCAACCTCGAAGAAATCAAAGCGGCGTTCTCGCCCGAATAAATCGATTCCCCTTGACCGCACTATCATGCCGGTATTTGCTAAATACTTGTATTGACTAATCAGATCCAGTCACTCAAGCGCACGCTCTTGTCACCTCGCGCAACGAGCAGATATCGGGTCTTTGTCGCAGCGCCAGGCCTAACCACTGCAGTAATTGCCTGGATGCTGATTTTACCGATGATGCCCTTAGATGCCGGGCAAAGTAAGCAGCATGTGACCGCCGTTGAGCCACAATTCCTGACACCAGCAACTACCGCCTGGCTTGGGTGCATGAGCAAGCAAGCCTTCAGGGTGCCGGATGTTGCCACGGAAGATCGCACCTTTCCGGTTACTGTCTCCCCAGCGGGCATCATCAGGATTCTAGGGCCGGGTTTGGTTCGCGGCGGTAGCAAAATAGGGTTTTTTGCCTTTCAGGCAGAGCAGGAGGGAACCGTTCAGGTTTCCTTCGAAAACGGTGAAACAACCAAGCTCTCCGTAACCCCACAACCCATAGCTGGCGACTGGGAGCAGCCACAAATTATCTCACCTGCGGCACATGCCGCAGTATGGGGCGAGGTCATCGTGCGGGTAGCGATGATTGAGCTTCCCGGCTTATCAACGCCCCCACTACCAATGCTCAAGCTTTCCGACGGCAAATTATTGGAACCGGATGAAATCATCCCCGCGGCAGGCAACTCGCACCACCAGTATATTTACCGCTTTCCCACCGGTAAGTTGAAACAAAATGGCTGCCTGGAAATGACTCCGGTGGCCACCTTGCCAAATGGTACCGAACTGGTGGGTCGCATGCTGCCGGTTCGCATCTACAAAGGAAAACCTAAGATCATTGCCCACGGTGAATGCGAAGACACCATAGACACTCCGCGCCCGGAACGGCAGGGAGATAAACCGCCAAAAGTAATCCAGGAAGCGGGCGCCTCAGGCGATGCCTGCATCGCTAATTACAGCTCTCGTCCGAGTTGGGTGTTTCAGTTTGAAGCTCCTGAAAATGGCTTCTACCAGGTTGCGGTGCGCGCGCGGGGGAGTCGGCAGCATGTACCGACACCGGCGCTGGGGTTGCTGCTGGGTGAGGAAAATAATGCATTAACCACCGGTTCCCTGGCAACAATTCACTGGCATCAGTTGCCTGTTGGCGCTCCCGTATATTACAAAAAAGGTAAGCACACACTCACTGTCTTCTTCGAGAATGATGTGAACTCGAAGGTCGGTGACTCTAACCTTTATCTCGATAGCTACCAGGTTGCAAAAGTTGCTCCACCACGTGATGCGACCGGACTCCGGGTAGCATTCTCAAAGCCAATCCATGGCAGGAAAATTAGCGGGGCGGTAAGAATCGACGGGTTGTGCACGTGGCAAAATATGCAACAGGGAATTGCCCCTCAAGTCGCACTGCTGTTAAATGGCAAAGAATCTGAAGTACAATACGGAGACAATGTCAATTTCAGGGTGGAGCCAGACCAACTGCGCAATGGAGCCAATACAATTCAATTGCGCGCGTCGCTAAACAGCGGCCATCCAGTACTCACATCAGAACAGCAGATTATCCGCCCACATATGGAACTTGCTGTAAATGTCACCCGCAAGCGTTGGCTCGCCACGATCTTCGACCCCGCGTGGAAAGGTGGAGTCCGCAAGATGATCGAGGGGGCATCAAAAAACTCACCCGGCAAATTCATCAGTATTACCAGCAATGCTGATCTGCCGCTCGATTTACCAAAGCATTTTCATGGCAACTTTAAACTCTCACTGTCGGCAAAAGGTCAACATTTCGAAGGTCACCCCGAACTCGAGGTTTTTGCGCTCAAGGGTGACCAGATGATCCCGTTAGCGAAAAAAGAAATCAAGGGCAACTCATCCGCACACAACTTCGGCACAATTAAAATCCCAAGAGGCAGCAGCCGTTTAGTCTTCCGCTTCGCCAACGACCACTACATAGAGGGCAAGGGAGACCGCAATATCCAATTACGCTCGGTGCAACTGCAGCCAGTAACACGCAAACCTGTGCCGCAGGAAGTTGCCGCAAAAATCACCTATCCGGCTAACCATGACACTATTGGTATGGTGGATGTGCTGGTTGTAGACGGCTGCACAGCCAATGGTATCAGGAAGCTGGAGCTTACGGTTGATGGTGAGCCAAGTGGCATTCTTGCTAATGCGGTAAACAATTTCGGCCCCTTTGTCTTCCCGCTGGCTGGTCAGAACCTGTCCGCCGGCAAGCATCAACTGGGGATCGTAATCCAGACTCTCGATGACCGGAAATTCAGTATCGAGCCGGTTACTGTTCAGGTTGAGAAAGACCAACAGGACGCAGGCCGCTACGCCCGCGCTGTGCACCTGCTTAACCGCTTTGGCTTCGGCCCGGAGCCGGTGCATCTTGCAGCAGTCCTGAACCAAGGGGAGATCCCCTGGCTGAAGGAAATGATATACCAACAAGCGGATTTTCCGGGCATAGCAGCAGCCAGAAATTTTGCCCTGACCCGCCATCGCTCGGATGGTGCTGTCCCCAATCGCTCACTGCTAAGCATGCTGCTGACCGACAACCCGGTGCATGGCAGGTTTACCCTATGGAGCGAAAACCACTTTTCCACGTGGCTGCGCAAAGCCGGTAGAGAAAATAAAACGGTAGAAGATGAGCGCTTCTTCCATCTCGGGATCGCTCCATTCCGGCAACTACTGATGGCATCAGCAACCAGCCCGGCCATGCTCGTCTACCTCGATCAGCCAAAAAGTATCGCCGGTCGGCTAAATGAGAATTATGCCCGTGAAATCATGGAGTTGCATACCCTCGGGGTCAATGGCGGCTACAGCCAGGATGATGTCACCGCGCTCGCACGCCTGCTCACTGGTTGGACACTGGTAAAACAGGTCGACCCGGCACTTGGCGCAACCCGCGAATCATTCCGTTTCTACCGCAAAATCAATAACCCTGACGACCACCAGGTATTCTCCGCATCATTCCCTGCCGTCCAACCGACCCACCAGTACGCACGTGTCCATTCCGCCATAGAAATGCTCGCTGCCCACCCGGCTACAGCACGCTACGTTAGCGAAAAGTTGGCAGCACATTATGTCGCGGTTCCGCCGCCACAACAATTGGTTGAAGATTTGAGCAATGTCTTTCTGGCCAGCGGTGGCGACATGCGCGAGATGTTGCTGGCCATCGCCGAGCACCCGGAATTTTGGCAGGCCGAGCCGACAATTTCCACCCCCTTCGATTATGCGATCCGACTTGGCCGCATGGTGCAGAGTACTGATGCCAATTCCATCCAAAATTTTCTGCAGCGTAGCGGCAGTGGCCATTTCGACCGTGAAACACCCGACGGCTACCCACTCGATGGGGCAGCTTATGCAGACTCCAACGGCATGCTGCAACGCTGGCTGCTGGGCAAAAAATTCGAAAATCAATATGCTAAAATCCTGACCCGGGAGTACAAAAATCACGGCCAACTAGCCGACAAGCTTACCAGCGCCCGATTACTCGATTATTCAATGCAACGCCTGACCGGAAGCTCGCTAAGTAAGCGCTCACGTGAAGCCCTCCTGCAGGTACTGGAAGTGGCACCGGAAAAACCTTACGACCGCATGCGTATGCTCGGAATCGCCATCGCCCAACTCCCCGAAAGCAATCTTCGCTGACTCATTGCCAATCAACTAAAACCAAATAACCCCATGGAATTAACCCGTCGCTACTTTCTAAAAACATCCGGTGCGCTTGTCGCCTATTCCGGTTTATCATCACTCAATTCACTGGCTGAGCAGGTGGCCGTAACAGACAAAAAGACGGTCTCTCGGGGAAAAACTCTGGTAGTCATCTTTCTACGCGGCGGTATGGATGGGCTGAACTTCATCACCCCATTTAACGACCCCGAGTACTATAAGTTGCGCAAGTCACTGGCTATCCCCAAGCCCGGCAAGGAAGACGGCTCGCTCGACCTCGACGGTTTCTTCGGCCTCAACCCGCAAGCCGCTGCACTCTATCCGTTGTTCCAGTCCGGCCAGGCAGTAGCCTTGCACGCTGTAGGCTATGCCAATAATACCCGCTCGCATTTCGAGGAGCAGGATGTCTGGGAAACCGGCGTCATCGGCAATACGGTCAACTCCGACGGTTGGCTAAACCGCCATTTACTTACCTCCGAAGGCCGCGGCCCGGTTCGTGCCGTTTCCATCGGTGACTCGCTACCGCGCATCCTGCGTGGTCAAGCTCCAGCGTACGCACTGCGCGGAATTAAAGATTTGCAGTTTCCCGGAAAAAACGCTGACGAGCGCAATGCCATAGCAGCCGCTATCGAGCACGCATACTGCTCGGAGCCTGAAGCACATCATGGTGCTGCCATGGACTTGCTGAATCGTACCGCATCCACAACTTTTGACGGCATCCGCCAAATCCGTGAAATCTCAAGCCAGCCATACTCCCCGCAGGCTGAATACCCGGACAACCAACTCGGGCGTAAACTACTCGAGGTGTCCCGCTTGATTAAGTCCAACGTCGGCCTGGAGGTTGCTGAAGTCGACTATGGTGGTTGGGATACCCACAACAACCAGGGTGGAGTCGAAGGGAATTACGGCGATTTGGTCAGAGGCCTGGGTGAGTCCCTGGCAGCATTCTCCAAAGATCTCGGTGACAGAATGAGTGACGTGCTGGTACTGACACTCAGCGACTTCGGTCGTACCGCTAAGGAAAATGGCACCCAGGGCACCGACCACGGTTGGGCCAATTGCATGCTGGCTGTCGGCGGCCCGGTCCAGGATGCTACCCAAAGCCAGCCGCGCTCTGTGCTGACCGAATGGCCGGGGTTGGCACCGGAGCAACTCCACCAGAAACGTGACCTGAAACACACAACCGATTTTCGCGATGTCCTCGGCGAGGTCGTCGCCGGGCACCTCGGCAACGAAAATATCAAGACGATCCTGCCATCTCACGAGTTTAAGCCGGTCGGATTGATTTAGCGCAGATTCCCCGCAACAAAGTGGCAGCAAGAGTGTGTTAAGTTCCTTTAATTAATGAGTTGTAGCCACGGCGCAAGATGCTGTCGCCAGGGAAAGATTACTGACTCCCGGCTTGTCCACCGCAACGTAACTTGTAATGTCAATATGGTGTCATCAGCAGATCATTATGATGTAATCGTCATCGGAGCCGGCCATAACGGATTGGTTTGTG
>CAYUDZ010000052.1:6109-8331 GCA_964443575.1 uncultured Chthoniobacteraceae bacterium | reverse complement strand
GTGCCTGTTACCTGGCGCAGGCTGGTCGCAAGGTTCTAGTCATCGAGCGCCGCGAAGTCGTTGGCGGCGCTGTTTGCACCGAAGAAATCGTGCCCGGCTTCCGCTTCGATACCGGATCCTCGGTCCACATCATGTTCCGTATGACCCCGATCATGGAGGAACTTGAACTGGCTGATTGCGGGCTCGAGTACATCGAGTTGGATCCATGGGCATTCCAACCAGTCACTGGTGTACCCGGCGGCGGCATCGCATTTCATCGCGATATCGAGCAGACCTGTGCCAGCATTGCCAAGGTCAGCGACCATGACGCCCGCGCCTACCGCGACTTTGTCGCCCGCTGGGGCGAGCTTAACGAAGGCGTCTTCGAGGTTTTTTTGAAGCCACCCAGCGCCGGCAACCTGGTCGGCACGATGCTGCGCCGCAATCTGTTTAATAAAAAATCCCGCAAACTTTGGAGCTCGGTCGAAACCGTCCAGCACCTGCTCGGCAGCTACGGCAACCTGATTAACCAAACATTCGAAAACGAACATGTCCGCGCCGCCATGACCTGGCTGGCCGCCCAAAGCGGTCCACCGCCAGATGAAATGGCCAGCGGTGACTTCGCCGGTTGGCAGGCCATGATCCACCAGCACGGTGCCTGGCGCGCAAAGGGCGGTAGTGGTGCGTTGACCAAGGCCTTGGCCAAAAAGTTTGAGCAACTGGGCGGCACCATCGTGCTGGAGTCGCCAGTCGAGCAAATCGCACGCAATGGCAGTTTTGAAGTCAATGCCGGCGGTATGTCTTACCATGCCGACAAAGTCGTCTCGGCCTGCCACATCCAAACTTTATTCAACGACCTGCTCGATCCCGGCTTAGTGCCGGAGCACCTCGGCCAACGCGTCGCCAAAACCCGCATCGGCAACGGCTTTGGTATGATCGTCCGCCACGCGGTCGAAGAACTGCCGCTCTACGACGGCGTCGAGCCGGATAGTAATGGAGTTGCGCCCTGCCATTCAGCGATGCAATTGCTGGTACCAACACGCAATTACCTCGACGCCGCCTACCACGATTACCTGCGGGGACAACCACCAGAGCACCCCTGCGTCCTGGGCATGACATTCTCCTCAGTCGATCCGACCCTGGCTCCAGATGGCAAACACGTTCTATTCACTTGGGCACAGTACCATCCGTATGAGCTCCGTAACGGCGAAGACTGGGATAGCAGCCGCGAACGAGAGGCCGATAAACTTTTCGATATAGTCTGTCAACGTGCACCCAACATGCGCGGTAAAATGATTGACCGGTTGATCCAGTCACCGCTCGATATCGAACGCCGCTTTGGCCTGCTGCGCGGTAATGTCATGCATCTCGAGATGGGTTTCGATCAGATGTTTGCTTTCCGCCCCTTACCCGAGATGGCGCAATACAGAACACCAATCGATGGGCTGTTCCTGACCGGCTCGAGCACCCACCCCGGCGGTGGTGTCTTCGGTGCCAGCGGACGCAACACCGCCAAAGTCGTACTCAACTCAAAGTAGTCGCTGGATTACCCTCTGCAGCTCAATAAGTCACGGCGTAGTGCAACAGAGACGGAGCATCACGGCAGACAAGCGGTCCGCCCATATTGGGATCCCTACCGCATGACAAGCCTCGGGTAGGGACGGATCTCCGAGCCGTCCGCAACGGCTCACCCACTGGTGACGTATTAATTCCTCCCAACATACTGCAATACATAGTGGGTGAATTGTCTTTCCTCCAGCCCGGGAAAAACACCGATCTCACGGAACAATTGCGGATCGTCGAGCAATTCCATAATTTCGCTGCGGCGCTCGAGGCTCAACTTACGGTGGCCATAGCTGATAACCAGCTCGCGCTGCTCGGCATCTGCTTTATTCATCAGTTCCTCTACATCCCCGGCATCCCAAATGGTAAATGCCCAGGGATCGTAGAAACCGCCTTCGCTAAATGAAAATGCCGTAATTTCCTCGGGCTTTTTGCGCCCTTCGATATCGACCTCGCCGCGCATCATTGTCACAATTTGGCGGAAGTTTTCTTTCGGGTTGAGGCTGAGCGTCGCCGACTGCTCGCATACTAGCATCGCGTAGAGCAGGACCGTCACCCCGCCCAGTACCAACTGCGGCAACTCCCTGCGGCTGGGAATCAATCCAGCCAACCAATCCACAGCAACGGCCAACCCCATCACCACCCCAGGCACCAGGTAAATCATATACCAGGTAAACAAA
>CAYUDZ010000052.1:0-6099 GCA_964443575.1 uncultured Chthoniobacteraceae bacterium | reverse complement strand
TAGCGGCCACCAATGACGCTGTGTGATATGGCCAACACCGCAGCCAACAGGAAGGTCGCAACCACCATGCGCTGGGTTCCACCAGCTAATATTAGACGCCAGCCACCAATTATTGCTATGGCGGTAAGCGCCAGTAGCATTGCCAGTGCCGCAGCACCCAATTGCCCCTGAGCAGTGATGATAATCGGATTTTCCGCATAGCTGCCAGTCCACTGCATACCAGTCATAAGGTATGACCAGACATCGTAATACCAGTTGGTTGTCATGACACCGTACGCCCGTGGGTTATCACGCAGGTAATATTTAATTTCGAGCATCCACGGCAACATAGTCTGGATCATTATGGTCGCGGTTAAACCGTTGGCTACCAACCACCGAGTGCCCTGTACCACGAGCGGGTACTGGTGTCGTTCGCGTATTCCTCGCGCAACCAGGTAAACCAATGCAGTAAGATTAAAGGCTGCAGCGACATATAGTGAGCCGGCATAAAATCCCATCATTAGATACTGCGCCACCCCAAAGCCGATCCACCAGCGCCAGCGTCCATTCTGAAGCGCACAGACCAAGCAGTATAACGCACACAATAGGAAGAAAATCATGAGGGCATACCCACGTCCCTCTGCCGAATAGCGTAAATGCCAGGGGTGTAAGGCCAGCAAAAATGCCGCCAGCCACCCGGCATTGGGAAATCCAAGTCGAGCAACCAGTAGGGCCAGCATGAAGATCGTTAGCACTCCGGCAACCAATGAAGGTAAACGGAATATTGTCTCGTCGAACGCAGCACGCGGTGCCCCGGTCGCCCAGCGCCAAACATCCAGGCAACTGCGGCTGGCCAGCGAATATAAAAAGTGGTTATTACCATTGGAGTTGGCCCACATCTGGTGCCCCCACTCAACCGGTTCAAACCGCGGATCCTCCCCGGCATTTTCAGTAAACTCACCATGCATGTACGTGCGTAGCGTGTATTCCTCATCAACGAAGATACTCTCGTCCATTCTTGGCCAGCGCAGCGACAAAGCTAATACCGCCGCCAGCCCAACCAGCACCCAAAACCGCGCATCAACACGCAACCCCGGGGTCGTGGGACGCCAATCACCAGGCATCCGTCGCAGCCACCACTTGGCCGAGGCAGCCGCACCAGCCAAAACCAGCACACTAACCAGCGTGCCATACCACATGCCGGTCTGAAAGTCGTGCTTAATCGTCGGCTTCTTGCCCGCTGCTTCCCGCTCGGCAACCCTGACCCGCCAGGTATCTGCAGTATCCAGCAGGAACTCGGCACAAAAAATACCAACCAATACACAAACGATAATTACGATCTGGCGCTCGAGCGGCCACCCGCGGATCGACGACCAGATTTTAGACACTACAGCTTTCATCTCACGCTATGATTAGTGGATCAGGATGAATGCCGAAAGCAATTTATCACCAAGTATAGAGAGAGAAATTTATCTGGATTGGCAATTCATAAACTGACGCTACAATCCCATGCCATGCCAGCGCGGATTACTAAAAGCACACTGTTTTGCCTGCACAGCTGCATCCTGTGGTTGCTGCCGTTCTTGCTGTCCACCCTTGCGGTCGCAGAGGATTTAGTTTTCCCCGCCGATGAGTGGCAAAAAGCCAGTCCTGAGGAAGCCGGCTTTGACCCAGCCCGGCTAAGTCAGGCGCTGGATACACTGGTCAACCAAGCCGACGCAAATCCTTATCAAATCGGGATCACCCACCGCGGTCGCTGGGTCGCTGAACGCCATGCCAACGTCGATCCCGAACAGAAACAACCGGTGGCCAGCACCGCCAAAAGCCTCTATTCCAGCCTGGTGCCAATCGCTATCGCAGACGGCAAGCTTAAATCGCTGGACCAGCAACTGGTAAGTATCTACCCGCAATTGCGCGAGACAACCGGCATCTACGGGCCATTCCCGCCAAAAAAACGCTATTGGCTGCCTAAAGATGAAGCAGTGACGTTTAGGCAAATTGTTACCCAAACCGGCGGATTATTTGAGGAAAGCCGACCACCCGGCGAGGTTTGGAGATATCGCACCGACGGGTTAGTGGCCATGGTCCACGCGCTGGCAGTACAATACGGTTACTATGATACCAATAACCCGGATGCTAGCCCTGGAGTCGGCGACCTGATTGCCCATAAACTACGCGACCCGATCGGCGCTTCATGGAAGTGGCAGTACCGGCGCTGGAAATATCACCCGGAAGCCCGCTATACTATTTTCGGTCGCTTCGTCGAATTGCAAATGGACCTCGATGACATGGCACGCTTTGGGCTGCTTTACCTCGCGCAAGGCAAATGGGATGACCGGCAGATCATTCCCGCCTACTGGGCTTCGGCGGCCGCCAAGGTAGCACCGGAGGTCCGTCAAGCCGCCGCCCCAGAAGATTGGAAGTACGGCTACAGCTTCTGGTCGAATGAAGCGGGCAAGCTGTGGCCGCAACTGCCACGCGATAGTTTCATGGCTGCCGGATTCGGTGCCCGAAAAATCTGGATCTGCCCGAGCCTTGGATTGGTGGTCGTCCTACTTCCTGATCTGCCGGCAGACGACTTTATTACCGCCGTCCATGACAGCCGCTCGCTTGAAGCAGTGGTCGATGCTTTGAAACAGACGGTAAACTAGTAACCCAACGCTTGTGGTTAAGAGTTCCGGCAAAACTCTTCCCAGCACCACGCTGTGCCGCCACATTAATCCAACCGCGTCAGATAATTTTTATATCGGTCTTGCCCAGATGAGCAAAGTCAATAGTTTAGTACCCATGAAAAATCCTCCCTTCGGTTCAATTTTAGTTACAATTAGTTTACTTATGGCCATCTGTTGCCAAGCTGCTGCAGAGTTCGCCGCGTCTGAACCCGTTGCTCCGACTGCCCCACCGTTGGAGGAATCCGGGGTGCCGGATCCGTATGCCAATGAGACAAAGGAACAGCGCGACGCCCGCATGCACTGGTGGCGCAATGCCAAGTTCGGCATGTTCATTCATTGGGGCGTCTACGCCGTACCGGCAGGTACCTACGATGGTAAGAAGATCGATGGTATCGGCGAGTGGATCATGTTACGCGGCAAGATTCCCGTGAGCGAGTACCGGGCTTTCGCCAAAGAGTTTAACCCGGTACAGTATGATCCGGAATCATGGGCCAAGTTAGCCAAGCAGGCCGGAATGCGGTATATGGTCATAACTTCCAAGCACCACGATGGCTTTGCCTTGTTTCCCTCGGAAGTCACTGACTGGGATATCGCCGATGCCACACCATACAAAAAAGACCTTATCGGTCCGCTGGCCGAGGCGGCACGGGCAGAAGGCTTAAAGTTTGGCCTCTACTACTCACAGGCTCAGGATTGGACGCACCCGGGCGGTGCGAAATCGTGGATAGAAGAAGGCGGAGGCTGGGATGAAGCCCATAAGGGGGATATGGATGAATACATCGACACGATTGCTGTTCCTCAAGTCAAGGAGATCCTCTCCACCTACCAGCCGGACATCCTCTGGTGGGATACGCCCAGAGACATGAACCAGGAGCGTGCCGAAAAGTTGATCCAGCATCTACGCTTAGTTCCAGGTATTATTAATAACAATCGTTTGGGTGGAGGATTTAAAGGCGATACGGAAACCCCCGAGCAACGCATCCCGGCAACCGGCTTCAAAGACCGCGACTGGGAAGTTTGCATGACCATGAATGGCACCTGGGGATTCAAGAGCTATGATGATAATTGGAAGCCAACCAGAGACTTGATCCGGAAGCTTTGCGATATTGTCAGCAAGGGCGGGAATTTCCTCCTCAATGTCGGCCCGACCAAAGAGGGACTGATTCCCCAGCCAAGTATCGACCGCTTGCAGGAAATTGGTCAATGGATGGAGGTGAATGGCGAGTCGATTTATAGCACCACTGCGAGCCCCTTTGGTAAATTTACCTGGGGCCGTTGCACCGCCAAGGTTCGCCCGGATGGTGCCACCCTGTACCTGCATGTCTTCGACTGGCCTGAGGATGGTAAACTCAATGTACCCGGGTTCAAAAACACCCCGACATCCACGGTATTACTCGCAGACGGTTCCACTCTGAACAGCGAACCATATCAGGACGAGAACTGGAAGGGTCTCGTCATAAACGTACCTTCGGCGGCACCCGACCCCAATGTGTCGGTCATCAAGCTCGAGATTGCCGGCGAGCTGGTCGCAGAAAAATCCTTGTCCCGCCAGAATAAAGAGGGACAGGTGCACTTGATCGCCGGTATGGCCCACCTCCATAACCGCTCATACAACAGCAATGACCACCTCAAGCTTGGGGGGAAAGGGCAGCAGACGCACATCAGCAACTGGACGGACCACCGCTCCTCAGTCAGCTGGGAGATGGAAATCGCTCAGCCCGGTACGTTCATCGTCCAAGCTGAAATCGCCGCACCGGAAAACACCATGCTCAACTTCGGTATTAAGGACGATAAAAATCAAACCCAGGCCGAACTGGCTGCAACCGGAGGACCATCAGACTACCAACTGGTCGAGCTGGGTGAACTGACAATTGCTGAAGCCGGTGAGGTCGAACTCGAGCTGGCTCCAGTGAAAGATCAATGGCAGCCGATTAACCTGCGGACAGTGATGCTTAGCCCGAAGCAATAACAAGGTATCGTGCAATTTCCCGAGTGCAGCAATAAAGTGACACTGCGGCCTTAAACTTTCAATCCAGCAGTATCATACTCAAGCATTTTAGTGCTATTGACAATTTCGTTCCAAGTAACGGTTTTACCTTGGGCATAAGCTGCTTCACGCCCCAGTAGCGCTAAGTAGTGGGAGTCCACGCTGGGTTTCACGGTGGCTTGGCTGTAGTCCGCTTCAGTAATATTTTTATAAAAAGTGTCCAAGTTCCGCCTGATACCCAGCGCATAAATCCCGCGCACTTTTTTGCCAACGAAGCGATCTCCACTGTAGGAGCTTTCGCCCTTGATATAAACTTCTCCACTGTAATTGGCAAAAAGACCGCCTCAAGATCCAAATATAGCCACTTCGATGCCATCGGATATTTTATAATTGTTGAAGCGCTTGGCCCGCAGGACGGCCTTGAAACCATCACCATAATCATAGACAGCATGGGAAATATCACGGACATCACCCGGCATGTCGTTGATCATCTTGCGTTCGCAAAAACCAGTAGCTGAAACCGGTGGACGACCAATGAAGAGGCTGGCCATATCAATGGCGTGGATTGAAAATTCAATGATATTTTAGCCGCTAAGAGATTTCCACTGTAACCAGTTTCGTAGCTCGGTTTCCTTGCTGCCATGGGGCACCTTAAGCCCGAAGGCCATGCTTGTACCTTCTATTTCCGCATAACCCAATTGCCCAAGATCTCCAGAGGCAACACGCCGGGCACCTTCCTGGTACTGCTCTAAAGCCCTGGTTTGAAAATCAACAAAAAAGCATTTTTTGTTATCTGTAGACTTTTTTGCAGCTAATTCAATGCGTCTGACTCCCGGTGTATCGACCGCAATCGGCTTAGCGAGCCAGATGTGTACTCCAGCGTCAACCGCCACTTCTACCTGATCGGGATGGAAATAGGGGGGGTGTCAGGATAGCAACAATATCTACACCCCCGGCATCAAGCAGACGTTGATGACAGTTGAGCCCGGTGTACCGCCGCTCTGCCGCAACTCCAAATTGCTCACCAAGAGTATCGACTTGCTCCTGAAAATAGTCGGCCACAGCGACTACCTCGTAGCGACCATCTTTAATGGCTAGTTCACCAACAATTTTTCCTCGCCCACCACAGCCAATAATGCCGATTCTCAATTTGTGGTTGTTCGATTGCCCCAACATCGTGATTGGTTGTGAGAAGGCGAGTGCACCAGCAGCTACAGCGCTTTGTTTGATAAATTTTCTGCGATTATTGAGCATAGCGTAAAATTGCCACCTCTACTCTCTTTCAGTTACTATGTCATGTCGATATCCAATCACCCTCGCAGGCTCAATCGGTGCTGCTGTGTTAGGCCGTCCAGCATCATTGTAAGAATAGTACTAGCCCGGATCAATCACAAACTTCGTAGCGATACGCAGCGTGAGGTGCTTGGATACAAGGCGGGCGCAGGATTTCGCTGTGAGCTG
>CAYUDZ010000051.1:0-16420 GCA_964443575.1 uncultured Chthoniobacteraceae bacterium | reverse complement strand
TGGAGCCAAGGGGAGTCGAACCCCTGACCTCCTCAATGCCATTGAGGCGCTCTACCAACTGAGCTATGACCCCTGTAAGAATGCTTATCTTCCAGCACAATGGCTCAAAAATCCAATCTTTTTTTAGTGCAAAGAATCAGTTGGCTGTTGCTGCAATTTTTAATCAATTGCTGACATCGGGGCATGACTTCTGCTATTACTATGGTACAAATACTTAAAGTTAAATTTTTATAGCCATGATGACATTTGCTTATCAAGCCAGGGATGCCGCCGGTAAGACGGTGACTGGCGTAACGGAAGCCCTGAACCAGGACAATGCGGTCAGTTCGCTGATGTCGCGCGGGTTGATGGTGCTGTCGATCGAACAGAAGTCCGCCCGCACACAGCAGAAAAAAGCGATCACCGTCAAGAGCGATGAACTGGTGGTTTTCACCCGTCAGCTGGCGACCATGGTCGAGGCCGGCTTGCCGTTGGTTTCATCCTTGACCGCGCTCTATGAGCAGGCTGACCCCAAAAAGCAGCTGCGATTGCGTTCGGTCATTGGTGACCTGACGGCGCGGGTGCAATCTGGTGAGTCCTTTAATGAGGCACTGTCACGGCAGCCGCGGGTCTTTTCGCGTTTGTACATCAGCATGGTACGTGCTGGTGAATCCGGTGGTTTGCTGTCTGAAATCCTTGACCGCCTGGCAGGTTTTCTCGAAGCCAGTTCGCGCCTGCGCAAAAAAGTTAAATCGGCCATGACTTATCCGATCATCGTGGTGGTACTGGCTTTTTTAATCACGGCATTCCTGATCATCAAAGTGGTCCCGGTATTTGCCGGAATCTTTGAAGATTTTGATTCTGCCCTGCCGGCACCGACGCAAATCCTGCTTAATTTCAGTGCGTTTTGCCAATCGTACTGGTGGGTTATTCTAATTGGGATGATTGCTGCGTATGTTGGCTTCAAGGCATTTATCAGTACCAAAAGTGGTCGAGATTTTTGGGATAAATACAAGTTGAAGATGCCGGTGTTCGGCCCGTTGGCGCACAAAATTGCGATGTCACGGTTCAGTCGTACCTTTGCCCAACTGATTCGCTCCGGCGTGCCGATCCTTGAGGTGATCGATATTGTTGCCGAAACATCCGGCAATAATATGGTCGAATATGGCATCAGGCGGGTCGGTCAGGATGTGGAAAAAGGGGATAATCTGGCATCCGCGTTAGGCAAAGAAAATATCTTTCCACCGATGATGGTGCGTATGGTGGGGGCCGGTGAGTCCACCGGTAAGATCGATGAAATGCTGGAAAAGATGGCCGATTTCTGGGATGAGGAAATTGAAGCGATGCTCAATGCGCTGACTTCATTGATCGAACCCATGCTGATTGTTTTTCTGGGTGTGGTCGTTGGTGGTATCGTCATCGCGCTCTTTATGCCGATCTTCAAGCTTAACGAGATCGTTTCCTGATCGAATTTCACACCAGATACATATGGTCTAGTAGGGCTCGCCGGATAAAAAGAATGCGGTCCGGCCAAACCCGTTTCCAGTTTAGAGCCCCCCAACTCTTTGCTGAATGAGAATCCCTTTCGGCCGGACCGCAAGGCATGGAAAGCAATTAGCAATTCCTGTGCCATAGGAGAAAAACTGCTTCATAGCACGATACTCGGGTGCCAAAGTTGGTTTGTGCGGCGCTCGATGTGGCGATTTATTACCTAAGTGTAGTAATATGATCAGGGAGTAGTCGGCAATTGGCCAATTTTTGTTACTGCATTTACTGATAATCCTTTGAGACTTTTCAGCCCGGTGATAAGTTCCAACGACACCGAGTTAAGGGCAATACTGGTAAGCACCCGAGAAGACAGTAGGAATAAACTAAAACCATGCAACTGGCAGGCTCCCGAACCTTACAAATCGCCGTTCTTTCTGTGCTCATCGCAGGCGTAGCACCGATTTGTCATGCAGCTAATCCCGGCGCATTGGAGCCAGTGCTATTCCAAAATCTCACTGACAACAGTATCAGCACGATGGGTGAGAAAGCGCTGCGAATCAACCAAGATGGCTGGCTGCACGCGGAAACCGAGAATTTCGTTTACCACTATTTCAATAGCTTTATAGCTACTCCGGTGTCGGTGGAGGCGGAGTTTTATTATCGCGTGATAGCAGATGACCTTGGGAAAAGTACAGAAAACTGGGAACGCAAGTCGCACATCTTCATATTTGAGTCAGATGCAGACTGGGATGCGTTCAAGCAGGGTGCGGCCCTGGAACCGTGGACTGGTGGGATCCACACGAATGGCGAGTTATACATCCAGCGTAACCCAAAGTATAAATATAAGGGTCATACTTTGGGGCATGAGGTTGTGCACCTGGTAATTGACCGCTTTCTTCCGGGTAACTTACCGGTTTGGCTGGAGGAAGGATATGCGGAATTTGCCTCGATCATTGCCTATGCGAGTTTTTTCCGGGCCCGTGGTTATCAGGCAAAGCCAGTTGCCAGAGCTGTTGAAACAAACTATTATATCCCACTGGATGGATTCTTTCGCATGCGCTCGTATCCGCGGAAGCCGGCACAGGTGCGGGCGTTCTACGACCAGTCGCACCGGATGGTACGGTTTTTGCGGGCAACCGAGCAGCAGGCATTTTTACCATTCTTGGAAAGCATGGCCGGCGGCGCACGAGTCGAGTCGGCCTTGCAGCGGCACTACCCGGAACTGATGCAGGATTGGGAAAGATTTGAAAAAGAGTTTAAAGATTATGCAACAGGCAACTGACAGATACAAAAATCAGATCACAGTACTCATAGCGGCAGCATTTTGTTTGCTGGCAACCATGAGCCAGGCTGCACTCCAGGCAGAGTCGCAGCCGCCACCACGCAATATCCCGTTGGAGGAGATCGATTGGGACAAAATAGAAATAAAAAACATTTCCAAATATGGTGAACGGGCACTCGAGGTGGATCGCAGGAAATGGCGGCACGCTGAAACCGATAATTTCGTTCTCCATTTCAGGCGGGTCACGGAAGCGAAAAAAGTGGCGCGTGAAATCGAATTTGTGCTGTGGTTTGCCGCCAAGCTACTGCATGCCACACCGGATGACTACCAGAACAAGTCCCACGTATTTATTTTTGAAGATGAGCAGGAGTGGGTTGAATTTGTGGCTGACACCGGGCTACCTAAGTGGTCGAACAGTGTCGCTGTTGGCGATGAGTTGTTCCTCAATGTGCGCTATTCAGGCAATTCGCGACGGTTCGACAGCAATACACTGGCCCATGAAACTGCACACGCCGCAGTAGCACGCATATTTAAAGCAAAGCGCTGGCCACTTTGGCTGAACGAGGGGTTTGCTGAATTTACCGCGGTGGCTGGGGTTGCTGAGCGCAAAAACCAGACGCTGGGACGCCACCTATACCCGCTTAAGAACGCAAAATTTACTCTCGATGAGTTGATGAACTCCGATTTTTACCCCAAATCGACAAATGAAATTTCACAATTTTACCAGTCCAGTGAACGGGTTGTGCGGTTTATGATGATGGAGTTGCCGGATGACAGATTCCGTGAATTTGTAGATGCACTGTTGGTAGCTAACAACATCGAGAAAGCTGTCATCGATGTGTATGGTGACAAATTCGAAGACTATTCCGAATTCTCGGAAGCACTTGCTAAGTTTGACGGTTGACCATTATGGCGGTGCGTAAGCAGGCTCGTAAAAAGTCATCATCCAACTTGCCGCCGGATCACCCGATCCAGGCTGTTGTCGGATCTGATAGTGCCAAAGTAACCGCTACGGCTCGTGAAAAGGCCGCGCTGTTGACACCTGAGGATGGGGGTGATTTTGCACTGGATACCATCGATGGCACCGCTGAGTTGGTCGATGAAGCGATCCAGCGGGTTCACGAAGCAATTGACTCGTTGAACACGGTCGCATTTTTTGGTGGCGGCAAACTGGTTTGGCTGAAAAATGTTTCCTTCCTGGCAGATAACCAGATGGGTCGATCAGAGCGGGTCAAAGAGGCACTCGAGAAACTGGTCGATACCCTGGAAGAGGGCCTGCAGGATGGGGTGAACTTCCTGTTATCGGCTACTGAAATAGACAAACGTAAAAGTTTTTACAAACGCTTAGAAAAATGTGCCAGGGTGGAGGTACTGGATTCAATCGATTACTCGCGTGCCGGTGAAGGTGCCTTGGCGTCGGTGCTGGAGCAGCGCGCTGAGGAATTGGGGTTTCGGTTTTCAGTGGATGCACTTGAGTTATTTCTGATGATGTGTTCGACCGAATCGCGCCAGATCGATGCTGAGCTGGAGAAAATAAGGCTGTTCCTTGGCAACGGCAAAGATGTTGCCGAGATCGATGATATCCGTGTCCTGGTCGCCCAAACCAGGGCAGGAGTTATTTGGGAAATTGGTAATGCTTTTGCTGCACGCGATATGGCAACTACCCTGCGCCTGATTGACGAATTTCTTGCACGCGGCGAGTCAGCGATCGGTCTGCTGCTGGCGGCGCTGGTTCCGACCACCCGTAACCTTTTGCACGTTAAGGCATTTCTGGAAGATAATGATTTTGCAGCACCATCCGACCCGCGACAGTTCGCGAGCCTGGTCAAGCGTGCTGCTCCCAGTTCCAGCAGGCATTTACCACGTAAGAAGGATGGAACGGTAAATACCTACGCGCTGGGTATTGCTGCTGTCAATTGCAGGAATTTTACCCTGGCGGAGCTGGAAACTGCGCTGCAAGCATGCGGCGATGCCAATTTGGAGTTGGTGACGACCCAACTCGACCACTCGGTGATCCTCAGCAAATTGGTGATAAAAGTTATGGCATGATGGAGGCCGAATTTCATCCCAGCCCGCTAAAGACACGAATTAATCACAGCACATCGCAACTGCTTCGAATGGTAACCAGTAGTCGGCGTTATCATAGCAAATGAACAACTTTGGGTTGTCCTTGGCCTGGTCGGCTAATTCCTGCCAACTGACCGGGCCATGCGACTTGCCGCTGTCGGCATAGTGCCAGCTTTTGCCTTGCGGGTCGTTGTTCGCCTTGCTGCCCCACTCGATTGCCATTTTGGCAGCCGCATCAAGTTCCTTGGCATCGATCTTCGAGTCCTCGTTGAAGTCAAAGGAAACCAGTAGCTGGCGATTTTTATCCAGCCACTGCCGCACTTCAGTCCTATTTGCCTCGGTTATCTCCGCTTTTTTTTTGAGTTGATCGGCCAGGGCTTTGAGCTTCTCAGGATCGGAACTACCCACTTCGATCACGCTGCCAAGGTAATCAGGCATCTTGATGCCAACATTCTTGGTGAGATCATGCAGCGGTGGCAGCGCACCGACCAGGCCGGAGACAAAGTCGGCGGTCGATCCCTTGCCATCAGCTCCTTTTCCACCCTCCCAGACAGTCACCGAATCGATCTTGAGGTTGGAGATCGCCTTGACTTGTTCGGCAACCAGATCCGGCAGCTGTTCCGTTACCAGCATCAGTGCGGCTTGTTCGGCATTGCCGCCACAGGCCTTGACGATACTTTCAAAACCGTTTGCCTTACGGGTCAGGATTTCCATCAGGCCGCGGGCTTCCGCTTCCATGAGCGAGAACTTACCGTCTGCTTCACCCTTACGCACGCGACGTTCTTTTTCCGCTTCCGCCTCCGCCAGGGTTTCGATGCGTTTTTTCTCGATTTCCGCAGGCACCACGATGTTGGCATATTGCGTCGCCTCTTCGCGCTTGGCGCGTTCGGTTTCGGCGAGTTGCTCGGCAGTGTAC
This sequence comes from uncultured Chthoniobacteraceae bacterium, assembly GCA_964443575.1. Classification (GTDB taxonomy): domain Bacteria; phylum Verrucomicrobiota; class Verrucomicrobiia; order Chthoniobacterales; family CAKUMP01; genus CAYUDZ01. The sequence continues at coordinate 10,688 of CAYUDZ010000051.1, read as the reverse complement.
GATTCCTGCAATGCTTGTGCCGACTTCACTTTTTCTGCTGCCGAGGCAGCACGTTCCGCCTCCGCTTCCTGCGAGCGGCGGGATGAATTGGATTGGGCGATTTCGACGGCAGAGAGGTTCTCTCCTTCGGTGGCGCGGGCATTGGCTTCGGCCACCTGGATTCGTTGGTCGCGTTGTGCTTCGGCAGAACCGATATCACCATCGCGCTCCTGTTGGGCTACCTTGATCTTGGCCTCGTTAATTGCGCGTGCTGCAGCTTCCTTACCCAGCGCATCGATATACCCGCTCTCGTCGGTAATGTCCTGGATGTTGACGTTGATCAGGCGCAGCCCGACTTTCTTTAGCTCGACCTCGACACCGGTTGAGATGTTGGCGATCAGCTTGTCGCGGTCGGCGTTGATTTCCTCGATCGGCATGGTGGCAATGACCACGCGCATCTGGCCGAAAATGATATCGCGTGACAGGTCGCGCACCTCATTCATGCTCAGGCCCAGCAGGCGTTCGGCGGCATTCTCCATGATTCCCGGCTCGGTGCTAATACCCACCATGAACGTTGACGGAGTATTGACGCGGATGTTCTGCTGCGAGAGTGCGCCTTCCAGCTTGATATCGATCGGGATCGGCGTCAGATCCATGAACTGGTAATCCTGGATTACCGGCCAGATGAAGGCGGCACCACCGTGATAGCACTTGGCGGAGACGCCTTTACCGCCAACCTTACCGTAGACTACCAGGATCCGGTCGGACGGGCAGCGCTTGTAGCGGCTGGCAAAGATTGCGACGACAATAAAAAATAAAAGTATGCCCCCGACAATGAGGATGAGCATTGGCACGATGGATTCCATGGGAGTAGGTGGTTGTTAGTGTTGGTGATATAGAGTTACAATGGCGCGACTTCGAGTGTGGTCTGATCAATGGTCGAGGTCACGGTAATTTTTGTTCCAGGACGTAAAATTTCTTCGTGGACGGTCATAGCAGCGACAGTTCTCAGGCGCCCTTGAACCATTACCTCAACTTGGCCGGAGCCCTGTCGTGAAGCTGGTATCGATACATACACGGTCCCGGTCTGGCCGACGGCATTGTTATAATCCAATGTGCCGCTGGCACGCAGTGAAAACAACGTCCGCATCAGCAGGTAAATGCCGCCGAGGAAAAGCATCCCGACAATCAAGGCAACCAGAATGGAGAGGAAAATATTCAGCCCGTTTTCGATGCACACGACGCCGGACCAGCCAAAACCAAAGAAAAAGCCAGTAACGGTGCGAATCGAGAGGACGCCGAGCCCATCCGGGTGGTCTGCGAAATCTTCGGGGGAGTCATGGCCGTCCATGCCAAGCAATGTCAGCACTACCTGGATCAGGAGCATTAGACCGGCAGCAATCCCGATCGCGTAAAAAATTTGCAGCGCCAAGGTCAGGCTGTTCCACCAGTCGTCCATAGATGGCAAAAATGTAGCAAGTATGGGTGTCTTTTTAAAGTAAATTCCCTTGCTTGATTCACTGAGCTAACAGGCCTTAACTTGATCAACGATGAGCGAGCAGCCTATTTCCCAGCCTTATTGCCAATTTGGCAAGCGTGACCTTGACGGCATGTCGTGGCTGGCCCCGGTCTTTAACAATAAGTTTGGTGATCTATTGAATTTGGAGCTGCGTCACGAGCACTTGTTTTTTATCGATGGTGATAGGGTCACCGATAACATCGGTTACAGTGAAAAGGGCACGCGCTTTGCCGAGGAGGATTACGGCAAGGAAATCAACACGCTTGAGGACATGAGAAGCCAGGGGTACTGGCTGGTTGGCCGCCGCTATCGACAGGATGTGATGCGCGAAGCCCTCAAACAACAAGTGGATGGTAATTACTACTCGATCTTCAGCAACCAGTGCCAGGACTGGATCGACCGCCTCAAGCGTCGTGCCGAAAAGATTGAAGAAGAGCGCGGGATCAAGCCGGATGCCAAGCGTGAGTATCGCCAAAAGCCGGTCAAGGCTACTGAACCGGCATCAATTTGGATGGGGCTCATCGGGTTACTGTTGGGTGGCGCGGCTATTTCGGCTCCGCACTATGCAGGTGGCTGGTTTTCGCTGTTGATGGGAATTGTCTTCCTGGTTTCGGGCGCTTCGCACCTGCTGTACGCCTGGCGTGGTGGGGACATGCGCTCCGGTGCACCGGTTATTCTTTTCGGTTTACTTTTCCTGCTGGCTGGCGGGTTGGTGCTGGCCAACCGCGAGTTTGCAGTGGTCACCGGAAGCCTGCTGATTGCCGGGTTCCTCGGGTTTCAGGGACTATTTAAACTGGGCCTGGCGGCATTTTCCAGGCCACTTGCCAACTGGTGGGGCACTTTGATCGACGGCTTGATCCAATTGAGCCTGGCGATCATTTTTTACATCAGGTGGCCTGACAGCAGTGATCACCTGCTCGGCTTGATGGTGGGGATCGGCCTGATTTCGGGCGGTATTTCAACGATCTTCCTCAGCCTGCAAACGCGCCGCAAGATTGATTAATCGAGAGCCGAGGTTTTCCTGCGGCTGGGGATGGCGTAGGTTAGCGTGTTGAGTGAAGCCAGATAGCTGCCGCAATCATTAAGATTATTCCAACGGTTACATAAATGGGCCTTAGGTTTGTGGGGGGAAACATTCCGACCTGATGGTCAATGATCGATGCCGAAATAGCTCCGGTGCAGAAGAGTATTAGTATTCCCAGCCAGACCCGCAGTGTTGATCCGTATCTTATACCTGATATTTCCTGCGGTGGCGAAAAGCCCCCGAGACAAAGAAATACAATTAAGAAGGCGACTAACAGAAGCAGGCGTCTTAACGAGAGTTTGAAGCTCATCATATCTACAACTCCAATAGTAACTCAGGAAACCACACCAGGACCGCGATGAGAATTATAATCGGAAAGACAATGGTAAAGAATAGTATCCGGCCAATCAACTTGCTTTGTCGGTCCAGCCTTGACTCCCCCAGGTCCGGCAGGTTGTTTTTGTGCCGATGATACTCAATCCGGTTGCGGAGTATCCGTAGCCAGTTCCACCAACTTCCCATGTTGCGTGATTTAACTCATAAAATTGTAGCAATCCAAGACAATTTATAAACAACTGGTTCTCTTCCCGTAAAATCTATCTACCAAAACTTTTTGGAACTATTGTAGTCCGGGTTAAATTTGCTGAGAGAAAGTCTTTCCTAGAATAAAGTGTTGGCTTAATTCTATGGATCACTTTTTTAGATATGAACCTTAACCTCGACAGGGCAGCATTCAAAGAGCAGGCGGCACAGGGTAATGTGGTGCCGGTTTTCACCGATCTGGTAGCTGATGCCATCATGCCGGTGTCGGCCTATGCCTCGCTGCCTGAGGGGTATCGTTTCCTGCTCGAGAGTGCTGAGCACACCGATCACGTTGGACGTTACTCTTTTGTCGGCTGCGATCCGGTGATCCTGTTTGAAGCGACCGGCAGCAAGGTGACAGTTACCGAAAACGGTCAGGCGAAGGAATTCACGGCGGCGGGAGACCCGTTGGATGACTTGCGCGAGTTGATGGCACGCTATACTTTTGGCGGAGCATTACCTGATGATGGGCCATGGTTTTATGGCGGTGCCGTAGGTTACCTGGGCTATGACATGGTGCGCTTTTTTGAACCCACTATCCCGCCGCCTCCCGGCAACTCACTGGGCTTGCCGGACATGCTTTTCATGGTCGCCTCGACGCTGATGGTTTTTGACCATCGGGTGCGTAAGTTGCGGGTACTCACCAATGCCATTATCGGCAACGAGGGTGCCGACGTCGCCTACGATCAGGCGGTCGCCAAAGTGAGTGAAATTTGCGAGCGGCTCAACCATCCGGTCAACCTGCAGGCGATCCCGATAGCAACAGACGTGCCGGATAAAAAGTCGACCAGTAATACCACCCGCGAGGAGTATTTGGAAACCGTCAGCAGGGTGAAGGAGTATATTCGTGCCGGGGATATATTCCAGATCGTGCCCTCGCAGCGCTTCGAGACTGACTACACAGGAGAAGCGCTGACACTCTACCGCAGCCTGCGCTTTGTTAACCCATCACCCTACATGTTTTGCCTCGAATTTGGCGGACGCTTCTCGATCGTCGGCAGCTCGCCGGAAGTGCACGTGCGTGCCATCGATGACAAGGTAGAAATCAGGCCGATCGCCGGCACCCGTCCGCGTGGTAAAACTGAAGCAGAAGACCAGGCAATGGAAGAAGACTTGCTGGCCGACCCCAAGGAGCGGGCGGAGCATATCATGCTGGTCGATCTGGCCCGTAATGATGTTGGCAGGATTGCAGAGTTTGACAGTGTTGAAGTAACCGACTTAATGGTGGTCGAGCGCTATAGCCATGTCATGCATATTGTTTCCAATGTCGTCGGTAAGCTAAGCCCGGGGCGGGATGCCTATGATGTCATGCGGGCTACCTTTCCGGCCGGCACCGTGTCCGGCTCGCCGAAGATTCGTGCCATGCAAATCATTAATGAGGTAGAAAAATCCAAGCGTGGGGTTTACGCGGGGGCGGTCGGGTATTTTGGGTTCGACGGTAACCTGGATTCGTGTATCACGCTACGGACGGTGGTGCTGGTCGATGGCAAGGCCTACGTCCAGGCCGGGGGCGGAGTGGTTGCGGACTCGACACCTGAAGGGGAGTACCAGGAAACCGTCAATAAAGCGATGGGCATGATGAAAGCAATTAGCCTTGCCGATGTCGTAGCGGCAGCCACATTGGAGCAATAAACATGATGCTTGTAATCGATAACTACGATTCGTTTACCTATAACCTGGTGCAGTATTTTGGTGAGTTGGGCGCGGAGATGGAAGTTCGCCGCAACGATAAAATCTCGGTTGCTGAAGCTGTTGCGATGAAGCCGCAGCGGCTCTGTATTTCCCCCGGCCCCTGCACGCCAAATGAAGCGGGGGTCAGCAACCAGCTGCTCGAGGAGTTTTCCGGAAAAATTCCAATCCTTGGGGTTTGCCTCGGCCACCAGTGTTTCGGGCAGGTCTTTGGCGGGTTGGTGGTGCGTGCCGACCGTTTGATGCACGGCAAGACCTCGCTGATTCATCATGATAGCAAAGGTGTCTTCGCAGGGCTGCCTAATCCGTTCGAAGCCACCCGCTACCATTCGCTGATTGTGCGCAAAGATTCCGTTCCCGATTGCCTCGAAATCTGCGCCTGGACCGAAGAAGGAGAAATTATGGGGCTGCGTCACCGGGAGCACCCTACCCATGGTGTACAATTTCACCCCGAGTCGATCCTGACGCGTGAAGGCAAGCAGTTACTAAAAAATTTCCTCGAGATGTAATGAAGGCGCTGGAATTACTCGGCGATTACCGAGTAGTAGCGACCATTGGCAATGATACGCAGGTTGCCGGTGGTAGTATCTCCATCGTCAGCCATCTCATCTATCGCCAGCACTTGTTCATCGGAAATTTCATATGCATCACAACCAATTGCGCTGACGATATCGCTCTCGTTGAGTTCGTGATCCCAGACACCGCCGATAGTCGGGCCCTTATACCAGTCTGTTTCTCGAATATAGACATCAAAATTGGCCGGCATGACACCGCTGTCGGAATCTTCAGGGTATTGTCCGAAGTCGGCAGCAAACATGACTACGGCTTCTGAGAATACCCTGGTGGTGGATATAAACTGAGTGCTGATCGAGCGCTCGCGAGCTTTAAGGAAGCTCGGGATCGCAATTGCCGCCAAAATGGCTATCACGCCAACGACAATCATCATCTCGACCAAAGTAAATCCTCGGTTGTTTAATTTGCGGGTCATAACATCTGTGCCCCTGTATATTAAAAAATCTAAAGCAACTTTTCGCAAGTATTATTCATCACTTCTTTCGGAAGGTAGCAGCATGTCCAGGAAGCGATCGCCGGCTTGCTCGACGATATCAGCTGCTGCGTCGGCAGCCGTGGCAGGTGCTGTACCCATGTTCTTACCGGTTGATCTGAGTACTTCGGTAGTCTTTTTTAGCACGGCGGTCGGCATCGATGCGGCAAGCCTGGTGCTGAGGTCCTCGACCGGCTGCTCCACGGTTCCCGAGAGTAGCACCGGGGTCCAGTAATAGCCATCCTCAGCCAATTCAAAAATAGCATCACGATCGACCGGCAAGGTACGAATCAAGTGAGCCGCCACACCGAGTTGTAAGTCGCCGAGCAGACTGCCATCGTTCCCGACCGTCAGCTCACCTAACAGTTTAAGTTTGCCATTGGATTCAAGATGGATTTTCCGGTACTTGCTTTGTCCTTGATTTGCTATGATCTCGGCTTCGGCGTTGTGCAAGGGCAGATTACTCAAGCTACGATCGCCGGTGTACCTGGCAACGAGATCCAACATCTTGAGTCCGTGTACACGCCCGCCTTCAACCTCCAGATTGCCATCGATTGCCAGCTGCTCACTTGCTCCCACACGCTGCAATTTCGTCCAGCCGCGCATCCGACCATCCATGTTGGAAGACAGTGTGGGCGCTACCACGTCCAACGGCATATTATCAAATTCCAGTTCGATGTCGGTTTGTCCGCTGCGATTGATAGTTCCTGAGAAACTGGAACTGGCTCGCGATTCCAGGCGGTTGAGTTGGGCATCGACTATGCGTAGCTCATCACCAACTATCCTGGATTCAAAATTCTTAATGGCCCAACTGCCATATTCCTCGCTGGTCAACGTACCTGTCCGGGTCGCTAGCGCTATTTCCTGTTGGTGTTTGGTTATGTTGACATTTCTCAGGCTGAGGCCAAGGCCACGTCCTGTCTCAATCCTCCATTTGCCGACGGTTAGCGGGGAAAACTCGATGCGGTGAGGCAGAAAAAGCGCTAGCCAGCCGGGCACATCGCTTTCCGTCATCGTGGCTGCCACCGCCGGCGCCTGCTGTTCGGCTTGGGGTGCGTCTAGCGTCAGTCGCGCTTCGCGGATCTCAAAACTGTCAATTTTCAATACCCCAGCAAACCAGCCGTCAATCCAGGCACGTGCCCGCAATTCATACGCCTCCAACAAGGAACTGTCACCATGTGCGAACAGCTTGGAGCTGTGCAGTTTTTCGCCGTTCTTACTAAAAGGAGCAAAACTGGTGGTCATGCCCAGTTGCTCTGTCAGTGCCTGCTCGGCAAGTGGCCGTGCTTTATCGCTTATGATGTAGCTGGCGACGATTTGCGGCAATGCCAAGACCGAAATCATGATCAGCAGCAGCATCACCAGAGCACCCGCCAGCAGTATGCCCGCCCATTTTTTGCGTGGGGGGGAAGATCTTTTTCTCATGCAAGTACGCTATCCTAACTTGGTTGTAATTTCTAAGCCTAATCCTGTACTGTTAAGTTTTCCGGGCGCGCGGGTGATAACTGTGGTGTGCTGCCTTAAGCCGCGCCTGGTCAACATGCGTGTAAACTTCCGTAGTAGCAATATCCGCGTGGCCCAGCAACTCCTGGATAATCCTCAAGTCTGCTCCGTTTTCAAGCAAGTGGGTGGCAAATGAATGCCGCATCAGGTGCGGGTATATTTTTTTCTCCAAGCCAGCGTGGCTGGCAGCCTCCCTGACCAATTGCCAGATCCTTGCCGTGGTAAGCCTGCTGCCACGAATTGAGAGGAATACCTCGCTGCCGGTCTTGCGCTTTACCAGGGATGGCCGCTCGTCGCGCAAGTAACCTTCGAGCTGCTGGCGGGCGCGGCGCCCGAGTGGTACTATCCTTACTTTGCCGCCTTTACCGGTGACCCGTACCGTGCGGTCGTCCAAATCAATCTCATCAAGCTTCAGCCGTGTTGCCTCAGAAACCCGCAAGCCGCAGGCATACAGCAATTCGAGTATGGCGAGGTTACGTGCACTCAGGGTGCCATTGCCCGGTTGGGCATCCAGCATATGCTCGACATCAGATTGGCTGAGCGTTTCGGGCAGTAGCTTTTCAAGCCTCGGCAGCGGCAGGTTTTCACACGGATTAACAGACAGTACCTGGCGTGCCGTCAGGTAGCGAAAAAAAATTTTCAGGGCAACGACTTCAAGTTTTAATGAACCGGCCGCCAGTCCGCACTGCTTGCGATGGTCAATGTAGTCGACAATGGTATTGATTTGAATGCTGTCGACCTGTTGGCTTTGGTTACTTGCCTCCAGCCAATTAGTGAACGAATCCAGAACCCGCCGCACGGCAAGTTGATAGGCATCAGATAGCCCGCGCTCGGTTGCCAGATACATGATAAAATCTTCGGCTGCCGGCTGGATTAGTGGCATAGGCTTAAGGTAGCCCGCCGGAGGACCACGGCAAAGAGGAAATGACTACCGTTGCTGCATTCCTGCCCTGGCGGGGTTTGCCAGTCCGCATTCCATGGCCCCCGACGGAAATACAAACTTAGCCGGTTGTGCGGCTTTGGCAAGAGGCGAAAGCGTCGACCGGTAATTTAAATATCCTTGTCGTATTTCCCGCCTGCTTGCTGCTGATCGAGCATGGCAATAGTTTGGCGAGCTACCTCAGCCAATGAGCAGTGGCGGGTTTTAGCCATCGCCTGCAGTTGTTGCATGGAACGCTCGCGATCTTGACCATAATGGCTTTGCATGCGTGCGATTGCCGCTTCCAGGGCCTTTTGTGTATCCAGTTCACTGCGCAACAAAGCGATTTCACTTTCGGCATTCGATGTACGCCGAAACCCATGGATAGCCATATCAATTGCGCTGCGCAATTGCTCCGGACTGAACGGCTTGACCAGGTATCCCTGGGCCTTGACCGAGCGTACCCGTTCCAATGTTTCATCCACGCTTAATCCGCTCATGAATATTAACGGGCATGCATGCTCAGCTAGTATTACTTTGGCCGCGTCAACCCCGTCCATCTCCGGGATGTTAATATCCATGAGGATCAGGTCGGGACGCCTCTTGATGGCCTTTTCTATTGCCTGCTGACCATTGTTCGCAACATCCATCAATTCGTGCCCGATTTTATCGAGAGTGGCATGTAACAGGCGCACCATACTACTTTCATCATCCACTACCAGCACCCTGATTCTTTTGGTTTTTGCAGCCGTTTTTACTTTATAACTTTCCAATCTGATAAGGTTAGTTACCCTGGCCCCTTGAATTGCTCTGGCGTGATCCGGGTGGTGCATGCTATATGAATATGATCAACAACCAGCTCAGTCAACTTCCCATAATTGCCAGATAAAAAATTCCGGCTGCGGGCGCAAATAGTAATCCATCTGCAACAATTGCACTGCTTGCGGTGCGCTCCCCAGGGCGAATTTTTAAACGCAAGAGAAGTTCCAGGTAGGCTGCGGCAACTATGCCTGATACCAGCCAACCGGCCATTTCTGTCTGCATCAACAATGGGATTGCAATGAACCACGGCTGGAGTGTGCGTAGAAAGTAGCGGGTTCCGGTTTCACCCAGTATTACCGGCAGCGAGCGTACACTCTTCTCAAGGTCGTCATGGCGATCGCGGTGGTCACACCACAGCAAATTGACCAGGAGTAGGAGTGCCAGCCATAGCTCGGCGTAAATCAACCTTGCCGGTGGCAAGTTGACCGGCACCAGGAACAATGGCAGCAAGCCGATAGCCGCAAATGCCACCAGCCAGGGGAGAAGAGTTTTTAGCACCGGGAGCTGGCGCCAGGGTCCTTTACCCAGTGGAATTCCATAGGAATACCCTGCCCCGATCACCAGCACGCCAGCCATGACGGGTGCCAGCCATAACTCACCGCTGACTAGCGGCAGACCAACCACTATCGCGATTGCCGCAACAGCCGCTGTCAGCTGCAGTCGGCGCCAACTGCTCCAGCGTCCCTGTTGCCGCGCGATTACCAGTTGGTGGGTCGCATAGATAGCATAGGTGCCCAGCACCCAATAAGGCAGGCAAGGCAGGAAATCCAGGCCGCAGAGAATGCAAAAACTGACTGCCAGAACAGTCACCGCACAGGTCACGTAGATTGCCGATTCCACTGCTATGCAGGCCAGACCAATTCTCATTTTAACTACTGGTTGATAAATTATTCCTCGTAAAAAGCTCTCTGCGCTTGACTGTGGCCTTAAATTCCTATTTATCTTTAAGGATTACTGTGTTTCGGTTGGAAGGTCGGTAGCAAAATGATTGCCAGCAATTACTTGCGCCGGACATCAAGCTGCTGGTGATGGTATCTGACACAGTCAATTTAGCACCAAATATGAACAACAATTTTCCACTTAAAATAAATGATAAATTCCTTACTCGGACTGTTTTCAAATGACATTGGGATCGACCTCGGCACCGCCAACACTCTCGTATACGTAAAAGATCACGGCATCGTCCTGCGCGAACCATCGGTCGTAGCGGTACAAAATGGCACCAGCAAGGTGCTGGCTGTTGGTGATGAAGCCAAACGCATGCTCGGGCGCACCCCCGGAAATATCGTGGCAATCCGCCCGCTTAAAGACGGTGTCATAGCCGACTTTGAAGTGACCGAGGCGATGCTGCGACACTTTATAACCAAAGTGCATAACCGCCGCAAGCTGGTACGTCCACGGGTCGTCATCGCTGTGCCATCGGGCATTACCGAAGTTGAAAAACGTGCTGTCAAAGATTCGGCAGCGCATGCCGGTGCGCGCGAAGTGTACCTGATCGAGGAACCCATGGCAGCCGCCATCGGCGTTGGTCTGCCGGTGCAGGATGCTGCCGGCAACATGATTATTGATATTGGTGGCGGCACTACCGAGGTGGCCTTGATCTCGC
>CAYUDZ010000050.1:0-16985 GCA_964443575.1 uncultured Chthoniobacteraceae bacterium | reverse complement strand
ATCCGCGAGGTTTTCGTAATATTCCTGAGCGGTTTCCTGTTTTTCACCGGGTGAAAGCACCAGGCCTCTGCCTGTTCCTCCGCCACTGCCGCCACCGCCGAAACTTCCTCCACCGCCACCACCAAACCCGCCACTGCTGCCACCGCCGAAACTTCCACCACCGCCACCGAAGCCACCGGTCCAAACAGTTCCACGGCCGAAACCACCTGAACCAAAAGTTGGACGGGACTTGCGCGTAGTTCGCTGGGCCTGTTTGAGGACATTCCAGAGCACGCCACTGTTGACGGTGCCGCGGAGAAATTCGCCCATCATTGACTCCACTGAGTGGCCGTCCCGGAATGTCGAGTCGGGGGCATCGTAGCGGTTGCGGCGGTAACGCGCGCGCAGCTTTTTGACCTCCCTGAGACGCTCGTTTTCCTGTTGCAGTGCGGCTTGGAACGCTTCGCGAGATTCAATCAAGCGCTGCTTTTGTTCATCTAACGCGATCAGGGCGGCAACAGCTGCATCATCCTCAGGAAATGGCGTTAGCCTGGCTTCAGCCTCAAGCTGGGAAATCTCCTCGCGGGCCAAGGCATCGGCGAGCATGGTAATGGCCTCCAGCGAGTGGGGATCGTTACCGGCGCTAACAAGTGCCTGCTCGTTGCGTATTTGCTGCTCTTCCTCCAGCGCTTGTTCCAGTTGTGTTGTTACCTCACCAAGCTGCTGCTGGAGCTTCTCGATATCGGCAGCATCCTGGTCTAATCCGGCGTCAGCGTGTGCTTTACGGTCAGCCTGCTGTAAACGCTCAAACTCACGGTCGGCAACTGCAACTACAGAGTCGGCATGTTCCTGCAGGCGTACCGGTAACTCGTTGAGCCGTGCAAAATTTGCCTGCGCATCATCGAAACGAATCAGCTTGGCAACCTTTCCGTCAAGCCAGCGGAATACCCAGCTACCAACGTAATCGGCACGCCCGTAGTTTCGCTCCCACAGGTACATGAATAGTTGGTCGTCACGGTAGGCACGGCCTTTTTCATCCAACTCAGCACGGCTCTGTTCGGCCTTGTGCAGCGCATGCTCGGCTTTTGACCGCGCTGCTTTGGCCGCATCCCGCAGCTTGATGTATTCTGGATCCTTGTCGAGCTGAGCTTGGACTTCGGCCTCAGCGGCATCCAGTTGCGCGGTGAGAGTATCGATCCGCTCGGTCAGCTCACTGCTGGTGACTTCCAGTTTCTCTTGCCTGGTAGAAATTTCACCAAGTTTTTCAGTCAGCTGGCGGCTATGCTCATCACGTTGTTCCAGCAAACTGACTGCTTTACGCTCGGCGGCATCGACTGACTCACCGAAGTCGCCACTGGCGATCTGGCTCAAACGAATTGCCGCCAACTGGCGCATCGTTTGTGCCCGTTGTTGCTCAGCATCGCCAATCTGATTGCGCAACTCCTCGATGCGGCCACTCAACTCTGCAGCCTTACTGCTGGTAGAGCTAATGGCACGATCGATCTGACTAAGTCCTTGTGAGCCGCTAAACATAATTTACCATTCCGTGATGGCACCCCCGGTTGTAGGTATTTCGTAGTCGGGAGACAAGTTGCCGCGGCGTTTGACACCGACACGGTCATTTTCGATGATGCCGTCATCACGTTTGTCCGCTGCAACTTCATTGAATGTACTTTCTTCCACGCGCAACCCCCACGAACGAACTTGCCTCGTTTTGCCATCCTCCTCACTGGTTACTTTGACAATAACCGGATCACCATCGTAATTAAGCCCCTCGACTATCAAATAATAGTTTCGCGCGCTCGGGTTATCGTTCGGAACCCGCCACACGCCACTGCGCTTGCCGGGGCGGTTAACTACACGCAGCGTGTATTCCTGTGCCAACTGATCGCGCAGTTCAGTAAGATCAGTGATGGTTTCACGGACGGCTGAAGTATCCTTGGCATCCAGTGCCTGTTTGCCCTGCTGCAACAAATTGTTGGCCATCTGCTTGGCCTCCGACGTCTCAGCAGCACGATAGGCAATTGCATGCATTTCGGCCAGACGGTCGGGTAACGCGGCGTATGGAGCGATCACTGCAAAATACAGGGATGCTCCGGCAGCGGTCAGCAGCGAGCCGATCCCTGCAGCCCATTTAGCAACCAGCCCACGCTTCACATACAGTGTCGCCAGCTTACGGGCCAACCCACCGCCCTCGGGTTTGTATATAAAGCGCTCTTCTTTGAGGGCGCGTACGCCTTCCTCAATAATATGATCCGGGACGTCCAGCCCCTGATCGGAATATATCTTCTTAAGTTGTTCCTTTAGCTGCTGCTCACGTCCGCTTTCATCCAGCTCCTTTTCAACTAAGCGCTGACGCCGTCGCAGGGTGTCGACCACATCCATGGCCAACATGGTCTCATCGAGCGTGGCAACCTTGCCGGTCAGTGTGGCAGTATCAGTACTCATCCCTCAGCGGGCAGAGGCAATGCATTTCCCTGCTCGGCAAGTTTTGCCAACCGGCGCTTGCCGTCCTCAACCGCTTCGCGGATTTCGGTGGCATTGCGAGTGCTAGCCACGCGCATCTCTTCGATAATCTGCAGTGAGTTGGTCTGCCAGTTGACAACGGAATCGACCAGCTTTTGGACTGATTCGGCACGTATGGTCGGACCGTAACCAGCCTTGACAGCTGCCTCCTGCACTTTACCACCAATTTCAGCCAAGGTCTCCAGTGATTGGCTGACGCCTTCTTTCATCGCTTCCACCGTTTGGGTGCTCTCATGCAGACCAAACATGCCGGTGAACGATGCGGAGAGTGCGGTGAGTACTACTTCGTTGGTGCTGAAGAAGTTAATTGCCTGGGCGTAGACCCGTTCTTTGGCATTGGTCGTTTGCATCAAACGTGCCATCACTACCTCGGAGGTGTTATAACTGACCGTCAAGTTATCGGATAGATCTTTGGCGATCTGGTAGCGTTTTTCCTCGTCCTGCAAGTAACGGACTTTTTCATCACGGGCCATCTCGAGGCGCGCGCGCTCCGCTGCATCCTCGCCGGTAAATGATTCGATGGTTTGCATTGCGGTACGAACCTCGGCTTTTGCTGCTTCTAATTTGCTTTCTGCAGTCTTGAGTACCTCCAGTGACAGGATTTCAGCTTCCTTTAGCGCACCACGGAAATCTTTATAAGATTCCAGGATTGTCTGTTCACGGCGGATTTGGTCGCCGGTGGACGAGGTCACCTCGTTGTAGGTATCTTTAATTTTATCGAAGCGGGATGGAATGTCACCCCGTGTGACTTTCATCCAGACGTTGGAAATCCGCTCGAATGTATCCAGCTTGCCATCTTCGATCTGGTCGACCATGCTTTTGGCGTCGTCGCGGATACTATCGAAGCTTTTTGTGATCTTCTCGTACCGCTCACCAACATCCATTGCTTCCACCTGCTCGCGGACCACATCATTGAAGATCGATGCCTTGTCGAGTGTCCGGGCGATGACTGCAACTTTGGCCGGGTCAAGTTCGGTGATTTGCTCCAGCAGATAGACGATCGGAGCTTCCTGGGTTTCGGTTTTATTTGGCAGCAGGCCAAGATCATGCAGTTTATCCAGGGCTTTTTCCAGGTACTGCATTGGTGATGATACAATTGGTTGGCTGGTTTCTTCGGCAGGGGATGCGGGTTCTGTCATATTCTGAATTATTTGAATGTTATTAGCTCGCTGTTACGAACCTACTAATTAGGTAGCAGAAGCGTTAACCAGTCAAATGATAATCGCCGTGCAACGAATTTGTCACGGAACATGTTGAAAATCGTTGAGCCAGGTATGTCCTGATCAGCTATGTACTCAGCGGTGCAGTAGCATCGAGCGATGCCCTGCATGGCTATTTAGCCGAAACCGTCGGAGTCAGTGTTGGGCTGGTATTGAGCCTGTTTGATTCGTGGGTAGGCAGGAAGCCCTGATAGCCTCAGCGCTGGGTCATCGCATTTTCAAGGCCGGCTTCACCATTCCGGTTGACTTTTTCAATAGCAGCTTTGACGGCATTAGAGGAATAGTGCTCAGCCAGGATATCACCTTCGGAGTCGATCAACTGGAGGTGCATGCCGATAATGCGATCAGGCTTCTGCGAATAGGTGGTTGGCGGTTTGCAACTTGAGCAGGATGAGGTTGCGACCTTGGCCTGGCGATTCTTGGTGACCGTCATTGACTTGGATGTGGTGAAGAAAGCTGCACTACCGGGGTAGATGGTTTCAATGATATTTTCACCCTCAACCCAATCGGTGTAAGGCTTTCTATCTGCATCGTACTTAGTGGCGTAAATTCTGTAATTAGCTTTCACGTTCTCAAACCTGATCTGTGATTTATTCTCGACGACGACAGAGAATGTTTCTGTATCCTGTCTTTCGACCACAGCATCAGATTTTTCGGTTTGTCCTTTAGAGTCTATCTTGAGGGCATTCAGCTTAGCGCTTTTGACTAAAAACTCCTCAAAATACTCGCGATCTGCTTCGGAGAATGCGGAAGCCTTGAGGGTGGTGTTGGAAACCTTACCGTCAAGCCGGAGTATTACTGTATCCATCGATGGCTTATAGAGAATCAATTGCCCATCAATAGTCTCGGTGCCATCGGCACTTGTAAAAGTGCGCGCGCCAGCGGTGCTAATGAGGCAAACTAAGGCTATCGTTAGTGTCGTTAGTAATTGTAAGGGGAGGTTACTCATAAAAAGATAATATTAACACACCTGATATTTGCAAGATCAATTTTTACCATAGTAATAAGTTGATTTGTACAGCGAGGTCTCGGCTGGAGAAAACCGTGGTCGCACGTTGGTGCGAGTCAACGCCTGCTTCAGGCTGCCGGTGGCTGGATTGGAGAGTAGGCTTGTTGCCCGCGTGGCACTTTTACCAGCATCAAGCTGGCTTCGACAATCATCCAGATCTTCAGTGCTATGGTCAGCAGGCCGATCAAAACTAAGACCCATTCGCCTGCAGCCAGCCAACCCGGGGTATCTGCGGTGCCAAAGAAAATCTGTTGGCCCATGGCCCAGGCGGGCATGACGAGCATGAATATGGCAGGTAGCAGGACGAACCAAATTGGTTTGCCACGTCGCCAGAGATAAAACAGCAATACCAGAAATGCTAAGCCACCAAGCAGCTGGTTGGTTGCGCCGAAGACCGGCCACAGGATCAGGCCACCGGTGCCGGCCGTTTGCATATTCCACTGCTGTCCGGGTGCCGGTAGGATTGCCAGAGCGAATGCGAAGAGGACAGCAATCAAAGTGGCAACGTAGCGTGAGGACAGTAGATTGGGCGCATTGACGGCCTGATCGCTGGTGCTGCTTACAGCCGGTGACTTGCCCAACGCCCGGAATAATTCCTGGACAACGTAGCGTTGCAGTCGGCATGAAGAATCCAATGTCGTTGCCGCAAATGATGCAACCAGGACCCCCAATAAGGGGATAGCGAAATGTTGTGGAATGCCGATCGCAACCAGGAAATTTCCAGCGCCGGTAACAAAAGCACCAACTTTGGCACCCAGTCCGTTGGCAGTTGACCATGAAGCGTAAATGTGGTTCCAGGCAGCCGCACCGGTCAACGAGTCACCGGCAGCAGTGACGATGCCCAGCCCTAATCCGGCAACACAGGCGAGGATGACGATGACTGCGAGAAACCCCTCACCCAACATACTACCGTAGCCGACAAAGCGGGCATCAGCTTCATTTTTTAACTGTTTGCTGCTGACCCCACTGGCTACCAGGCAATGAAAACCGCTGATCGCACCGCAGGCTATGGTGATGAACAGGAATGGCAGGATGGCAGGCGCGCCAGCCGGATTGAACTGGATTGCCGGGGCTACAATTTCCAGCGGTTGTCGGGCTGCTTCCGCTGTCTGCGGAGCACCGCCGATGAATGCGGCAACTGTCAGGCCGATCACTACCAGTAACAGGGTCGAGATCAGCTGCAGTGAGTTGATGTAATCGCGCGGTTGCAGTAACGTCCAGACCGGCAAGACACTGGCAATGTAGGAATAGACCAATAACACAACCACCCACAGCCAGACCGGCCAGGCGGCCAGTGTCGAGTTGAACCAGTGCAAGGCTCCTGCATCACCAAAGAGGACACTCAGATACATGATTACCAAAGCAATTATTGACGGTACCAGGATATTCTTGCCCTTGCGGTGAACCCAGACGCCGATCATGATGGCGATTGGTATCTGGGCAACGCAAGGAAAAATGCTGGCTGGGAACTGCCTGAATACAGCGGAGATAACCAGCCCGAATATCGCCAGCACGATGGTTAAGCTCAGGAACAGTACAAGGAATAGGAGGATGCGAGCCCGCCGGTTGATTTCAGTGCCGGCCACCTCGGCGATCGTTTGGCCGCGTTGCCGTAGGCTGACAACCAATGCCCCAAAGTCATGTACCGCACCGATGAAGATCGAACCAAAGATCACCCATAACAATGCCGGCAGCCATCCCCAGATGACAGCGATGGCCGGGCCGACGATGGGCCCGGTGCCGGCGATCGAGGTGAAATGGTGCCCGAAGACGATCGCCTTGGAGGTAGGTACATAATCAGTATCATCCCGCAGCTCAACCGATGGGCAAAGCGCTTTGGCGCTAAGATTGAAAATTTTGCTGCCCAACCAGCGACCGTAGGTCCAGTAAGCAACAATAAAGCCAAGCGCTGCGAATAATGCTATTAATAAGGCATCCATGGGATAATGTATGGCTGTAGCTGTCCAGGAGCATTAAGCATGTAATAATCTAACCGTAGCAAGCGTCTTGAAAACGAAAAAAATACGCATTGATCAGTTGCTTATCGAGCGTGGGTTAGCTGAATCAAGGAGCCGTGCCCAGCGGCTGATTATGTCTGGGGCCGTAAAAGCAGGCGATTTGGTCATCGATAAACCCGGCAGTAAAATTTCAGAGTCATCGGAATTGAGCGTTGCTGTAAGCGAGCAGTACGTCGGGCGGGGTGGCTTGAAGTTGGAAGCTGCTCTTGATCATTTTAAAGTTGATGCAGCCGGGCTCAGCTGCCTGGATCTCGGAGCCTCTACCGGCGGCTTTACCGACTGCCTGCTGCAACGGGGCGCGAAAAGTGTCGTGGCACTGGATGTCGGTCATGGTCAGTTACATTGGAAACTGCGCCAGGATGAACGTGTGCACTGCATAGAAAAGTATAACGCGAGGCACCTGCAAGCCGAGGATCTACCTGCAGAAGTATTGCCGTTCTCGATACTGGTTGCAGATGTCTCATTTATCTCCTTGAAGCTGATCCTGACACCGTCATTGCCATTGCTCAGCGCTGGTGGCTATGCCATCGTATTAATAAAGCCACAATTTGAAGCAGGACGTGACCAGGTGGGGAGGGGCGGAATAGTCAGTGACCCTAAAGTGCATGAGTCGGTAATTAGTACGATCAAAAATTTTGTGATAGAAAATACTGCAGCCGAGTGGCGTGGATCAATCAACTCGCCAATTAAGGGTGCAGATGGCAATATCGAATTTCTAGCATGTCTACAAATACCACAGTAGGAATCGTAGCGAATACCGGCAAGGATGATGCCGTGCGCATCAGCCGCAGGCTGGCAGAGACCCTTGCCACCCATGGCCTGATACATCAATTTGAGTTGGCAACCGCAAAGCTGGTCGATGCTGAGAATGGAGTGCCCCTACAGGAATTGGCGGAGAGCAGCGATTACTTATGCGTGCTGGGTGGTGATGGCACCATGCTGCGAGTTGCGCATGAAATCCGACCGTCGCTGGTTCCGATCCTCGGGATTAACCTGGGCACGCTCGGCTTCTTGACTACGGCTAGTATTTCGCAACTGGATAAAGCGGTGCAGGCACTGGCTAACAGAGAAATTGAGATCAGCCGACGTTCGCTACTCGATGTTCAGGTCAGCCGTGCTGGTCGCGAGTTGGCCCGTAAGCATGGTCTCAATGATGCCGTAGTCACACGCGGTGAGCTGTCACGGTTGGTCAAAGTCGACGTCCGTATCGATGGCAAACCATTCACGCAATACCATGCGGATGGCTTGATCGTTGCCACCCCTACTGGCTCGACAGCTTATTCGCTCTCCGCTGGTGGGCCGATCACCATGCCGGAAGCGCAGTCATTATTACTCACTCCGATCTGCCCGCATGTGCTGACGAATCGTTCGGTGGTACTTGCTGATCACTCGGAGATCCAGATTGTTCCTTGTGACAATGAAGGGGCACTTTTCCTGACAATTGACGGCCAGCAAATCCACGAACTGCAGTACTCGGATATTGTCACCATCAAGAAATCGACAGAGTACCTTGACTTGATCCTGATTGGCGGGTTGGCCTTTTCTGATTTGTTGCAAGCCAAGCTCAAGTGGAGTGGCACCAATATATGATTACACTGAAAAAAATCCTTACTAAGGACAAGGTGCTGGTGCATTTGAACGCGCAATCCTATGCCGATGCCCTGGGAAAAATACTGGAAGAAACCAGCAAGTCAGATAGTTGCGATTGGGAACAACTGGCTCATGACTTGATTGCTCACGAACTCAGCACACCCGCAATTCGGGGCAACGGGGTGGCTATCCCCCATATTCGCTCCGAGCTGGCCGAGAATATCGATTGTTGGATTGCTACGCTCGATCCACCGACTGACATCCTGGAAACAAACGGCAGCAGACTGGCGGAGCAGGTAAGCATTATTGCGATGTTTGCGGTGCCCACCAAGATGTCAGCAGAATACTTGCAGGTTGTCGGATCGCTGGCCAGGGCGCTGCAGCATGACTCGCTATGTCAGCAGCTGGTCGCCGCAAATTCAGCTGAACAGTTTCTCGAGCTGCTTTTTGACAGCTAGCCGGCAAATTGAAAATTTCCGGTTTTCATGAGTTGACCATGTGCTAATGTAGCAGCATGGAAAAACCGGAAATTACTGCTTATTTGAAAACTGTTTGTGGCTGGAGCAATGGCGTGCGGGCCATCCTCGCCAAGTATAAATTGGATTACACCGAAAAAGACATTCTGCAGAATCCTGAGTTCCGCTTTGAAATGGAGCAAAAAAGCGGCCAGCCATTGTCACCATGTGTCGAGGTCAACGGCAAAATGCTTGCTGATATCAGCGGCGAAGAGCTGGAACAGTATATGATCGAACAGCAACTGGTAGAGCCAAATGATGCCGATGCCGGCGTGCCGATTAATGCCCCATGCACCGATGAGGAGCATGAGGAAATGCTGCGTGAGCAATCGCAGGGTGTGCGCATCCGCTTCAAATAAGCCGCCAATATTCTAAGCAATGAGCCCAAGGCGACCACTCATCGGCTGGCCAATGGCTCTTGTGATGCTGGCGGTGATCGCAGCGGTGACCGCCTTCCTGAGCATCCGCGAACTCAGCACCAGCGCTGGGCGCGTACTTGATCGGGGCACCGGTGCTGTCGAGCGTATTGCAGGTGTCATCGCCGGAGTCTGGAATGTCCAGCCGGAGATTATCTATGATGATTCGGTCATTGTCGAAAAAGGTCACGGCGCCAGCAAGCTAATCGTAGTCGAGCACCCGGTGGAAGTACGGCGCGAAATGAGCCACGAATTCCTGCGCAGCACCAAGCGGTTGCGCGTCGAAGGACGGTTTATAGCGATGGCAGGATTCGACCTTGAGAAGCCGTTTGAAGTACAGCTCGATGGTGAGAGTTTGAGCGTGATCGTACCGCCACCCGAAATTATTGCCATCGAATCAGAAAAGCTGGAAATCAGCGAAATGCGGGATGGCCTGTGGAATAAGCTGACGCCGGCTGAGGTCGAGCTGGCGATGAATGAATTGCCTGACCTGGCCCGTGAAAAAGTGGCCAATCTAGCCGTACTTGATGAGGTCATTACTTCGTTTGAGCAGCAACTTCAGCAGCGCTTGGGAGACGACTGGAATGTGCGCGTCAGGACTGTTGTTGCCACACCGCAAGCAGTTGCTGATTAGTCGGGCTAAAGGAATTTTCTGCTGTCGGGATGCAGCCTCTTAAGGAAGCTTTTTTCCTTATCGTTCAAGCTCCTGGTCGAGAAGATTTTTGGTTCACCGCCTTCTTTCTGGAATGTCAGCCAGCAGCCAAAATCGCCACCGGGTACTTCGCCGACGATGATATCGATGTCGTAGCTTTTATTTGCCTGAAGCTTGAACCAGTCGCCGTAAATACCCGTCCTCAACTGCCCGAAAAGTGGGGCACCCGTCTCCCCGCTGCTCGTTTTCCAGTCAGTGTAAGTGCCTTCTACAGCAGAACCATCCAGCACGATTTTGCCATTGATGCGTACGATCAGAATATCATCGGCACGACCATAGAAGCGGAAGTTGCCGGTTTCGGAAGCCATAAAGCTGCCGGAGTAGGGGATCACGAGTGCCGCGGGTTCGACCTCTTTTTCAACATTAAATGCCTTGGGGGCTTCTACGGCCGGCTGGTTGGGGAATATCCAGAAAGAAGCGTAGAGCGCTTTCTCGGATTTAAAAAAACTTCTGTCAAATTTGCGCATGCTCAGCTGGCGAGAATCCACCAGTTCTTTGACTGCTTTTTTAGACTGCAGCCGTACGGGAATTTCTGGTAGCCCTGCTGTAGGCTCCGATTAATGCCGGGTCGATGACTTTTTTATCTTTATCCAGTTTTAAATCGTAGAGATAGCCCGTCAGTGCGCCTGCCGAGGCGAGGGTATAGCCGAACGAGGTCAATTCGCCCAGCCCGCCGCCAAAGCCGAGGCCCTGGCCAACCATCTGCAACACCGGGTAAATCTGTCAGTTCACTCTTAACCGGGGTAATTTTTGTATCGATAGTCGGCATTGCCAGCGGTGACGGGCGCACACTCTGCAGTCGCGGTTGGATTTTCGGTCTGCTGGAACGGCTCTGCTGTTCCTTGACGCGCATCTTGTACTCCCGCTTTTTGGGCTCGATCCGTTTGAGTTGGACTGGCTCCTCGAACTGCACCGGCTCCGGTTGCAGGCGTTTGAAGATAATGAAGCCACCGAAGATCAGTAAGCCGACAACGTGTACGGCGATGCTAATCAGGATAAATTTGTATACCAGGCGCAGGATCTTCTTTGGGCGTGGCGCTTCTTCCGCTCGAACAGTATCAGGGGAACCATTCATAGTGTTACGATATGTTTTCTTACTAGAAAAATCTACTGTGAAACCACTCGAAAAAGTGGATAGTTCAATTGCTTTAACTACTCTCGATGCCGGATCAGTCCCGGTGTTCTAGTTTACGATCACTTTCTTACCATCGTTCTGGGCCGATTCATAGATTGCGCGGATCAGCTCTACACTCTTACGCGCTTCGCTTGCGGAGGTGGATGGTTCACGGCTTTCTTTGATGGCGTTGACCACCTCTTCGAAGTTTCGTTGGTGCTGGTAAGAGTTGATTGCCTTCGGATCATTGGCGCCCAGTCCGGCCGCTGAGCTTTTCATGTGCTGGGCTTTAACCTCTTTATCTTCAGGGGCCTGGCGCATGAAATCCCAGACTTCGAATGACTCATCCGCCAGGAATACGGAACCTTCAGTTCCAGCCAGTTGGACACGGGCTGGATGCCCATCCTGCGACCATGCAGTAGTTGTTCCTTCGATAACCCCAAGCGCGCCATTTCTAAACTCGACAATCGCCACAGCAATATCTTCTACCTCGATATTCTCGTGTGCTAGGCAGGCCGTGTTGGCCTGAACAGAGTGAACTGGTCCGGCGAGATAAATTAGGGCATCGATAGTATGGATCGACTGGTTCATCAAGGCGCCACCGCCATCGAGCGCCCAGGTACCACGCCAGCCAGCGGAGTCGTAGTAGGCTTGGTCGCGGTACCACTTCACGTAGGCTGATGCCGAAGTCAAAGTACCAAATCTGCCGCTGGCTATAGCATTTTTGAAATGGTCCATGGCAGGGTGAAAGCGACGGTTCAGGACGGCAGCCAGCGTCACTCCTTTGGCGACCGCTCGAGCCATCATCTCGTCAATTTTCTCAAGTGTTATTTCTAGTGGTTTTTCTACTATGACATGTTTTCCGGCTTCGATCGCGAGCATGGCCGGTTCGTAATGTGCGCCGGACGGTGTGCCGATGGTGACAATGTCAATTCCCGGATCGCCAACCATTTCTTCGACCGAGGCGTAGGCTTTCGTATTATTTTCAGTGGCAAATGTCTCGGCACGGTCGGCCAACTTATCGGCGACGCCCCCCAATTCACCGCCTGCCATTGTCTCGATCGCTTTGGCGTGGAACGCGCCAATCATGCCTGTTCCGATTATTCCGAATTTCATAATTTGAAGTTGTAACACAGGCTACAAGGAGTTGTCACGGGCAGCACAATTGTTTTTTTGCGTTCTCTGTGCTCCAGGGCAGGGCAGGTCTGCTGTGGCACAGAGGGCACTAACCCGAATAAATCAGGACATATCTAATACGCTTGTGGCGTAAGGCAGTTATCACAGTTGCTCGACTTTAAAATCTTTATAGATGAATTGCTTGGTCGACATGTGGCGGAGACCAATGCGGTCTTTGTGCAGAATGGGGGCTGTCTTAGTCCCCTCTTTACCCACCTTGGTCATATCCCAGGTATGATTAGCGTATTCTTCCCCTGTCGCCTTGTCCGTGAGGCGCAAGGTAAGTGAGGCTCCCTGCTTCTTGACATCGACGAGGTAGGTTTTGCCAGGGATCATGCCGATGTAATCAACATGCGGGAATACTGTATCACCAACCGACTCGGTGTCGGGATCGATATTTCTTAGCGGATACCGCCTGGCCCGGAGATTCTTCCGGAAACTGAGGCTCAAAAGGTTCATGTGGGTAAAGTACTTATCCATTGCCGGGATCTCGCGGGTTCCACGGGTGGTAAAAATGTCTTCCGGATAGTCCGGGGTGCCGACTCCCTGGGCATACTTTATTAATTCTTCACCGGATGGTGGGGGAGGTAGGGTCGGTTCCCCTTGCAGCAAGCCCTGACGGACCAGGAAGCGGTCAGCTTCGGCGATGGTTAGCGTTTTCCAGGGTTCTTTGTTAAATAAGGCGTGGCCCTGGCCGACGGCACTCCACCACTCGACTGGGATCCCGAGGGACTCTATTTTCTCGTAAGCCTGGTTCCAGCCCTTCAGCCAGTTATCTTCTGTGCCCCAGAATGCGACCATCGGTGGGGTGTCCGCTTTCAAGTGCTCTTTGACTGAGACTTCGGAATCCACTTTGTTGCCACTATGCAACGCCGGATTGAAGAGGAGGTAAGCCACCACCGAGGTGTCGATGTCCTTGGGGTCGGCCGGGTCATTCAGTCCGGGATTGAGCGTAGCCACTAGTGCAATATGGCCACCGGTTTCGAAATACAGCGATTAGACCGGCACTCCTGCCGCCGCCAGTGCTTTCTCATAGGGAGGTGATGACCTGAAGTGTTGGTCATCCTTAGCCGCGGTAATGAAGGTAGGGCCAATCTCCCTTGTTACCTTAACCCAACTGCTGAGCCCACCGGTGCCCCGGTTGCCCACCCAGGCCGGATACAGCAAAATCGAAAAATCCGGTTTGGAATGGAATTGGTCTACTTCGTCCTTGGGCGGGTAAGTATCCTGCTCTGCGAAGACACTGGCCCGCACGGAGAGATTCCCACCGGCCGATGACCCGATGACTCCGATGCGGTCGGGGTCGATATTCCACTCTTTGGCATTTGAGCGGAGTAGTCGCATCGCCCGTTGGATATCCTGCTGCGGTCCTTTCGGATCTGTCCGGTCAGCAGGACAACGATAAACCAACATAAAAGGGCGAATTCCCTGATTAGCAAACCATGCGGCGATGGGTTCGTGAATACCCGTCACGCATGTTTTGTATCCTCCACCCGGAACGTGAAGGATGGCCGGAGTCGGCTGACTGCTTTTCGTCGAATGATTGGGGCAGCATGACATCGAGGGTGATCGTGTTGCTGTCGACAGCAGTGATTTGGCGTAATATCCTGAATTGATAAGCTTCGGGTTTCCAGGGTTTCTTGAAGGCGCCCTCTTTCCCGCCGCGGATGTGGCGGAGGCGTTCGCCCATGCCGAGGTCCTCGATCCACTGCTCATTGACGGTCTTCTTAACATGCACAAAATCGCCGACCTTGAACTGGTCGGTATGTTCGAGGTTCAATTGCAGTGTGCCGGTGGGCACGTAAGGATCGACGATTCGGGCCGCATCGGGATTTTCCGCAGCCTCTATCCCGCCAGCGCCCTCAAGGCGGAGCGCGACATCTTTGTTGCTGGCACTCTTCATAATCAAGACCGTGCCATCTTCGCCGTCGCCCTCACCGCGAAGCACGACACCGGGTCCGACGCTAAGACTACCGTCGATGTAATAAGTGCCTTTCTTCAAGAGCACTGCGCCCTTGAAGCCATCGACACCGGCAGGTTGGGCAGCGACTTGGTCGATGGCGCTTTGGATGAGCTCGCGACTGTCCGGACCCATCGGGTATTTCATGTTGCCGTTCGGCTTGGCTGCTCCCTCCGGCGGGCTCAGGGTTGCCACCACCTTCACATCGGGAATCGGCACTTCGCTGCGGTTGTAGCCGCAGGTGGACCAGTCGAGTACCCGGTCGCCTTGATCGCTGTAGGCTTTGTACACCAACTTGCCATCATCACCCAGCGACACCAGTGGCGCGAGGGGGCTAGGGGTGAAGGCAGCTTGGGTGATTTCTGCAGGCGCGGGATTGACCCAGGATTCGGGGAGGTTACTTCCGCCTCCCTCTTTTTCGGGATTTCCCTGGCCGGACGCCTTCAGCTATGGCCCGGATGGCATGCTGTATGTGGTGATCAACCAGTTGCACAAAGGACCGGTACTCAATGCCGGCAACAACGAAACCAAGCCCCCGTTTCTGATTATTCGTTTCAAGCCACTAGCCCCAGGTATCACCGGGCGTTAGCCCGGATCCGTCAAAGGCTTGTGATTGATGCGGGTTAGTGGCTAATGAGGTTTGTTGGAAACCCAAATTCGTAATCGTAATCCTGAGCGTAATCATAATCGACAGCAGCAAGTCGTAGCTCCAGGTCATGGTCGCGATTGCGAGTACGATTATGATCACGCTAACGCCCACGATTAGGAAAAGGACTTATACTAACCTCTTCGGAACCGGTATAAATCAGTCATCCGCTCAGACTAAGGCACACATTTCAGTTCTGAAATGTATGGTTTACACGTGACCGCAGCGACCGCCATCTTCATAGCCGGGGACATCCCACGGGGCGATGAGGCCGGCCAGGGCTAGCTGCGAATCGCGGATCATCGCCGTGCGCTGTTCCTCGCTGAGCGGCTGAAAGCCGGTGGCCATGGCGATGTTTTCGTTTAAATGCGCGGCGGTATCCAGCCCGACAATCACACTGTGCACGCCTTCGAGTCCGAGTGCGTAACGGATCAGGTCGGACCCAACGAGGTCGGCATTGCGTGCGTGTTTGACGGTTTTCATGCCGACGATTCCCATCTTGCGTTCGCGTGCCAGCGGCAGCAACTCATCCTCGTATCTGCCATCGTCCGGGCGGTTGCAGGGGAAGATAGTCAGCAGGGCATCCGGGTCAAAGCGCTTCAGCGCATCGATCAGGATTTGGGCACCAGAGTGTCCGGTGATACCAAACGAGCGAATCAGTCCTTGTTCCTTGGCCTCGGTGACCGCTTTAAAGCAGCCCTGTTCCATTTCATCGATGCTGTCAACCGGCTTGAGGTTGTGCAGGTGGAAAAGATCGATCTGGTCGGTGCGGAGGCGCTTCAAGCTGAGCTCCAACTCCCGCCAAAACCCATCGTAGTCGCGTTTAACCGATTTGCTGACCAGGAAAATTTCCTTGCGGCGTTTTTCAACCACCGGGCCAATGATATCTTCGCTGGGGACGTAGTCGGCCATGTTGTTGCCGTAGGTGTGGGCGTTGTCCCAATAGTTGATACCGGCGTCCAATGCCTCTTCGAGGAGCGCATGCCCTTCTTCCTGATTGTGGCTGTAAGGCTTGTAGAATGAGCTACCCAAGCCTAGCCCCAAAATGGAAACATCATCGCCGATCTTGCCGAACTTCCTGCGATCAACTTTTGAGGTTGGTGTTTTAGCCTCAGTTGTCGTGCTTAAGCTACCGGCTGCCAGGCCAGCAAGGCCGGTTTTTAGAAAATTGCGTCGTGTGGGATTCATAGGGATAAAAATATTTTGTTGTTGTTGTCGTTGTCGAGTTATACTACAGCAATTCTTAGTGGGAGTCTAGCAGGCTAGGGCGTTACCTGAGTAGGATTCGAAACGGTATTACCCTGATCGAATAGGTAAGCGACGTCGATGTTGTAATCTTCCATATCATCAACCCCAACCAGGCGCACCGAACCGTCCAGGAAAAAGATCGGTCCCTGCTCGCGGTAGCGCATGGCGAACTTATAATCATTTGTATTACCGAAGCGCGCGCGGGGCTTGCCCGTGTCATTGGCCGAGTCCGCCAGCAGCGGGTAGAGGTTGGGTTTATTCACCCGGGCCATTCTTAAGCCGGAAACTACCCGGTCATCTGCAGGTGTTGCACCTTTCTCTACTATGACATCTTCCCATACGGCGCCAAGCTCCACATTGTCGTCCATATTACCGCCCCAGACTTCCCACTCACTGTTTGCTTGTGATTGCCAGGCTGGTGTGCAGGCAACTTTGTAGACCTGCTCGGCTATATCACCCCGGTTCGCCCCTTTAGACAAGGCATGCCAGACCATACCAAACAACTGCCAATTTGTCATTCCACTACCATCACCCGATTTATGCAGGATAACGGTATTATTGTTATCGATCGCCTCCAGCATCACAATCTCACCGCTTTGCTTGATCCCGCTGATCGACTGGGCAATTGCCGCCGAAGTCAGGGCAATCCGCAGCCCGGCCAGCAACAAGGCAATCAGGATACCGACGATCGTGATGACGACCAATAATTCTACTAAGGTGAAGGCACGCCGCCGACACTGGTTTTTGGGGGGAGGTAGATCAGGCATGCTCATAAATTGTTTAGACATTTATATATACCACAACACTAGTGTCCAGTTAAAAGCCATTGAAAATAAGTTGGTTACAATTTAAGTTA
>CAYUDZ010000049.1:0-17231 GCA_964443575.1 uncultured Chthoniobacteraceae bacterium | reverse complement strand
CTATTCACAGTATGTACTCATACAGCTCACAGCGAAATCCTGCGCCCGCCTTGTACCCAAGCACCTCACGCTGCGTCTCGCTACGAAGTTTGTGATTGATCCGGGCTAATTGCGGCTACACTCCGGGCAGGCGTTTGCCCATTTCCGCCTCTGCACGTAGCAAGTCGTGTAAAGTGAGTAGACCGGCTGGTCGGTTGGTATTTGCCGGATCGGCAATTACTACGCTGCCAGTGGGGGATTCAATAATCCGGCTCTGGATTTCGCCAATCGACATATCGCGCGGGCAAATGGTTGCTTCTTCTAACTCGGCGCTTTCGCCAGTCAGTATCGCTTTACGGGCGGCCTCCCGGGTCAGAATACCGCATAAGTCACCATTATTATTGATCACAGGAAACCTCCTGAAGCTGTATTGCTCAAGAAGCGCGTCGAGAGCATCCGGCGATAAATCATTGGCCAATACCGGTTTGAGAGAAGCAATTGTCCATGCCGGGAGTTGGCGGTAGGCGTGCAGGTCACGTGGTGGTACCACCTTGCGTAAATCGTGTCCATCCTGATGAAGTACTGCTTCATAGAAGTTATTGGCAGTGAGTTGACGGGCAATCCACTGACTCACCAGTGTGCCGATCAACAATGAGGGGACCAGTGAAAATTGCTGGGTCATTTCAAAGACAATCAGGATCGAAGTGATGGGGGCTCTCACTACAGCGCCCAAGCAGGCACTCAGCCCGACGATCGCCAGCAGCATTTGATCTTTGGCATCTAGCGGGTAGACAAAATCAATCAAGCCGGTCAGAAACACGCTGGCCATACCTCCCAAAAATAGTGTCGGGGCAAAGATTCCTCCACAACCACCGGTGCCATAGCTGCAGGCGGTAGCTAGCAACTTGGCTACCAGCAAGATGCCGGCAACCCACCAAATCATCTGGTTATTCAAAGCGAGAGACAGATCGTGGTAACCCATGCTGAAAACACCGATACTACCTGTTGCAATGAAAACCGTGCAGCCGAGCGCCCAGGTGACCCAGCCGCCAACGACCGGCTGTAGCCACAACGGTAGCTTTAGATTCTTCTTAGCAGCTGCACGAACCAAGAGGGTGAGATGATGAAAGCCGACACCGCATAGTGCCGCAAAAGCTGCAACCAGTGGTACAAACAAATACACCAGCCATGTGTGCGAATCTATTTCAGCCATTTGGAATGCCGGTTCCTCGCCAAAGATTGCGTGCGTTACGATGGCTCCGAGCACAGAAGCGAGGATGACGCTTCCTAGCAGTCGGCTATTCATGTCCTCGATAATTTCCTCCAATACGAAAACTATTGCCGTCAGCGGGGCATTGAATGCTGCGGCAAGGCCGGCGGCGGCGCCTGCAGCCGCACCAATCCGGCGGTTTTGTTTTGCCACTCCCATTAGTGGTGCCAAAAATGACGAGAGCCCTGACCCGATTTGTACTGTTGGACCCTCACGGCCCAGCGAGGTGCCTCCGCCAATCGTCAGTGCACCGGCAATAAATTTCACGACGACCATTTTGATAGGCATCACCCCAAAGCGTTCCCAGAAAGCAACCTTAACCTGTGGAACGCCGCTGCCGGATGCTTCCGGGCAGACGTACGCCAGCAATAGTCCGGCTGCCAACGAGGTAGCGGTTATTATTAGGAGTGACCAGGCAACAAAGGTCCAAGCGCTGAATTCAGCAGCCCGGTCTTCCAAGCCATGCTTGAAGATGGTGTGGATGGTGATATGGAACAACGCCGCGGCACAGCCTGCTGCCAGCCCATAGATGCAGGTCTGAACAAAAGAACGAGTCTTGACCGGCAAGCGATTAAAATAATTGATGAACTTAATCAATGAATGCCTCTGAATTGATAGTGCTAAGTGCGTTGTTGGTTATTGCTCGCATTGTGCACAGTGTGGAGCCTCTGGCCAGCAGCAATCGTCATGTGGCTGATACGTCCCGATATGGTCGGGGCCTTCTGTCCAAATCGCGTGAAACAGCCCAATCCGAATTTCTATCGATTTTCTTATTGAATAAATGAATACGTAGAGTAGGATCGCCGATTCTTTACTATGTTTGCGCACAAGCCAGAAATGAAGGTTTTCTCCGGTTCGGCACACCGTGATTTAGCCGAACGAATTTGCGCCTATCTGTCCAAGCCGCTGGGTGATGCGATGGTTACCTCATTTCCCGATGGAGAAACCTTTATTCGTATCAATGAAAATATTCGTGGCCGAGACGTTTTCATAATCCAGCCAACCTGTCCGCCGACCAATCAGAATATCATGGAGCTACTGATTATGGTGGATGCGGCTACACGCGCAAGCGCTGCGCGGGTGACTGCCGTCATTCCTTTTTTTGGTTATGCCAGGCAGGATCGCAAAGATCAGCCGCGAGTGCCAATTACGGCTAAACTGATGGCTAACTTATTGACTGCAGCTGGTGTCAACAGGGTGTTAACGCTCGATTTGCACGCACAACAGATTCAGGGGTTTTTTGATATCCCGGTAGATCACTTGTACGCCTCGCCGGTCATCATTCGCCACTTGCGGAAAAGAAAGCTTGATAACCTGGTTGTCGTCTCACCGGATGTCGGAGGGATTAAATTGGCACAAGCTTATGCCAATGGTCTTGGTGCACCACTGGCAATCGTTGCAAAGAATAGAAAAAGTGCGACCGAGGTTGAAACACTAAGTTTAATTGGCGAAGTCAAAGGTCGCAATGTCTTGCTGGTCGATGACCTTACTGAGACGGCAGGCACACTGACCAATGCGGCAAAGGTACTGCGTGAAAATGGTGCACAGCGGGTTTTTGCCGGAGTCTCGCATGCGGTGCTTACGCAAATCGCGTTTGAGCGCCTAAAGGATTCCGAAATCGAGGAATTGATAACGACCAACAGCGTGCCGCTAGAAACAAGTAGCAACTATCCGATTAATGTATTATGTATCGCGGAACTGCTCGGCGAGGGAATTCGCAGGATCCATGACGATGAGTCGGTGAGCTCATTATTCGAGATAGACAACGAGATAACTCAATAAGACTGTAGATGATTAGATTATGGCGAAGGAAAACATACTAAAAGCAATGGCCAGGGATGTGACTGGCAGCGGTGAAGTTGGACGCTTGCGTAGGCAGGGGATTATCCCCGGTGTTTTATACGGGCAAAACAATGACCCTGCCAATCTGCAATTCTTGCGCAATGAAGTAGAAACATTACTCAATCATGCGGTTGGCGAAAACCTATTGATCGAATTGGATGTGAAGGATGGTAAAAAGTCCAATGCGCTGATCCAGGAAATCCAGCACCACCCGGTCTCTGGTGATATTTTGCACTTGGACCTTCTGGCTGTTTCAATGGATGAAGAAATCACCACCGAGGTAATGGTTGAGCCGGATGGTGATGCGATCGGGGTTAAAAATCAGGGTGGCTTGCTGGAGCAAAACTTGCGCCAGATTGAAGTGTCCTGTCTACCAGCGAAGCTGCCTAGCGTGATCAATGTTGATGTTTCTGCGCTGGACATAGGTGACTCCATCCATATCGGTGACATTCAATTGCCCGAAGGCGTGGTATCGACACAAGACCCACAATTGGCCGTCTTTCATGTAATGGCACCGCGGATTGAAGCTGAACCAACAGAAGAAA
Source organism: uncultured Chthoniobacteraceae bacterium (assembly GCA_964443575.1). GTDB lineage: Bacteria > Verrucomicrobiota > Verrucomicrobiia > Chthoniobacterales > CAKUMP01 > CAYUDZ01. Next base: position 13,595 of record CAYUDZ010000049.1, on the reverse strand, counting down.
CGGAGGAGCCAACCGAACCGGAAGCAATTAAGGAGAAGAAGGAAGAAGAAGTAAGCGAGGAATAGCCATGGATAGCATTTGGCTAACCAGTCCGTATGGCTGAGAACACTGCAGGTCGTGATGAGATCCAGTTAGTAGTTGGTTTAGGCAACCCGGGGGATAAGTATTCAGGGACTAGGCACAACATAGGATTTGATGTGCTTGATTACTTGGTTGGCGAACTTGACGGAAATTGGCAAAACAAATCTTCCTGGCATGCTCAGTATTATAATGGATCCGGCATTTTGTTTCTTAAACCCATGACATTTATGAATCTCAGTGGAGTTGCGGTTGCAGCTGTGTCCAGGTTTTATCGCATCAAAGCTAGTCAGGTGCTTACTGTCTATGACGATGCTGCATTGCCACTGGGGCGCTTGCGGATAAAGCGCAGCGGATCTTCAGGTGGTCATAATGGCATGCAATCGATAATAAACCACCTGCATACCGAGCAGTTGAGCAGGTTGCGGGTAGGTGTCGGAGCCGCAACAAATGCACCTTTGCAACACCATGTGCTGAGTAAATTTAGCAGTGTGGAAGCACCGAAAGTGAGAGCGATAACCCGCACAGCGGCGCAGGCAATTTCACATATATTGAAGAAAGGGATTGATGCGGCAATGAATATTTACAATAAAGACCCTATTAAATGAGTGATATGAGACAGTATGAGTTCCTGTTAGTGCTGGATGCACAGGGAGCGGATGAGGTAAAAAAGGCAATCGACAGACTCACTGCTGACTTTGAGGGCGAGTCCTGTAAAGTATTGGGTGTGCAAAATATGGACCGTCGGGAACTGGCTTATGCGCCGGGTGCATTATCTGCGGGACATTTCGTCAACTTCGTGGTCGAAGGTGCTGCGTCGTCGATAGATGCCCTGCAGAGTAAGTTTAAGCTCGACAAGCAGGTCTACCGCCAGAACTGTCGCAGGATACCGGCGAAGAAAGCAGCAGCTAAAGCAAAAACAAATAAGTAGTAGGTCATGGCTAATTTTAATCGAGTTATTTTGTTGGGAAATGTCACCCGTGATCCTGAAGTTCGTTATACCCCTAAGGGTAGTGCGGTTACCGAAGTAGGTATGGCGGTTAACAGGCAGTACAGTCTGGAGAATGGCGAGAAACGCGAGGAGACGACATTCGTAGATGTGACTCTTTGGGGGCGTACCGCAGAAGTGGCTGGTGAATATTTGAAAAAGGGTCGGCCGGTATTTATTGAAGGCCGTTTGCAACTGGATACCTGGGAAGATAAACAAAGCGGCCAGAAACGAAGCAAATTGCGTGTTGTTGGTGAAACCATGCAACTTCTGGGCTCGCGAGGTGGCGACAGTGGCGGTGACAGTCGTTCTTCCGCAGCAGGCAGCGGCTCGGGATCTGCGGGCGGCTCTGTGCGCTCACAACCTGCGGCTCAACAAGATGAGCCGGAGGATGATATTCCTTTTTAATAGCAGGAGTAAGCAAAGCCTGCCGGTATCAGTTGATGGTGGATGGCTATGATTAGCGCAGATTACCGCGGGTTTTTGAATGAACTTTGCGTAGTCAGTGGGGAAATTATCAATCGTCACTACCACCCGTCGCGCCCAGTCCAAGTAGAACACAAATCGGACGATAGCCCGGTAACCCAAGCGGATCGCGAAGCTGAGCAGGCTATGCGCGAGATGATCAGGGAACGCTATCCTGACCATGGGATCCTGGCCGAAGAATTTGGTAACAGGAACGAATCAGCGGAGTATGTATGGGTATTGGATCCCATCGACGGGACTGTATCATACGCAGCGGGTTGTCCGCTTTTTGGCACCCTGATCGGGCTGTTGCACCGGGGGCGTCCGATTCTTGGTGCAATCCATCAACCCGTACTTAACCAACTCTGTGTAGGCGATGGCGAAGGCACTACTTTAAACGGTGAGTCGGTGCGGGTGAGCAAAGTACGCTCTTTAGCTGATGCCACCTTATCGACGACAGATTACATGAATGTTGCGAAATACCAGAATTTTGATGGCTTTTCTCAACTTTGCCAAAGTTGCCGTACCGTGCGGGGTTGGGGGGACTGTTATGGTTATCTGATGCTGGTTTGTGGCGGCATAGATATCATGCTGGATCCGATTGTTAACCCATGGGATGTGTTGCCATTAATTCCAATTGTAACTGGAGCAGGCGGCTCGGTGACTGCCTGGAATGGGGGTGACCCGATAACCGGTAATTCCTGTATTGCTACTAATCCTGCACTGTATCCTGAAGTCAAAAGGATGCTCAACCTAGAAAGTGGAATGCTGGACACTTGACTTTTGCAGAATTTAGTTGCGACGCAGACGGTAAAAATTGGCCTAATTTACATAAGCAGGGTTGATTTGTCGCCAAGCTGATGCACAATTTCAATAATTCGTGAGTGTGTTCAAATCAGTATTATTATCGTGTTTAGCAATCGTTACGCTGCTGCCTGTAGCAGCTAATGCAACTAAAGAGCCCGAGCCGGGTATCATATCGTTCTATATAGCAAGGCTGCTTGAGCGCGGTCACCTAACCCGCCAAACCTTTGATCAGGACTTAAGCTCACGGCTGCTCGACACGTATCTGGAATCGCTAGACTACAGCAAAATGTTCTTTACGCAGGAAGATATCGAGGTGTTGCGCAGAGAGTACTCAGCAGAGTTGCAGGATTATGTGCAATTAAGCAATCCGGCACCAGTTTACAGAATCCATGAGCTATTCAAGCAGCGTGTCAATCAGCGGGTAGAATACGTCAACGAGCTTTTAAAAGGGGAGTACAGCTTTGACAGCAATGAAACTTCAATGCTTGACCGGTCAGAAGCACCATGGCCGGCTAACGAAGAGCAAGCCAAAGAATTATGGCGTAAGAGGATAGAAAGCGAACTGCTGCAAATTAAGTTAAGCGAAGTAAACGATAAACCAGGTGCGGAGATCGTTGCGAAACGTTATGAGCAATTGCTCAAGCGGGTTGAAGAAAGAGACGAGAACGACATAATTTATGATTTTCTGGGCAGTCTGGCGCGTGTTTATGACCCGCATTCTGAGTATCTTGATCCCGATGATTTGGATAACTTTGAAATCAGTATGCGACTTTCACTGGTTGGCATCGGCGCCGTACTGCGCTCTGATGAAGGGTATGTAAAGATAGTTGAACTGGTGCCGGGCGGTCCTGCGGATAAGGTCGGTGAGGTCAACGTAAACGATCGCATTGTTGGTGTAGCTCAGGGTGACGAAGACTTTGTCGATGTCGTCGATATGGAACTGGGAGAGGTGGTTAAAATGATCCGGGGGGAAAAGGGGACTACCGTTCAGTTGCTGGTAATCCCGGATAAATCCCTGGACCCTTCACAAAAGAAAGTAGTCAACATTACTCGCGATAAAGTTGAACTTAAACAACAGGAAGCCTATGCAGAGGTCATTGAGCGCGTGGGAACTGATGGCAACAAGGAACGTGTGGGCTGGATTACGCTGCCGTCGTTTTATGCCGACATGTCGCGCAACCGTAATGAAAATGATGCTAAAAGTACCACGCGTGATGTAGAGATTTTACTCGAGCGTCTCAAGCAGGAGAAGATCCAAGGCCTGGTAGTGGATTTGCGGACGAATGGTGGCGGATCGCTTGAGGAAGCCGTCAATCTAACCGGACTATTCATCAAAGAAGGTCCGGTGGTTCAAGCCAAGGATACTCAGGGTAATATTACCATTTCCAGGGATCGTGATTCACGGATTGCCTATGATGGTCCGATGCTGGTGCTGACCAGCCGCTTGAGTGCTTCAGCCAGTGAAATTTTTGCCGGTGCGCTGCAGGATTATAATCGCGCAGTAATCGTTGGTGACACCAGCACCTTCGGCAAGGGCACGGTTCAAACGATGTTTAACATCGGAAGGTTTATGTCACCGGTCGCCGGTGAAGATACTAATGCAGGCGCATTGAAGCTTACGATCCAACAGTTTTATCGCCCGAGCGGGCAGTCCACCCAGCTACGTGGTGTAGTATCTGATATCATTCTGCCCACACTTACCGACCAGCAGGATATCGGTGAATCAGCGCTCGATGCCCCCTTGCCATATGATGAAGTAAGTCCGCTGCGAATTGAGAAGTTTGCAAATCAAGCACCTTATCTCGAAGAGTTGCGTGAGCGATCAAAGCAAAGGGTCATGAATTCGCGTGAGTTTCAATATGTCATGAATGATATTGAGCGGCTTAAGGAACTCAAAGAAAAGAATTCGATTTCCCTGAACGAAGCCCAGCGCAGGGCAGAAATCGAAAAGGAAAAAAAGCGCAAGGAAAAACGAATTGCGGAACGGGAAGAAACAGATGCGGTGAAGCCTCTCGTCTATAAAATTACACTGGATAATGCGGAGAGCGCAGAGCTACAGCTGGTCAGCAGTTCTTCGGATAAGAGCAGCAGTATTTTGTCAGCACTCGCCAAAGGCGGGCAGCCAGACGACGAGGAAAGTACATACTACGATGCCGAAAGAGTGGAAGCACTCAATATTCTAAGTGACTTGATTGATCTGGATAGTATTCCCAAAACTGCCAGCATCGAACAGTGATCTGATTTATAAACTGAAGACAGTCTTGCCGGCAACTATTGTACGGATGGCGCGACCTTTAAGCTCCCACCCATGAAAGGGGGAGTTGCGAGAAAATGATTTCGTCTCTTCGATATTAACTTGCCATTCCAGATCCGGGTCAATGATGGTGACATCCCCCTCAGTACCGGCAGAGAGTGTCCCCGTATCTAATTTTAATAGCTGCGCCGGCTCGATAGTAAACATGGCTATCAGACGTGGCAGATCGATTGCCTTCTTTTTGTGGATTAGGATATCAATGAACAAACCAAGTTCAGTTTCCAGTCCGATTATACCAAATGGGGCGAAGTTGAACTCCACTTCTTTCTCGTATGGACAGTGTGGGGCATGATCACTAGCTAGGACAGAGACGGTGCCATCGGCAATTCCCTCAATTAACGCATCGATATCTGCCTGGGTTCTTAGCGGCGGGTTCATCTTGAAATTCGGATCAAAACTTTGGATCGACTCATCGGTTAGCGCTATATGGTGCGGGCATACTTCAGCCGATACATGGACACCTCGCTGCCGTGCCTCACGGATGTGCCTGATACTGCCGGCACAAGTGATGTGCTGGCAGTGAATGCGTGAGTAGAAGTGCTCAGCGAGCAGGATGTTGCGCAAGACGATGAGTTCTTCGCCGGCAGCCGGCCAGCCTGGCAGACCAAGGACACTGCTCCAGTAACCTTCATTCATTACCCCTTCCTGAACCAGGCTGTAGTCCTGGCAGTGGTCGACGATTGGAATATCGAACATGCGCGCGTACTCGACTGCCCGGCGCATGAGACCGTGATTCTGGACGCACTTACCGTCATCGGAAATGGCCACGATTCCGCTCTGCAGCATAGAGCCGATTGGAGTTAGTTCTTCACCGGCCAATTTACGTGTAATTGCTCCGACCGGAAAGACGTTGACTACGGCTTTTTGACTGATCCTGTTCTGTAGCCAGGTGACGGCACTGGGGTCATCGATTACCGGAGAAGTATTAGGCATACAGACTACTGAGGTGAAGCCGCCGGCTGCCGCTGCCATGGTACCAGACTCTATCGTTTCTTTCGCGGATTGGCCGGGCTCACGCAGATGAACGTGCATGTCAATCAATCCAGGTGCGACCACCTTGCCGGCTGCGTCTATTTCATCGCAGGGGTCTTCCGTAGCAGCAAACTCGTCGGCAGTAGCAATCTTACCGTCTACTATAAATAAATCTGAGATTTCATCCCGCTGGTTGGCCGGGTCGATAATTCTACCTTTACGAATTACCAGGTTCATGACTCGTCCTCCGTTGCGGAGCCAGCAGTTGCATCAAGATTGGAAACTCCACCGCATAGATAGAGCACTGCCATGCGCACCGCCAGGCCGTTGGTTACCTGATCAAGTATGACGCTGCGTCTGCTATCAGCGATTTCGCTGTCAATTTCCACCCCACGGTTGATCGGTCCGGGATGCATTATCAGGCAATCATCTTTCAATAACTCTGCACGTTCTTTGGTTAATCCAAAGAGTTTGGTGTATTCACCCAGGCCGGGAAAATACTCCCGCCGCTGGCGCTCATGCTGGATGCGTAGTAGATTAACTACATCGGCGTCAGGTAAGGCTGCCTCAATATCTCGCACGATATTCACTCCTAACTGCTCGAAACTACGTGGTACCAAAGTGCTTGGGCCTACCAGTGTCACCTTTGCGCCAAGCTTCAGAAGTGTCCAAATATTGGAACGTGCCACGCGGGAGAACAAAATATCGCCAATGATCACGACATGCAAACCCTTGATCGTCTTCTTTTTTTCACGAATGGTCAGCGCATCCAACAATGCCTGCGTGGGATGTTCATGAGCGCCATCACCGGCGTTGATCACACTCGACTTTAGCCGCGTTGACAGAAAGCCGGGGGCCCCGGGAGCCGTATGGCGCAAGACGATGATATCTGCATGTAGGGCTTCCAGGTTGCGTGCAGTATCTTTTAGAGTTTCGCCCTTAGTAAGGCTGGAAGTATCAGTGGTTATGTTGATTACATCGGCGCTAAGGCGAAATGCGGCTAGTTCAAACGATGTACGGGTGCGGGTGCTTGGCTCAACAAAGAAATTAACCAGGGTTTTGCCGCGTAAGGCAGGCACTTTTTTAACATCGCGTGTCCCCACTTGTTTGAATGCTTCAGCTGTGTCAAGGATATGGGAAATCTCATCAGCATCCAGGTATCGGATTCCCAGCAGATCCTTTCTTAGCCAGTGTTTCATTCTTTCGCCAGTTTTACGCAGTCACCATCAGCATCAACATTATCTAATCTTACCATGACACGTTCAGTTCGTGCCGTAGGCAAGTCCTTTCCTGTGTAATCAGGACGAATCGGTAATTCGCGGTGGCCACGATCTACCAGTACCGCAAGCTGGACCATTTCCGGCCTGCCGTATGAGTGCAGTGCGTCCAATGCCGCGCGCGAAGTGCGGCCGGTAAAAAATACATCATCTACCAGGATAACAATCCTTCCAGACAGGTCGTAGGGCAGATGAGAGGCCCTTACCTGCGGTGGTGTCGGGCGTAGCGCAATGTCATCTCTATGCATTGACACATCAAGTGACCCGAAATCAATTTTGCATTTCTCTATTTCGCCAATTATTTGAGCCAGTCGGTTGGCTATTTCGACTCCTCGAGAGGGGACACCTACAATGATCAATTTTGTTGCTGCGGGGTTGCGCTCGAGAATCTCGTGGCTAATACGCTGCAAAGCCCGCCGGATGGCTTCTCTGTCCATTATTTCTATGGCGCCACTTTCCGTTGGACCTTTAGACTCCATCGCAGTCATTCGAAAATTGCAGCTGGTCGGTAAATTGTCATCGGGCGGACAAACTTATCAGATATTACTGGACGTCGAGGTTTCAATTGTAGTCCGCATGTCATTGCCTTGGCGAGACATCCTCCATGCCGAGCGATGATGGATTATCCAGTCAAGTAGCGCACGCTCAAAGCCGATGTCGTACCCCGCTTTCTCACTTTCAATCCACTTATGTCGCAATATCTCCTCACGCTCCGCAAGAAATTCCCTGTACAATGCAGTGTTCTTGAACGAATCGCCTGCAGGGCCAGCACCAGATAATTCAGTATCTTTCTTATCAGACATACAACACTCCACTAGTAATTAGCAAAGGATCGCTCAACAGCAAGTAAAACCGACATCCATCAATCACAAACTTCATTTATGGGATTGCTCTGGCAAACGGCAGCCAAAATCTAACTATTAGCATTAAATCGATTCAATAATTGGGTTGCATTCTTGATAAAAATACTAATTAAATGCTGCGAAACGCTTATAAACAGATGAGCATAATGCACATTTAGTGTAAAACGGGTCAGGATCAATGGCACAGGGAAAAGTAAAATGGTTCAATGCTAAAAAGGGGTTTGGTTTTATCGTCAGCCCCGAAACTGAGGGTGATATCTTCGTGCACTTTTCTGAAATCAAAAGCGATGGGTTTCGAACTTTGAAAGATGGTGAGAACGTCGAATTTGAACTGGTAAATGACGGTAAAGGATATAAAGCTAAGGGGGTACTGCGAATTAGTTAGTTGGAACCGCGCACTAGATGACACAACCAAGCTCTAATATTGTCCTGATCGGCTTTATGGGCTCGGGTAAGTCAACGGTTTCATTCCGCTTAGCGAAACGGTTAGGTTGGGAGGTGCATGATACAGACCGGCTGATCGAAGAGCGAACAGGTCTTGGAATACCTGATATCTTCGCGACAATGGGTGAGGAGACGTTCCGGGATCTTGAGACAGAAGTACTGGAGTCTCTGCAAGGTGCTGAGTCCAGCATTATTGCGACAGGGGGCGGAATCATACTAAGTGCAAAGAACCGAGCTTTGCTGCGCGAGCTTGGTTTCACAGTTTGGTTGACTGCTGCACCTGAGGTGCTATTTGAGCGGGTGTCGCGGACCGACCATCGACCACTATTGAGGACTGCCGACCCCAAAGCTGCACTGGATCAACTATTTGCCAGCCGCGAGCAGCTCTATATGGAGACCGCGGATTGCGTGGTCGACTCCACCCAACTTAAGCATCAGGCGGTGGTGGATATTATTATGGCTAGGGCAGGTCAATATTTTGGCAGCGAGTGGCCCAGCGGAGCCTGAGGATTTTTTCACATCTCTTATGGTTCGGATCCTTTTTGGATCCAGTAAAAGCCATCGCCGCTGGGTTGAGGTACTTCGATCCATTCACCGCGGAAAGATTGGTTACGCCATAATTTGGCACGCTCCTGCTGCACTGCCTGAAGTTCCAGCCCACTGGCATCCGCCTGCCGCTGCATGAGTGTCACCCTGTCATCATTCTCAGCGGTGACGACTTGCTTGACGTAGTCGCCATATTCACCGGGAGGCAGATCTCGGATCTCGAGCAGGGCGTCTTTATTCTCACCAACGAGTCGGGAGTTTTTAAATATTTGAATATCTCCCATGCGGTTCCGTCGACGTTGCTCCAATGTTGCAGTATCATCAGCAGGTTCCGTGGATTCAGTATTTTGCTGCTGTTCTTTGTCTTTATGCTGATAGACATCCAGCCGGACATTAACATCTACTTTGACAGGTTCCGGTGTTGATAACTTTACCGGTGGTAAGGAGCATCCGCCCGGAATGCACAAGCAGAAAGGCAGAATTAGGAGCAATTGACAGACTACTGGCCGCTTGCCAGCTCGCCTTGAAGTGTGAATGTTTGATGCCATAGTTGCGGTGTTTGGATTGGTGAATCGTGCAGGACTATATCGAAAGTTCTGGATCCTTGTGTCCCAGTCAATTCCAACTTGAGGCGTCCGTGATCGTCAATAAACCAAAAATTAGACTGACCGGATTCGAAAGGGAAGTCACGTAAAGTTTGAATACCTATTTTACTGAGATCACGCCTCAGGTCATCCCAGTCCTCAGGGAGATTTTCCAGCATCATGTCGAGCTTGGGGATACTCAGGGTTCCTGGGGAAGTTACTGCCATACTACCGACGACTCTCTCGATGCGAGGTCCGAAGGCGCTAACTTCGACTGCGAGTTCGGCAGAGCTATCAATGGTGACGCTTTCCGGGCTGAGGATTGCGGTTAAACTTTCCAGATCAATATCGGTAACCGCCAACCAGCCTGTCCACGGGTTATCCTCTCTGATCAAAAACGAAAATCCGCCTTCCAGGTAGCCGTCATAGGCGATGCACCCACATTTACCGTAAATTCCCTGCTGATCATAAGTGACAGATAACCATCCTTCGGCTGCGTCAAACTGTCGCCAGCGGATATTCTCTACAAAAAGTGTATTGACCACGTTGTTTGCATTGGATTCGAGCGGTAACCCATAGGCTATTTCTCCAGTGGTACCGTTCAGGCTGAGTTGATAGCTGGGGAAAGTAAAATTTTGTCTGGGCACCTCGACGTCAATGTTCACGCTTAACTCTTCAAGGTTGGCAAAGTTGACATTGCTGGCACGGGAGTTAAATGGGATCGGCAAGCTGATTTTATTAACCCTGTCAAATGCTATCGAAAGTTGACCATAGGAAATCTGGAAGTCCTTCATTTTCCAGGCCATAAGATCCTCATCATTAGTCGGCTCAGCGGCAGGTGATTGATTGCCAAGTTCCTCCATGTACCAAAATAAATCGGGGCCGATATAAACTGTCGGATAAATAATGTGTATCGAATTGACTTCCTTACGGATAAGCCCGGCGAGCGAAAATTCTACGAAGATTGTCGGCATCGATATCACCGGAGTAAATGGATCAAGCGGGGAGTAGATGACAAAATCTGAAATTTCAATCTTCTCAACGGTATCACTGGCGCTCTGTGCTTCACCACTCAGAGCGACTTGCTGTAGGCTGACAGCCGGGAGCGCAAAGCCAATATCAGGTATTCCAAGACCAAGGTCCTGAAGACTGATTGCAGCGTCACTGAAGTCCAGTTCGCTGATTACCCAAGGAGCAGTCTCATTTTGCTCGTCGATTTCTACAGCCGGCTGGCTGGTTCTTTCCTGCACTAGTGAGCGAAATGCTCGATCCATCTGGAATTTTGCTCCAGACATACGAAGTGCATTGATAGTTTGCCGGGTTAGTGCCGCAGGTTGGATAACCACTTCTGCATCTGCCACTGTTAGAAAGGGTTGTTCTGGTGCAAAGCGTGTTGCTACCCGCAAATCATCAAAGTTCAACACGTGATTATTATTTGAAAATTCTTTAGTAAAACTGAAGTCTGTGAAGCGGCCATTGACTCCCGTCCGAATCACCGGAACATCGTGTGTGAAATCTTGGATTCTGATCATGCCATTGTTGACATTCAATTTACGAATCAGCCAATCCACTGGCGGGGAAGCCATTAGATCCGGCTCCATTTGCTGAGAGGGCCGTGCATCCTGGCTGCCTGATGTAGCGGTTGTTTGCTCACGGCCAACGCCAAACAACTCCAATAATTGCGGCGTGATCAGCACATCCGGGTTGTCAATTGTCAGTTCCGTTAGTTGCAACGTACTGAATACGTCACGATCAAAGACCAGAAGAATTTGCTCAAATGCGAGTGCGCTGTGCTGCGGTTGTTGAGCGTCTTCAGGGTGATCCGTGATATGGGGATGGCTAATCAGTAACTGGGTTAGCCCACCTTCCAGCGGACTTGCCGAATAGCGAAACTTAATTTCCGGCATGTTACTGAGGGCTAACGCCACAGAGCCGTTAATGATCTCTATTCTTGGCAGGCTGATATTTTGCTGGTCATGTTTTTTCGGGAGGCCAGCCTCCGCGTCGTCTTCGACGGCCAGTGCTGCAAGCATGGTGTCGCCCAGTTTGATATATGGTGATTCGGCTTTGAGCGACTGCAGCGTGAGCCCGGCAGGTGGCTGCCAGGCGACATTAATAAACAGGCGTTCGATCCAGATACATTCGTCACCAGGATTATCACGTGGCCTGATCAGCAGGTCGGAAACAACATAACTATTGATCGAGCGCATCTGGATCGAGCCGATGATTAGTTCAAGCTCAGGTTTGACATGGCTAATTAGCCACTGGCTGACTTGCTCCAGGTGGCCTGACATCTGGTTGACTGCCATTAGCGAACCACCGGTAAGCATCAGGTTACAATAGAATATGATGAGCAAACGCTTGGTCATGATCCAAAAAATACTGCAACGATTGTAGCCATGAGAAAAAGCAAACCTACGATTGCGTTGTCACGAAAAAAGGCAAGTTGCAAGCTGTTATTATCATCGGGGTCGAGCCTGACGTGTTCAAAGGTCAAGACAACAGCAATAGCAGCCATTCCTGACAAATACACAAGACCGAGGTTTGCAAGGTATCCGAATAAAACCAGAAAGAAAAATGCAGAGGAATGCAACACACGTGCAAGCATTAGCACATGCTGGACGGAAAGCTTGGCAGCCAGCGAGTGCAACCCGCTATAGCGGTCGAACTCGCTGTCCTGCAGCGCATAAATCAGGTCGAATCCTGCCACCCACAGCATAACTGCAATTGCCAGAGCGAATGGAGGCAAAGCAAAAGACCCTGTTACTGCGAGCCAGCCTCCTACTGGTGAAATAGCCAGCGCGAAGCCAAGAAAAAAATGCGCCATTGAAGTGAAGCGTTTGGTAAGTGAATAAAAGAGGATGAAGAACAGCGCAATGGGTGATAGCGCAAAGCACAGAGGGTTCAAAAAATAGGCAGCGCAGACAAACCCACCACTGGCAGCAACTACCAGCATGATGGCCACACGTCGTGAGACCAAAGTGTGGCGCATTGCAGTACGCGGGTTCTTTTTGTCTATTTCCCAATCGGCAACGCGGTTGAATGCCATTGCCGCGGTACGCGCAAAGATCATCGCAAGGACCACCAGCAGAAAGGTTAAAGCGCCCGGCCATCCGGATGCTGCTACAAACATCGCACCCAGTGCAAAAGGCAATGCAAATACGGTGTGACTGAAGCGAATAAAAGTCAGCAGACGAACCACCAGGCTACTTTCTCGCTGCGGTTCGCTAGCGGATTCCAGAGTCAAGTTGTTTCTCCGTAGTTAAGAGCCCTCAAGCTCTTTGTCGGTATATCGGTTCTTGCCATCCGGAAATAGGTCAGACAGCCCATCGTCTACCCGGATATCTATCAATGTCCAAGAGTCCTGTGGCATGTAGTAAATGAAGATCCAACGCAGTGGATACAGCTCTCCCAGGCTGATGCAGGTAATTTCCAGCAAGTGCTCGCCCACTTCACGCACCCGCAGAATCTCGTATCCACGAACCTCCCCGAATAATTTAAATGCCTGCCTGGTTTTCTCCTTCAGCGTGACGATGTCAGCGGGAGTGTTGGCAATTACTGTCTCGTTAGTAAGAGCATTGTAGGCCCCGTCAACATTACCTTTAATCAATTGCCCGAAAAATACATCCAATGTCGAGGAAATACTGTCCGGTAAATTATCAGGCTTGCGGGGTGGAGTTATCAGATTCGGGCTATTTTCGCTGGAATTATCTTGTTCAGTCGCAGCCGACTCTTTTTTTTCACCATTTGCTGATTCGTGGATATCCGGGCGGTCGGAGCCGGGCTCAAAAACCATGCGGTTTTTGCCATCTTCCTGGCCGCTGCTGTTCGGAATTTGCAGAACCATGAGAAAAATAACAGTTAAAAATATGGTCTTAGTTACAGATGTCATATGCTCAACTAGCAAAGTGTCATGAAGCTGCAAAATAAGCAATCCCATGATTGTATGTTTATTGTAATTACTGCGCTGGGCAGTTGACCCTGCTAAGCAGGCAATGCTAGCTTGCGCTTGCGATAACACAATATGAGCAAGAATTACAAAGATAGCCTGCAATTGCCAAAGACTTCATTTCCGATGAAGGCATCACTGGTGCAGCGGGAGCCTGAGATGCTGGAGCGATGGGAGTCGGAGCAGTTATATCGGAAAATTCAGGAAGCCGGCACCGGCGCACCGCAGTTTATTCTGCATGACGGACCACCATTTGCCAATGGTGATGTCCATATGGGCACTGCTTTAAATAAAATACTCAAGGACAT
>CAYUDZ010000048.1:5845-17799 GCA_964443575.1 uncultured Chthoniobacteraceae bacterium | reverse complement strand
GTATCCAAGCACCTCACGCTGCGTCTCGCTACGAAGTTTGTGATTGATCCGGGCTCGGGCACTGGATCGCCTGTCAGCAGAGCTTCGCTCCGGCAGCGGTTTCATTCATTTCACTTCATCCTCGAGATTGATCGCTTGCAGCCCGCAAAGGCGCGCTGCGGCAATCTGACGCTGATCGGTGGTGACAAATTCTGCGCAGCTCAGCATTTTCGCAGCAGCCACATGCATGAGGTCAAGGGTGCGGCAACCGGTTCCTGCTGTGCAGACTGGTGCCAGTGAGAGTGTTTCTGTGGCGACTTTATCCAGCGAGAGATCGACCTTGAGGAATTGCCCCCTGTGAACAAGCTGCCTGACCAGCGCCCGCGCCTCCGCAAGCTTTTCGCCTGATATGATCTGTCGAAACAAAAGCGCTTGCAACGCACATTCTATCTCTAATTCGACCAGGCGGCTGAACAACACCGGAATACGACGGCGCTCAACAAATCCGCGCACAACGGGACTGAGCGGCTCTTCAACAACCAGCTTCAACGCCACTCCCGTATCAAAATACGGGCCGATCATCATCTTCCCCGCAGATCATCCAAAACCTCATCGACCCGGTGAATGCAGACACCCTGCCAGGCCGCCGCCATCCGTTCCTCATGACCCTCCCAATCCACCGGTTCGTCCGTGCTGCCATGATGCCCAACCGGGACAATCCGGGCAACGGGCAATTTCCGGCGCAGAATCTCGACCACACTGCCTGACTCCACCTCGCGAAGGATACCCGCCAGATTATGCTGAGCCTCTCTGATCGTTACGGTTTTCATGCAGCACATATTGACGCACAATAACCGGGGTGTCAACTCGCATGCACCCTCAAATTCCGAGCCCTTTTCGGTGAGCCCGTGACTCCGAGCATGATTTGCTTAATCTTAAAAAAAGCATAGCAAGAAGCGAATTGCAGTCGGTGATAGTTTCGAATTGTGCGGTGGTGGTTTTGCTTGTGTCTGGCCCTTAACCAGTAAGCTGGTAAGACAATGGAAACACTGCTTTCGACTAAAGGACAAATCGTGCTGCCGCAGACTGTGCGACGGAAACTCTCCCTGCGTGCCGGCGACAGGCTGACGTGCCGCGTGATGAACGGGGCGATTCTGCTCACGCCGTCCAAACCGGCACGGGGTAAGCCGCGACGGGTGACCGATGCGCTTACCGGCCTGACGGTGACCGAGGCCGCACCCGGCGTCGAAACCATAACGAGCGAACAGGTTCGCGCCGCCCTGGTCGATTTCCGGATTCTGCGGGTTGATATTCACATCGACGACAGGGGAGTGGATCATGTCTATGCCCGATGCCTTCATTTGTGCGGCTATACCGCGTGCCACTTCACGTGCCATCTCGGGGTTGCCACCGGCAACCAGTCCCATGTTCGAAGGAAATTGCACAACCCCGCCGCGCGACAGATCCTTGCTGGTGTCATTTTCCTGATCGATGACCATGTGCAGCGGGATGGATGGATCACGATCAGCAGCCATTTCCCGCAGTTGATTGAGCATTTTGGCGTAGGACTCAGGCGTGCAGTAAGGAGGTATGCCCTTGTCTGCAATTTTTTGCAGTGACGGAACAAAATCTTCACCCAACTCCTGCTGCTTGGCCTTGCTGTCGGTAAAGTAACGAAACATGCGGGTGAATGGCGATAGCCGGATACCGCCACAGTGGTAACGCGTGATCGCTTCGCGCAAAGCATTGGTGATCACGGTGCCCGACATGCCAACTACGACGCATTGCCCGATCTTTTGTTCGAGCGACATGCGACTGAGGATTTGTTCGATGGATTGTTGCTGGTTCATGCTGAAATAAAATTATGACTGGACGGTTGTATAAGCTGGTGCTTGGTATACGGCTGGCCATGGGTCATCCGGCTGCAGGTTGTTTTCAAATTCACCCAAGAGCTCCTGTTCGTACTCACCGGCGTAGGTATTCTTAAAAAAGCGCTCCAGTGCTTCACCATGGAAGCGTTCCCACGATTCCTGCTCTGCACCGGGCAGGATAGGGTAGAAGCATATGTCGTTGGCTTGGGCGGCTTCCAGGTCTCACAGCGCATCACCGACCATCAGGGCGCGCTTCGGATCGTGTTTTCCTTCGAGGGCCGACTGCAATTGGACGGTCTTGCTGCCGAACTCCTGACCCGCAACACGATCAGTGAGGCGCAGCAAGTTGGCATCACGCCAGTCCTGCATCAGTGCCTGGCGCGCCGATGAGGAAACAACCATGATCTCTGCAACTTGGGATGCTTGTTCGAGAACCTCTCTTACCAGGGGGTAGGGCGGGTTACCCTCATCTTCCATGATCTTGGCATAAAGCTCGCCACAGCGTTGGCTCCAATCCAGCACCTGCTCAAGGAACACGCTTTGCTTCGCTTGATTAAATTCGCTCAGCGCGCTGGCCGATAGTGCCGCACCCGACAGCACAAACTCGCTGAGGTCTTCATGGCCTAATAAGGCGCTGCTGCCAACATCAGTGAGTTTCGCCAAGCGCTCAAATGCCATTGCCAGTCCTTGGAACCGATTCACCCCGCGATGCACTGAGTACAAGTTAATCTTTTCCGCAATACTGTCGTACTCGTCTTTTACCGATTCCAGCCCCCACACCTCCACCGCTAGCGGCTGAAAGACCCGCTTGTGTTTGATCTCCATGGTATCGAAGACCGTGCCATCCGAGACCAGCCCTATAAAGTAATCCTGTTTGCTTACCGTAGTCATGAAATTGCTTTGGTCAATGTACAGCTTAGTAGTTATTACTACTGGCTGTCGCCACTCACCGTCGCTTCATGTTAATAACTATTATAATCAAGGCGTTAAGTACAGATAAACTTTCGCTGTGATCACAGCGGGTGATTATCCGGAATTAATTGACGGCCATGAGTGCTTTGCCGGTGCTTTCTCTGACAGTGAGCTCAGCTGAGAGCACGGTATCGATGAAGCGAGTGTCTTTATGGTCTTTAGCCTGCAGAAGTATTTCTGCGGCGACCCGGCCCATAAGCTCTGGGGAAGTAGTTGCGGCAGTCAGGGTAGGGTAATCCTCTTCGCAGACGCGTGTCAGGTCGAAAGCGGCGACGCTGATATCATCGGGCACCTTCAACCCCTTGTTGGCAAGGCAGCTCACCACACCACGTGCCATGACGCCATTGAAGCAGATCCATGCGGTAGGCGGATCGTTGTCGCCACTGGCTTGCAACAATGCCTCGGCCACCTGGCTACCCTCGAGTCGATCGCCGGACTCAGCTTCAATAGTGAATTTCGGGTTTAATTCCACATCGCGCAGGTGCAGAGCACTTTGAATAGCGTGCAACCTGCTGCTGGCGCGTTGCATGCCGCGGTTCCCACCGACCCAGGCAAAATTTTTGTGGCCCAGATCCATCAGGTGTTGGACCAGAAGGTCAGCTGCCTGCTCTTCATTGGAAACGACCGAGTTACAAAGTCCGGGATACTGGCTGGAGACGGTGACAATCCGCGGGTCCAGCTTCAGCATGGCCTGCAAAAATTGCCGCGATACCTCACCGAGTATCACCAGGCCGAGGAACGATTCAGGATCCTGCAGGCGCTTCAGGTGATTGACATCGAGATCATTTTCGATGCCCAGAAATAGCAGGGAAATCCCCTGCTCGGAAAGGTATTCATGGATCCCATGTTGCACATGGCCAAAAAATGGGCTCTGACTGTACAATTTGACGCCCGTCCGCAGCACCAAGCCAACCGACTTGGTATTGGAAGGCATATCCAGCAGTTCGGTCGCAATGCCTTTGGGCCGGTAGCCGCTCTTGCGGGCATGATCCCAGATTTTCTGATAGGCTTTCTCGGAAACACCTTTGCGACGACCGTTAAGCACCATGGAAACCAGCGTCTGGGACACACCAAGGTCGCGGGCAATTTGCTGTTGTGATACTCGAACTTTTTTCACCGATTATGCTACGTCAACTTTACGCAATAATTTTTACTGGTTGCTGCCCACTGTAAGGCAGTAATTTATGATTAATAGTTCAATCCCTGAGTTCAATTTCTGTGATACTTATGAGCTATTGTGTTAATCGACTTTTATACCTATAATCATGTGCCATGGCAAGCACTAGCAATGCATAATATATCAGCAATGATCTCCAAAGAAGCCCAGTATGACAATGCAGCAGTTTTGTAATTGCTTGTAGGTTGTCAGGAATTATTGTTGATCCGATAAATGAGCAGCGTAGTGAAGAGATACCGCATCCCAAAAGAATCCTGCGGCTGGTTTATAAATTCATCCTGATCAGCATCGCAGCCCATGTTGCGGGGCTGATGATTTTCGGGGGCTTTATTATTTTCTCAAGGCTGCAACCCGAGCCGGTGCAATTTGAACAACCGGTTCAACTGACCCGGGTTGAGCCCAAGAAGCGCGAGTACAAAATGCGGGTAAAAGAGCAGCAGACGCGAGCCGAATTACTGAAAACTTTGGACACCGTCAAGCAGGGCAATGCCAACTCTATGCTCATCTACTTTGGTGGCAAGGATGCAGGTCATATGCCGGAAGGCGCCAAAAACAGCAGAGATTTCACGAAATCAGACTACTGGTTTCCCAGTGGTATATCCGGCAGAAAGTGGCTCAGGGGCAGCGGTCGTGAGATCGATAAAATTGTCAACGAGCTAAACTCGGCAAGCTACAAAGATAAATCAAGCTGGACTGGTAATGCCAAAGAAATGAATAGAGGCGGTATTTTCTTTAGAAACGGCACCCAATACTGAGGTGCATTGCATGCCGCTTTTGGCTTAAGTCCTGCCCCGAGCACAGTATTCCTGATGGTTGAGCCGCGCATTGGCTTGCCGAGTGTACAAACCGTCCAAGCCAACTGGGAATGGTATCAACAGCATGGCAGGGACAGGCCGGAGGGTACCCAGGTGCATCTCATCGTCGGCAAGCCGGAAGATAAAACCAACACGGACGCAGCCGAGCTGATGGTAGATTTGCTCAACGGTGGCAACCTCAGCAGATCACAAAAGCGAAAACTGCTCACTTACGTGGACCTGTAAACTGTGCCTGATTCACCCTACAGCCTGACGCGCGCTGGCATTGGCATCAGGAAAAGGAGGAATCAATACTACAGGTCATTAAAGAAGCGTAAATATGTATCTAAAATATTAATATACAATTATTAATAAAGGATTAAAACGCTTTTGTAATGTCAGCGTAGAGTAAACCAGCGAACCAAAAAAGAAATCAGTCCGGTGCAGTAAGTCAGCAAGCATACCTACCGGTACGTATCTTCAATTGATGGGTGGGTGTTACGTGAGGCGTGCTGCTGCTAATTTTTGATTGAATCAGGGCACGACGATGACCTTGCTACCAGAGTTTTGTTGTTGAGGTTTTTTCTGGTTATATTTGACGGCGATGCGGCGGAAGTTTTGGCTGGCGATGCGGTCGTAGAAGTAGATGGTGAGGAATCTGTCGGCATAAAGCGGGTAGAGTTTGCCGAGTGACCCGGAGACTGACAGGCCATTGGATTTCTTCAGGACTTGGGTGCTGGCGATAGGGATTTCCTCGGTGTACGGGTATCCGAAGCGGTCGTAGCGGATCACGGTGCGGGTAAGGTTTGGGTCGGAAATGGTGAAGCGTACCTCGGAAGTAGTTTCGCTTTCGATGACCAGGCTTTTATCCGGCCCACCGATGCTAGCCAGATAAAATGGGCTGCCTAGCCGGACTTCATATTCGACGATCTCGGAGGATGACAGTTGGGCGATGGCGGGTGCGGCCCACAAGCCAAAGCATACGACTGCCGTTATTAATTTCATACTGCAAGTTGCAATTTGACTAGCTACTTGTCAATCGCTAGAGATG
Source organism: uncultured Chthoniobacteraceae bacterium (assembly GCA_964443575.1). Lineage (GTDB taxonomy): Bacteria > Verrucomicrobiota > Verrucomicrobiia > Chthoniobacterales > CAKUMP01 > CAYUDZ01. The sequence goes on along the minus strand of CAYUDZ010000048.1, from coordinate 11,955 downwards.
GTGGGGAAAGCGACAGCTATGAGCAGCAGTAAGCGCATTGATACTTCAACTTTAAAATCATTGAGCAGAATTTTAAAGATTAGCCTGATCATGGCTCTGCTATTGTCGTTGTCTTCGTGTGCGATAGCACCTGCCAAGGTCAAGGAAATCGACAGCTCGCTGGCCGACATTCAACGCGGTGATAATGCCTTGCATGCCCTGATGGCGACAGCCCTGGAAGCGGATGATCCACGGTCTGTTTTCCACACCACTGGCTTGGGCTGAATTGAGCAATGAATTGTGGGCCGATGATAGCGTGCGCCGGATCATTTATATTTGTGTTCCGCATCGGGGCAGCAACTATGCCGATAATTTCCTTGGTCGAGTCAAGCGAATCCTGAAAGAAAAGTAGTGCTCTACTGAGCGAGCGACTCCGGATACTCACCGGCATCGATCAAGCAGCGGATACTGCTGACGACTGATGGTTTATCTTCCGGATAGGTTACACCGAACCAATGGCTGTAGGTTGGCAGGACAGCGCAGGTTGCCAGCTTATCGCTGATAAGTGCATCAAAGACGGTTGGAATGTAGAGTTCCGATTTTGGTTCATTGCCGCGTTGTTGCAGGAATTGTCCGAAAATACCGTCGATCTCGGCAAAGATACTTGGGTGCATCCCCCAGAAGTTCATCGAGCAGATGGCTGCCGGATCCAACTCGGTTGACTGGCCATCCTGCCCGGTCCCCACAATGATCCCTTCGCTGTTGCTGGCAATTTCAAGCACCTCTTCCACCTGCTGCAGCAAGTTGTTGTTGTCGGCAGTACAAATTCCACGGTTTACCGCACCATGCTCTGAGAGAGTATTGTCCAGGCGGTAGCCGACCATTGAGTAGGCATATGGTCGATCGTTTGCTGCCGGTTGGTCCAGCCATTCACCCATCGTTGCATAGGCATCATGGCCATAAAAATCATCAGCATTGATTACCGCGAATGGCTCGTCGATCACCTCGCGTGCGGCATAGACGGCATGGGCGGTTCCCCAGGGCTTCTGGCGATCCGCAGGAATTTGAAATCCGTCCGGCACATCATCCAGTCGCTGGAATGCGTAATCGACAGTCATCTTGGCCGGTACGCGCGGCTCGATTTGTTCACGAAATGCGTCGAGCAACTCTTCGCGTATGACGAAGACGACTTTAGTAAAGCCGGCGCGCATCGCATCGTAGACCGAGTAATCAAGCACTGCCTCCCCGTGCGGGCCCATTGGGTCGACCTGCTTCAGGCCGCCATAACGACTGCCCATTCCTGCTGCGAGTACTAATACTGTTTTATGTTTCATAGCCATTGGGGTTTTTCTGATGCCATTGCCAGGCACTACTGATGATCGCGCTCAGCTCGGGGTACTGCGGCGACCAGCCAAGCTCATCGATTATTTTTCTGCTACCGGCAATCAAGGTTGCCGGATCGCCCGGGCGCCGTGCCTGCACCTCGGCGGGAATTGTGTGGCCGGTTACCTGCCGTGCGGTATCGATGACCTCATTGACCGAATAGCCCTGGCCATTACCAAGATTATAGACGCGGTTCTGCTCACCGATCGCATCCAATGCCAGGATATGTGCCTGCGCCAGATCAATCACATGGATATAATCGCGGATGCAGGTGCCGTCGGGTGTCTGGTAATCATCGCCGAAGATAAATATCTTTTCGCGCTGTCCTTGTGCCACCTGCAGGACCAGCGGGATCAGGTGCAGTTCCGGCGTGTGATCCTCACCGTGTTCCTCACTGGCGCCAGCCGCGTTAAAATAACGTAATGCTGCGTAATGAAAGAACGGATAGATCTCAGACATCCAATGCAGGTAGCGTTCGATGATGAATTTAGACTCACCATACGGACTGCCGGGAATGATTTTTTCATCCTCTGTTATCGGAACTTGCTCTGGTTGGTCGAATAAGTTGGCCGTCGACGATAGGATGAAACGCGGAACCTGCAACTCTGCTGCGCACTTGAGCAAGTTGAGCGCATTGGTCACATTATCGCCGAGATAAAGAAATGGCTCCTGCATTGACTCGCCGACCAGCGACTTGGCGGCAAAGTGCATGATTGCCTGCGGCTGGAAATCCTTTAGTGCCTGCCGCGTAGTCTCCAACTCGGACAAATCACCAACTACTAACTCTGCCTGCGGGTGCACGGCAGCCCGGTGACCCAATGACAAATTGTCAAATACGCAGACATCATGTCCGGCCATTATCAGTTGCTCGACAGCAACACTACCAATATATCCGGCGCCGCCTGTGACAAATGCTTTCATGAATAAGAGTGGTTGGTCTGAGGTCGGGCGAAAGCAAATGCTAACTACACCGGCTACGCAGAGCAGTCAGTTATATTCCGACACCCGCAGTCGTCAATTGGTTTTGTGGCAGATCCGGGTAATGGCTATTCCAACTCGAGTATCACTCGGTCGATGACAGGAGCGGAGGCGTTGTCGGTTGTGTCTTCGACCCGAAATTCGAAGGCGACACCGTAAGCAGCAGGTAGTTTGCTCAGATCAATAGCGGCAGGAGTGACTTGCACCTGTTTGGCAAAGCCCTCAACATAGTCATATTGTTTCTTAATTTCCTGCCATTCAGTCCATGAATCGACTTCCCCATTATTGGACGTGTCGATGCCGACCCTGACCTCGACCTTTTCAACCCAAGGTCCGGGGCTCACAAAGTCATCGGTCTGGGTTACCAGATAAAATTGGCCTTCAGCAAATGCGATGTCCGGATCCGGGTGACCGCTACCAACATTCCCGCAAAATTGGAAGGGTTTGTTGATGTCATGTGAGGTAAACCAGGCCGTGCTCATCTCATGGCGTTCCGTCGTTCCTGCAGGATGAAAATCACCAAATAGGTAATACTGACCACCGACGGAAATTGCCGCCCAGTCGCCGAAGGCATCCTGTTCGGGTTCGTGCACCTCGTAACTCGCGTAGGCTCGTGCTTTGACTTTTTTGGGCTGTTTGCCGGGAGCGTCAAACTGGTTGTCATAGGGAGTAGTCTTCAGTGGAATATTGAACCCCTCCAATGTCGCATTCTCTGCAACAAAATTACCGGCGTCATTTGTTTTGCCACCACTCCGTTTTTTTCACCGCCGTGGCGGCCAAAGATCCAATAATTGTCAGGGCCGAGACTCAGAAGCACCGGGGCATCCCGCAGATTGGACGGCCCGACCTTGTCAATAGGAATCCAGTTTTTCCACTCAGGAGATTGTTCGATCGTGATACGTATGGGGCGGGTGGGCTGTCTCAACTTGTGGACAACGCTTTGGTAGGTGGCGGTATTAGCATCCGCTTTGGCATAGCCGTCCTCGATGCTAAGTCCTTGAGCTTCGCGCTGGTTCTGCTGCCACTCTGCGGGCGTGTCGATTTGCCAGGTAGCAGCACGGGCACCGATCGTAGTTGCCAGTAGTGCGCATGCGATTGAAGCGTGAAGACGTTGTGTGTCTTTTTTCATCTTAGAGAATGATTTAATTGTGTTTGCAGGTGGTGCTGGGGCGCGCGTTTATTTAACGCAATATGGAATAAAGCACAACCATGATGATGAGTAGCAGTCCGGCCATAATCCGTGGATCGGTGAATGTGCCCTCCATTTTTCCGCGCAGGGAATCCAGCGGTCGGGTCCAGCAGAGTCCATCTGTCTGTTCGGCAGCGGGTGCCGGTGTCGACAGGCTGACAGCAAAATAGACGAAACTGGAAAGCAGGAACAAGTACCAGCCAACCTGCATAAATGGAATGCCTAGCTCCTGGGCAACCCATTGCCTGTCACCAAACAACGGGATATCAATACACAAGTAGATAATCCCGAGGATCACATTAACCAACAATGCTGCCATGGCGCCCTGGCGGTTACCTCGTTTCCAGAAGACACCCCAAAGGAAAATGGCCGTTATGCCGGGAGCGAACGCCATCGGGATTTTATTAATAGCTTCAAAAATACTGTCAAACTTTCCACCCTGTGATGACCATAGCATCGCCAGTATGATGACAACACCTGCAGTGATCCGGCCGATCGTCACCAATTGGCGGTCAGAAATATTCGGGTTAATGCGTTTAAATATGTCTTCTGCGGTCAAGGTCGCGACTGAGTTAAGGGCGGCTGCTATAGTACTCATCAGCGCTGCCAGCAAGCCGGCAGCCATCAGCCCACGAATGCCGACTGGCAGCAGTTCGGTCATCATGACCATCAGTGTCGAGTCGTTATCGTCTCCAATCTTTTCTTTAAATAGGACATAGCCGATGACGCCAGGCAGTACCATCAGGAAGACTGGCAGGATTTTCAGGTAACCGGCAAAAATTGCACCATCGCGACCATCTTTCTCGGTTTTAGCAGAAAGGATCTTCTGGACGATGGTTTGATCGGTGCACCAATACCAGATGCCCAGTACCGGGTAACCAAAGAGGATCGAGTACCAGGAAAATTCGCGCAGACCAAAGCGCCCGGTAGCCTCAGGATCCGAGATCGGCTGGATCATGCTTAGCTGCTCGGGCTTGGTAGCTTCCTTGAGGTCCGCCCAACTGGTTATTCCGGCATCACCCAGAGCCTGGATCCCAAAAAATGTGAGGATGGCCGCGCCAGCCAGCAGCAGGATTGCCTGGAAGACATCGGTGATCATGACCGCCCTGAGCCCACCTAAAATCGTATAGATGGCAGTAGCCACCGAAATGCCGACAATCGAAAGGACGAAATTAATCCCGAAGAAGGCCTCCAGCACTTTGGCTCCGGCATACATGCTGATCCCGATGTGGACCAGCAGTGCCGACAGGATGAAGATTCCGGCCAGGAAGGTGCGGGCGCTTGGGCTATAACGCTTCTCGACGTACTCGGGCAGGGTGGTGATCTTACTGCGAAAATAGAATGGAGCAAAGACCATGCCCAGCAGGATCAGGCAAAACGAAGCCATCCACTCAAAATTACCGATTACCATGCCATGCTGGTAACCCGAGGCTGCCAACCCCACCAAGTGGATCGACGAGATGTTGGCACAGAATAAACCGGCACCGATTACCGGCCAGCGCAGCGAGCGACCGCCTAAAAAGAATTGCTCGGAGGACGTGTTTTTTCTGAATCCGGCAATGATGCCGATAGAAATAATGCCTACCAGGTAGGCGATGATGATGAATGTGTCGACTGGGGAGATGTTCATGGCAATTTGGGGTATGGGTTATTTTCAGATTAATTCTGCATGGAGATGGTTCGATGGGATCCTGGTCATTTGTTTTAGATAACTGGAAATCAGAGATCAAAATTGGTCGGCATCATCACCACATCACGAATGGTCATGTGCCGCGGACGCGTGAGCATGAAGAGGATGACTTGTCCGATTTCTTCGGCTTCAACCAGGCTGCCGGCATCCCTGGCCTCTTGCAGTTTTTCTGGTGACCAGTCTTTGAGTAATCCGGTGATGACGGGGCCCGGTGAAATGGCACCGACCCGAATGCCATGCTTGAAGACCTGGCGGCGCGTGGTTTGCACAAAGCAATTGGTTGCCCATTTCGAAGAGGCGTAGACAGGTTCCCAGGGCGTCGGGTAGTGGCCGGCTAGTGAACTGGTTACAATGATGTCACCGGTCTTGCGATCTATCATGTGCGGAAGCACGTCGTGAACGTTTTTCATCACGACGTTAATATTGAGGTTGAGCATGCGGTCGATCGCTTCATTATCTGCATCGACCAGATCGCCGCCGACATAACTTCCGGCGTTGGCATGAAAAATGTCGAGGGGATCGACCTGTTCCAGGATCTTGGGCATCAGCGTTTTGCAATCCCCTGTATCAAGTAGATCAATAATTAGGGGGATTGCCTTCGCGTGACGCTCGCAGACTTGCTTTAGCGCTTCTGCATCCCGGTCAATGAATACGACCGTGGCACCCGCAGCCAGCATTGCTTCTGCACTGGCTAGTCCAATGCCCGAGGCTGAGCCTGTTACTGCAGCATTTTTGCCGGCGAGTTCATTTGCCATAATAGTTTCCTTGGTCTGTGTCAGTCAGTAATAGGGGGATAGATGCTGTTCTTTACCAAATGATGAGTCTGTGCGATTCGCAATCACCGGATAATAACAAAGTGGCGGTAATTCTCATGGCGACTGTTCCAGTGGT
>CAYUDZ010000048.1:0-5835 GCA_964443575.1 uncultured Chthoniobacteraceae bacterium | reverse complement strand
TCCGGCACCGGAAACGAGTAATACGTTGGCCCAAGCAGTAAAGTCACCGGTACGTATGATGGTCTTGACCTCATGGCTGCACTCCTTGAATTCCGTGTGGGAGATTACTTCGACCTCGACATTCTCGCCAAATGCTGTGGAGGCATGCTTGAAGTGTGTGGGGTTGTGGTCCCGTGTTTCCTGGGCAATGAAAATTTTTTCGACGCTATGCACTTTGCGCAACTCTGCCAGCACCTCAAGCACAGTCGGCTTCCCCTCGGTAAGTGCGATATCGATAAGCTCCACATGGTCTGGCACCGGAAACCCGGCATCGACCACCATCATCCAATCCATATGGCCCTGGCGGTTGAGTGCCGCGTCGATCTGGCCGTTAATCATGCCGACTTCTTTCATCGTTTACCCCCTGTACGTCGTTGTCAGCTGCACCTTGTGATGCGCGGCCCACGACTCTTTGAATTTTTGATAATTATCGCGGGTTTCAAAAACCTGGCTATCATCCCAGAGTACTCGCCAGTCGCCATCAGCCTCCTCCCATAGGAAGACCTGCCCCCAAATCAGGCGGTTGTTGGCATCAATGCCTTCGTTGCCAGGTGTACCTTCGCCGCTGAGTAATTTGAGGTGCTTATCGGAAAGCAGGTCACCAATCGCGCACTCGAGGTTACTGCGGAGACGCTCGGAGCGGGTCGACATGACGACGAAGCCGCCACTCTTGTTTTCGCGCTGGATCGCCCAGGCCAGGCAGACAGCGCCCGGTGAAACACCCAACTGCTCCGCGATAGCGACTACGGTCGGGTCAGCCATATCATTACGGTGTTCCTTGAAGGCGTCGCGGGCTGGCCGGTGCGGTGAGCCGACAGCCATGTAACCGACGGTAGTAATGCCATTGGATTCAAAATAGCGCCGCAAGCCGGTTTGCTGGAACAGCGGGTGCATCTCCATTTGATTGAGTACCGGGCGTTCGTCATCGGCAACATCGCGCAACAGCAAATCCGTGGTTGCCTTGGTGTGGTTGGATATTCCCAGGTCAACAATCTTTCCTGCCTGCTTGAGCTTGACCAGTTCACCCCATGTCTCCATGAAATCCTCATGGATATAAGGGACGGCATCCGGGTTTTTATGATCGGCGTCGCAACCGGGCGTGTGGACATTCGGCCAAGGCCAATGGTTTAAGTAACAGTCGATCTGGTCAATACCCAAGTCTTTCAAGGTGCTTTCCAATGCAGGGGCAACATCCTTCGGGCTCATATGGCCATTCCACAGCTTGCCGGTGATATATAAATCATCCGTCGAGTTGATATAGCCGCGGTTGATTGCCTCTTTGAATGCGTCACCGATGATCGCTTCATTTTCGTATGCCCTGGCTGTGTCCATGTGCCGCCAACCCAGGCGTATTGCCTCCACCGTAGCGTCATACATTAAATCCTGCGCCCAGTCCGAATGGAAGGTTCCAAATGCGGCAGCCGGCATTTGCTTGCCGCTGGCGAGGGTTAGTTGTTGTACAGCCGCCGGATCAAGCGGCTCAATTGCCTGGTTAAATCGATCAGTATCTGGCATAGCAATCAATAACTTGTACTAAAAGCGACCGGAGCTTGTCTATATTTTACTCAGCCTAATACACCACGTGTAAATCATGGGAGATTAGCGGCTCACGCAGGCAGGACGATTTTCCTAACAAGGGCCGGATGTATCGAGCAGCCGGGGTCAAGTTTTTGCAATCCTAGATACCAAGCTCTCGTTGGACTTCAGAAAATTTCTCGATCGCAAATTCCAGATCTTTCAGGGAATGCGCAGCAGAGATCTGCGTGCGAATCCGGGCCTTGCCTTGAGGTACCACTGGATAGGAGAAGCCGATGACATAGACGCCGTGATCCAGCAGGGCGTCAGCCATTCGGTTTGCCAATGCGGCATCACCGATCATGACCGGAACAATCGGATGCTTGCCTGGCAGGACATCCAGGCCAATTTTCTGTATCCCCTCACGGAAGAACAAGGTATTGCTTTCCAGTCGGTCGCGTAACTCGGTCGAGGAGGAAAGCATGTCGATAACCTTAAGCGACGCTCCGGCAATGGCAGGTGCCAGGGTATTGGAAAACAGGTAGGGGCGGGAACGCTGGCGTAGCAGTTCGATGATTTCTTTGCGGCCACTGGTGTAGCCACCGCTGGCTCCGCCGAGCGCTTTGCCCAAGGTACCGGTAATAATATCAACACGTCCCATCACGCCACAGTGCTCATGTGTCCCCTTGCCGTGTTGACCCATAAAGCCGACGGCATGGGAATCATCGACCATGACCAGCGCGCCATGTGCGTCGGCCAGGTCACAGATCTCATCCAGCTTGGCGATGGTGCCATCCATCGAGAACACACCGTCGGTGGCAATCAGTTTGAAACGTGCCCCGGCGCTGTTTGCCTCGCGCAGTTTTTCCTCAAGGTCACGCATATCGTTGTTCTTGTAACGATAGCGTTGGGCTTTGCAGAGTCGCACCCCATCAATGATACTGGCGTGGTTGAGTTCATCGGAAATGACGGCATCCTCCGGGCCGAGCAAAGTCTCGAAGAGGCCGCCGTTGGCATCAAAACAGGAGGAATAAAGGATCGTGTCGTCAGTTTCAAGAAATGAACTAAGCCGGTCTTCCAGCTGCTTGTGCACCCCTTGGGTGCCGCATATAAAACGCACGCTGGCGCAGCCGTAACCCCAACTATCAATGGCTTGCTTTGCCGCCTTTGCGACCGCCGGATGCTGGGCCAGGCCGAGGTAATTATTGGCACACAGGTTCAATACCGGCTGACCGTCGGCCACCCGGATCATCGTCCCCTGCGGCGTGGTAATCACACGCTCGTTCTTAAACGTACCGGCATCATGAATCTGCTTAAGCTGTGATTGAAGATGTTCTTTAATAGGAGCTTGCATGGGAATTCAACATTTGGCTTCAGTGTTCAATGTCTTGGCCGCAAGAGCCGAACGGGAGCGGCATCGCAAGCACGCTGAAGTGCAGTTCCATGTCGTAGCATGCAGTATTAAACCCCGGCATCGATCCAGACCTTTCATTGCAAAAATGCATTATTCTTAGTCACTACCTGACACCCGAAAGCTCATTTCTGCCAATGCAAAATCACTTTGCCCGAATCACCGGATTCCATCAGCTCGAAGCCTTTTTCAAATTCAGTGTAATCGAAGTGATGGGTTATGACCGGAGAGATGTCGAGGCCGCTTTCCAGCATCACGCTCATCTTGTACCAGGTCTCATACATCTCGCGACCGTAAATGCCCTTGATGGTGAGCATATTGAAGACGACCTTGTGCCAGTCGATGTTCATTTGTTCACCCGGGATCCCGAGCAGGGCGATTTTACCGCCATGGGCCATGTTGTGAATCATCTCCTGGAAGGCTGCTGGGACACCTGACATCTCAAGCCCAATATCAAATCCCTCCCTGATTTTTAATTCGTCCCAGAGATCCCGGATCTTGGCTTTGCTGACATTGAGTGCCACGGTGGCACCCATCTTGCGGGCCAGCTCCAAGCGGTATTCATTGACATCGGTAACTACCACGTGCCGGGCTCCGGCATGCTTGACGATTGCCACGGCCATGATGCCAATCGGCCCGGCCCCGGTAATCAACACATCCTCACCAAGAACATCAAACGATAGCGCGGTATGCACCCCATTGCCAAACGGGTCAAAAATAGATGCAACATCAAGATCGACGCCCTCCCAATGGTGCCACACATTGGTCATCGGGACCGAGATAAATTCAGCAAATGCCCCGGTCCGGTTCACCCCGATCCCTTTCGAGTCCACGCAAAGGTGACGCCGGCCGGCCAGGCAGTTCCGGCAGCGCCCGCATACCACATGCCCCTCGGCACTGACAATTTCACCGGGAAAGAAATCCGCTACATTGGAGCCGGTCTCGACCACCTCACCGACAAACTCGTGACCAACCACCATCGGCACCGGAATCGTTGCCTGGGCCCACTCATCCCATTTATAAATATGGAGGTCGGTGCCGCAAATTCCAGTCCGATCGACGCGGATCAACACATCGTTAATGCCCACCTCCGGTTCCGGGACATCTTCCAGCCATAATCCCCGCCGAGATTCTTTCTTAACCAGTGCTTTCATAATTTCGAGTTAACAGCATAACTAAAACTGCATTCAAGGAAAGCCTAGCTAAAAAGACACAATTGAACTCTCTGTACAGACAATTGGGGCATCACCACGATTACGTCGGGGTTGCTACCCCCTTGCGGGGTGCAACTGATTGCGGGAGAAAATAACGAGCCGGAGAGCAGCTCACCTACCTGCTCTTCATCAAGCGACTGGACGAGATCCACACCCTCAAGGAAAACAAGGCCAACCGGCTCAAAGTACCCATCGAAGACCCGATCTTCACGCCGCAGCAGGACTCCCTCCGCTGGTCGCGCTTCAAGCACAGTGCGCCGGAGGATATGTTCGCCACCGTGCGCGAAAAATATTACCACTTCAAATAATTTCTGCCTGCCAGCCGCACTAAATTTTCAGTTGTTGTTTTAAGTAAGCGAGCGCGTGTTCAGCTCCCGGACGGCAAGCCAGGGTCTTCGGATTCCACGCCAGCGAGACCTTACGTTCACAGCTTTTAAGCAGCGGAGTTTCACGAATCAGGACTTCATCCTGATGAAATGTCGGGCGTGAATGCATTGGCAAAATCGCAGCAAATGACCTGCTGCGGATCGCCCGGGCCGCCTGCGGAAAACTCTGGGTGATCAGTTTGAAGTTGGGTGCAATTTTGTATTCGGCACAGGCCAGATTGACCAGGCGCATGAACTCGCCATCACTGCCAAGCGTCGCCCAGGGTAATTCCTCGAGCAGGGCCCGGTCTTCCATCGCCTTGCCGCGCTTGCGCCCTGCCAGCAGTTCTTTGGGTATAAATAAACCATAGCTGACTGTGCCTAGCGGCGCGCTCTGCAGTGGCTTGCGGATGATGTTCTTGCGCGCCAGCCCGAAATCGATGCGCAGTTCGTTGAGCTGCGCAACAATATCCGGAGATCGCAAGTTGGCTAACAGAATTTGAGTTCGTGGAAAGAGCCGCTGAAACCCGGATAATACTGGTAGCACTACCCATTGTAGCAAACTGTCACCGGCACCCAGCCGAAACGTAACCAGCCGATTGTCACACAGCTCAAGGAAATCGCTCAGTCCCTGCAGCTGTACCCGCGCTACCCGTGCCAGCGCTGTACCGTCTGCCGTAGGCTCCAAGCGCTTGCCGCGACGACGTACCAGATCAACCCCGAAGAATGCTTCCAGCTCGCTGATCTGCCGGCTGTACTGACTCTGCCTCACCGGATCGCCGTCAACCGCGTGTACGATGCTGCCAGCTTCAACTACCTCGAGAAAACTTCGTAGCCGCTCAAGCGATAATCCACGCCTGGCAAAGAGGTTCTTATACATGATTGATCAGTAAAGTATTCTGTAATTCTTCGCATGACAAGAAATTGCCGCTGCCGCTGAATGCAAATTATCAATAACTTGAATTTACAACATGTGGAATCAAACTAAGCACCGATGACAGGAGACGCGGGCATTTCGCTGTGAGCTGTATGAGGACATACTAGAAATAGCGAAATCCAAGCCCGACGCTGTCGACAGGACTCTCTTCTCTACTCTTCGGCCCTGCAAGGGCCAAGGCGCGAAGACCAGGGTTTTAACCCTGGGTCAAGCTCCACCATGCGTCCTGAAAGGACGCCGGATAACGCACGCTACTCCCATACATAACGCTCATCGTATTCTACCCTGTATTGCTTGAGAAATTTCCTGAGCTCTTCCTGAAATGATTCCTGGCGGTGATGCGACTTTTGGTTT
>CAYUDZ010000047.1:0-18157 GCA_964443575.1 uncultured Chthoniobacteraceae bacterium | reverse complement strand
TTTGTGTTGTTGCGCACCGCCGTACGACCATGAAGACACTTATTTCGAGTAGCATAGCTTGTTTGTTATTGGCTGCCGTTCCGGTCGCTGCAGGACCGGTCTACGAGTCTCCGGTTGAGCCGCCGGATGACACCGGCAAGCTGGAACTTGCTGTGGAATCCGGGGTGCTGTTCGGGATTAACAATCCGAACGATTATGTGCTCGCACCACTTTACCTGCACTTGGATGTTGCTTTTATTGATCCGCTCAGGCCCGGTGATGGTTCATGGGAAATCCAGCTACCGGTAGTAGTGACTGGCGGGGTGATTCCTATTGTCAACGGCCCGGAATCGTTATGGGCCGGCGGAGCACTGGGGATGAAATTCCTCTTTACCAGAGATGGCTCACCACTTTCCTGGTACTTGCGTGTTCATGGTGGTATGGGTGGGATTGACAGCCGTGGCGCAGTGGATGGCCAGGGGCAGGACTTTACATTTACTATTATTGCCGCAGCGGGGGTCCAGTATCAGATGGGCGACTCGTGGACGCTTGCGGCAGGTCTGATGTACCAGCATATTTCAAATGCCGGGCTGTCAGAACCTGAATCTCCTAATGTTGGGCTTGACTCGATTGGGCCGGTGATATCTATAAGCAAACGCTTCTAGCTTGGATTGCTTGCTTTGCTGCATATCCGGGCTAACAAGGTTGTCGTGGCAAATATGCAGTATATAATATAACTTGGCGTAATGAGGTTTGGCTGGTTCAGCACAGGATTTTTGTGGGTGGCAGGATTTTTATCCCTGCTGCTAGCTATTCTTGTGGTTGGTCTGCTGGGTGGCCACAAGTCATCTGCGACTGTTGCTACGGAAACGGTCGATGAACTCCCGGTGGATGAGCTGGTACCGAAAACAGTCCAGCTGCGCCAAGCGCTGGCTGATGGTGTGCTGGCTGCAAACTTTATTGCCCTCGACAGGGGGCGGCTGGAGATGAATATACGCAACCTCGAGGATCGTCGGTATGTGGTCGAAATTTCAGCCGGCCTGGTATTTGAAAGTAAATATGATCAACTGGTTATGATTCGTGATGAGGTGATTGAACTGGAGCCACAGGCGGTCGAACAACACAACCTGCAAGTTGCTTCGACTTCCGGGGTTTTTGATGGTGACGGGCAAGCATTTCAAGTGACTGGTGGGCGAGTTTCTGAGCTGGCCGTGTTGATTCCGTACGTCCAGGAACACCCGCACTACTGCAGGCAGACCATTCAGACGGCAATCCTCGCCTTGACCGAAAATTTGCCGCTGAGCGCATTTGCGCGATTTGACCTGGTATCAGGTGAGTCGGCGGCGACCTATGCCGATAGTGATCTTAAAGTGGAAACTTTGGTGATCATCCAGGCGTTGCAGCTGCTCAAGGATATTGGCATGCCAATGGAAAAAGTTGTCCTGGGTGTTGATCCACAGTTGTTGGTTGAGGCGATGATTAATCCGATTTCCCACGCCGCAGCCATGAAATATTATGAGATTCCGGATGAGAAGGAGTGGGAGTTTTGGCAGGCATACCTTGAATACGGTGATTCTGCAACCCGCCACTACGCCCTCTATGGCATCGGCCAATACTATCCAGAAGTCGCTGTAGAAATGCTGGGACAGTGGGCAAGGGCCGAAAACCTGGACTACGAAATGAGGCTCTCAGCCGTCCAGTCACTGGGCAGAACCGGTAAGATTGAAGCCTTATCAATCCTGTCGCAGCTGCGCAATGACTTGGCCGATGACCTGGAAATGGAAGTGGCAATCTACCAGTCGACCGCCCTGCTTACCCAAAGCATTTATAACCCGTTCGAACTATCCCTGCCGACAGATTTCAAGATGACCCGTCCCGACCTGCGTGAGCTGATCAAAGCAACAGAAAACTAAACCCCACCAAACTAGCAGGGCCACTACAAAAAATCACATTGTCAACTGCATGGCTGGATGCGAAATTTTCCACTGATGATCTTCACCTCTTTCCATCATAAGCTGCTGCCCGTTTCATTGCTGACTGCGCTCATTTGTTTCAGCGGCTGCCAGTCGACCGATGAAGCTGCGTCTAGTGAGGGGCAGACAGACCGTTATCAGGTGGCCGCTGAAACCACCCCTTTTTACAGGTTGGGGCCGCAGCAGGATGCCGGCGCGGATTTACAGCTGGGCAAGGGCACGCGGGTGACCATGCTCAAGCGTAGTTTTGGATTCAGTAATGTTGAGTTAGATAATGGTTGGGATGGCTGGGTTGCTACCTCAGATATCGAGCCGGCGACCGTTGCACAGGCAACCCCTGGTTCCAGCCTGTTTGATAACCTGGAAGGAAATAGTGCGATCGTTGGCAGGTATCCGTCCAGCGGAGTACCGCAGCAGTTTGAGCCTGCAGACCTGCCGTCGCCTGATGAGGCTTTCCCCGAGACTTCACTGCTCGACCCGCAACTAGAGCCGGTTGAATTACCGGAATTCCGCTATTAGCTCCGGCTATCCGGCGGAGAGCCTGGCTAACTGGCGCATTTCTGAGACCTCGGAAATTAGTGCTTCCTGAACGTTAAATGGCTCACCGGTAGATTTCACTCGGGAATAGGAACCATCGGGATTCTGGTGGCGGGCCTTGACATTATCGCGCCAGTGCATTTCCAGCAGTTGGTGGATCCTCTCTTTGATTATCGGGTCATCAACCGGCACACAGGCCTCGACCCGACGGAAAAAGTTACGTGGCATCCAGTCAGCACTGCCGATATAAACTTTGGAATTGCCTGCGTTTTCAAAGTGAAAAATCCGGCTATGCTCCAGCAGGCGACCGATGATGCTGCGAACCTCAATATTCTCGCTCATCCCGCTGACCCCTGAGCAAAGGCAGCAAGTGCCACGCACAATCAGGCGGACCGGCACCCCGGCACTGGAGGCCCGATAGAGTGCCTCGATGATTTCCTCATCGACCAGTGAATTCATTTTAGCAGTAATACCGGCAGGTATACCACGGCTCGCATTGGTCGCTTCTGTTTCGATCATTTCCAGCATACGGTCATGCATATTGAATGGTGCGACCAATAGCTTTTGCATGCCGGGGAAGCGCGAGACGCCGGTAAGCAGGTTGAACAGCTCAGCGACGTCGACCCCGATCAGCGGATCGGCCGTCATGATTCCGAGGTCAGTGTACAGCCGGGCTGTGGATGGATTGTAATTGCCGGTACCCAGGTGGACATAACGCCGGATTTGTTCGCCTTCGCGCTTGACTATCAGGGCCGCTTTGCAGTGGGTTTTGAGTCCGACCAAGCCATAAACAACATTGATGTCGGCTTCCTGCAGCATGCGTGCCCATTTAATATTGGCGGCTTCATCAAAGCGGGCTTTAAGTTCGATGATAACGGTGACTTGCTTGCCATTCTGTGCTGCTTCGATCAGGGCGTGGACGATTGGTGAGTCGCCACTGGTCCGGTACAGAGTTTGTTTTATGGCCAGCACATCCGGGTCCGCCGCCGCCGTTTCTATGAATTCGATGACGCTGTTAAAGCTCTGGTATGGGTGGTGCAGCAACCAATCGCGCTGGCTGAGCTTTTCCAGAAAGGATTCATCCTCCCCAACAGGTATTGCTACTGCCGGTTTGTAGGAGCGGAATTGCAATTCGGGGCGGTCGATTTCCGAGGTGACCGGCATGAGCCGTAGCAGGTTGATTGGACCTTTCGAAACATAGAGGTCATCACGGTCGAGATTGAATATGCTTAGAAGCCGCTCGCTGATGTGTTGCGGGCAATCATCCTGAACCTCCAGGCGGACCGCATTGCCACGATTGGCTTTGCGCAGTTCCGTCTCGATGGCGCTCAGCAGATTGGCAGCTTCTTCTTCATCGAAGTAGAGGTTGCTATTGCGGGTAATCCGGAATTGATGGACGCCACGCACCTGGATTCCATGGAATAAGTCGCCGACATGTTCCTGGATTAATTGGCCGATGAAGATGTATTCGTACTGGCCCGACTCGCTATCCAGAGATACCACACGCGGCAGGATGCGCGGTACCTGTACAATGGCGAGATCAGTAGTCAGGCCAACTCCATCCAGCTCGACTACCACATTCAGGCTTTTGTTCAGGAGCTGTGGAAACGGGTGTCCGGGGTCGATTGCCAATGGTGTCAGTACCGGGTAAACGGAGTTGCGAAAATATTCAACCAGCCCCGCAGAGTGCTTTTCCGGTACATCAGGATAGCTGTAAAAGCGGATATTCTCAGCTTCTAGCGCTGGTACCAGCTCATCATTCCAAATCCGATACTGATCATCGACAAATTGTTTCACACGCGAGCCGATGGCATCGAGTTGCTCGCTCGGGCTCATGCCATCGGGTCCTGTCTCAGCGGAATGCCCTTGTCTTTGTTGCTTCAAGCCGGCCACCCTGACTTCAAAAAACTCATCCATGTTGGAGCAGGTGATACACAGGAACTTGAGCCGTTCGAGTAGCGGGTTTTCTGCCGCGCTCGCCTCATCGAGAACTCGCTGGTTGAACTCCAGCCAGCTCAGCTCGCGGTTAATGAAGCGATCATTTTTGCTCATAACTGCCAATGATCTGGCATTGCGGCATTCACGGCAATGGGAAATTACTGATTAGTCAGAATTCATAATTCAATTCGCGGAGATCATCCGCGTAAATAGTGGCAGCTTTCTGTCTTGTCTGATCAGAATAATACTCCCTGTAATGCTGCCTTTTTGATGCATGGATGCGCGGCAACTCCGCATCTAATTTGAACTTTTCTAGCAATTTGTTAAAATCTCTTTCTAGGCATTCATACTTACCTATATAATCAACTATGATCTGACCCTTGCGGTTGGAAACAAAGCTAAGTTGAGAGCGTAGATGCCGATCTTGCTGCTGATTAGGAACGACGACAGTTTCAACGAATTCCGTGAAATCCATGTCACCGATTTCACCATTTCCTACCCGCCACTTATACTCGGACACCAGTCTGTCAAACGGGTTTCGAACGAATGCAAATTTGTAATAATTTAGAAATGGTTTTCGCCGTTGAATCTCCGAAATCGTGAGGTGCTGCAAAGCGTCGTTAACCTCGTAGTTGTTGCTGCAAAAATTATCCTTAATGAACCTGTTGAATCCACGATTGCAGCAGTGAAAACCATCTTTTTTTGGGCAACTGAGATCGAAATACTCCTGGTATTTTCCTCCTGCTTTAATATATCCGTAGAGGATTTTGCTGCAGTGGATGTTGCCGCCAATATTATCGACGCCGAAAATTCCCAGCGCTTTTTCTATACTTCCACCTCCTGTCTTGGGAATGTGAACAAAAATCAATTTATGCTGGTGGGAAACGGGCATATCTAAAGCATGGCAAACGCTAGCTATGGCTTTTTGATACCTATATCAGGATACCGTCAAGTAAATCAACCGTAGGTATTGACGAGTTGATTCTGCTCTGCTCTCTGATCAACCTTCTTCAGTGACAGGGAGTGCCAGAGCAGGAATGCTAAATTGCCGGTGCAGCACAGATAATGGTTGTTTGGTGACAATGACGTCGGCGCCAACACCCACAGTATCATAAAGTTCTATGACATCCTGTGAGCGCATGCGGATACAGCCGAAGCTGACTGGCAGACCGATATTGCGTTCTTCTGGAGTGCCGTGGATATAGATATAGCGCGAAAAGGCATTGGCATTAGCCTGTTCGGTGCCCTTGAGCCATAGGATGCGGGTGACGATCGGGTCCCTGCCCGGGGCATCGATTGGCAGGATTTCACCGGTGGGCAGGCGGTCTTTGAATACTGTGCCGGGAGGTGCGCCATTGCCTATTTTACGGGCCACCTCCATGCGTCCGTGCGGGGTGGAGTAACTGTTCGGGCGGTCTCCAAGCCCGTATTTTGAGGTGGATACCGGGTACAGTGCAATCGGGGTGCCTTTCTTCAGGACCAGCATTTTTTGATCCGGCACACTGACAAACATCTGGTGCTCACGGTCTTTACCTAATGAAGCGCAACTGGCAAGCAACATACAGGTCAGTGCGGACAGGAGCAGAGGCAATATGAATATTCTCATAGCAAGAAGAAAGGATGCGTGATGCTTAGCGTGCATTGGCGCGGCGAAACCCAAATGTTGGCAAGGCCTGATAGATGGAGCACGTGGCAACTGCCAGGAAGCCAGTCAGAAACAGCATCAGGAATGGCAGTGAAAAATACTGCCCGTACTGGTAGGCGGTAATGATAAAATAAGTAAACAGAGCGACCAGAAAAACCTCGATGATGACCAGCATCGACTTGATCGGCAGGTAATGACCAGTACGCCAGGTCTGCGCTTTGGTTTCGATGCCATACTTAGGTGTTCGGGTAAATTCGGACTGATGGCCGAGTAATGCTTCGATTACGGCGCGCGCATTATTCAGCGACAAACCGATCCCGACAGCTAATAGCAGAGGAATCAGCATAATCTCGTGCAGCCAGGTACGGGGGTATAGCTCGCGCAAAGCTACCACGTAAAAGGTGACCGCTGAGAGCGATGCCAAGGCGAAAATTGGAATATTCAACAGCAGGCTGCGCAAGTGATCGGGCTCGTAGCCACCGATCGGCCATACCAGGAAGCACAGCAACAACAACAGCAAATAAACAAAATTTGAGCTGAGGTGGACAGTAGCTTCGAGTTTAACAAAGAATGGCAGTTGGCTTTTCCAGATCGCCGGCAACAACTTTTTGCAGGTTTGGATCGAGCCCTTGGTCCAGCGGTGCTGCTGGCTCTTGAATCCATTCATCTCGACTGGCAGCTCTGCCGGAGTGACTACATCGGACAGGAAGATAAACTTCCAGCCTGCCAGCTGCGCGCGGTAGCTGAGGTCGAGGTCTTCAGTCAAGGTATCGTGTTGCCAGCCGCCGGCAGCGACGATGCATGACTTGCGCCAGATTCCGGCGGTGCCATTAAAATTGAAAAAACGTCCACTGCGGCTGCGCGCAGTTTGTTCGAGCAGTAGGTGGCCGTCGAGGAACATCGATTGAATGCGTGTCAGCCAGGAGTAATCACGATTGATGTGCCCCCAACGGGTTTGAATCATGCCCACTTGCGGATCGGTAAAATGGTGGATGGAATGCTGCAGGATGTTGGGTTCAGGGATAAAATCGGCATCTAGGATCAGGATGAATTCACCATCGGCCTGCTGCATACCTGCTTCCAGAGCACCTGCTTTATAGCCGGTACGATCGGTGCGCCTGATATGCTTGATATTCAAGCCCTGCTGGCTCAGATGGTCAACTTTTTGCCCGGTTATCTGTCCAGTTTCGTCGGTTGAGTCATCGAGCACCTGGATTTCCAGCTTTTCTATAGGGTAATCGAGGCGTGCTACCGAATCCAGCAAGCGGTCGACGACATGCAGCTCATTATAGATCGGTAATTGTACGGTGACGACTGGCAGATCGTCGAAACGCTGCTTGGGCTCAGGGCGTTGATGTTTATGCCTGAAGTACAGCCAAATGATGACGTAACGGTGTAATCCGTAGGCAGCAAGAATAGCCATGACCAAGGCATAGCCCAGCAACCAGCTTGCAATACCAATGTCGTGTAAGTTCATAGTTCAATTTTTTCGTAATTAATAACTTCCTGCCGGTTAATGTTCGATCATGTTGGCTATCCAGCCATTAGCGTCAAGCGCTAATACCGGATAGTTCGCCGTCATCAGCTTAATTGTTTAATTGTCTAAAATTAAGCCGTTTTTTGTCATGCGGATACCGGCAGGCTCTCCAGCATCGATTGCAGCTGTGCGTGGCGTTTGCGGAACTCAACCGAGCGTTGCCGGTGTTCAGCCACAACCTCTTGTGGGGCATTGGCAACAAAACTCTGGTTGGCTAATTTTGCCTCATTTTTTTCCAATTCCTTGATGACTTTGGCAATTTCCGTTTCGAGGCGTTGGCGTTCGGCGGCGACATCGACCAGCCCTTGCAGCGGCATGACTACTTCTCCCAGCGGGCCGAGGGCTGTTGGCGTCCCGGGCTGTTTGGTAAACCCGGGGTCGACAGTCAGCTGGTCCGCATTGGCCAGGATGCGGAATGCCGTTTGGTCGGTTGCCGAGAGTTGTGGGCTGTCTGCACCCGGTACCAGGACCAAGCTGACCTTGCGGTTGGTTGGAATATTATATTCCGAGCGTAGGTTGCGTAGTTTGTGGACGCTTTCGTAGAGTCTTGCAGTGGAGAGTTGTGCTTCAGTTACTTCCTTTGGGTCGAGGTGATCGAGTATTCCCGCCTGCGGCCAGTGGGTGAGCATGACAAAATTCTCCGGGTTTTCCGACGAATCCTGCTGGAATCCAAGCCTGCTCCACAACTCTTCGGTGATGTGCGGCATGAAAGGATGCAATAGGCGCAGGAAGGTATGCAGGACCACATCCATGGTCGTCAGTACTGCCTCGCGTGCCGCGGCATTATCACCCTGTAACTCGCCTTTGGCTGCTTCGACAAACCAGTCACAATACTCGCTCCAGAAAAACTCATAGCACAGTTGCGCTATTTCGTTGAAGCGATAGCGCCCGTACGCTGCATCCAGATTAGTAACCAGGGCATCAAGCTTGGCGAGGATATCGATGGCAACAGGTGGTAGTTTCACACCGTGCAGGCTGGGTCGCGGCTGGCAGGCAACTCCTTGCATCTCACGGAAGCGCGCCGCATTCCACAGTTTATTGCCGAAGTTGCGTCCTTCCTCGGCCTGTTTTTCGTCAAAGCGAATATCCTGGCCTTGCGGGGCGATCCGCAGCAGACCGAAGCGCAGGCCATCGGCGCCATATTTGTCGATCAGTTCCAGTGGATCGGGCGAGTTGCCGAGGCTCTTGCTCATTTTGCGGCCTTTGGAATCACGGATGATACCGGTGAAGTAAACGTCTTTAAACGGGACTTCATTGCGGTACTCGAGGCCGGCCATGATCATCCGGGCGACCCAGAAAAAGATAATATCCGGCCCAGTGACCAGTGCGCTGGTAGGGTAAAACTTCGCCAATGTTTTATCATCCATGGTAGCGAACGGCCACAACCACGAGGAAAACCACGTATCGAGCACGTCGGGGTCCTGCTGCCAGCCATCGCCCGGCGAATCAATTTGGCATTTCATTTCGTCATTGAGATGCCACACCGGTATGCGATGCCCCCACCAGAGCTGGCGCGAAATACACCAGTCCTGGATATTTTCCAGCCAGTGGTCGTAGACTTTTTCCCAGCGCTCCGGAAAAAACCTGATCAATTGCTGACGCACCGCATCACGTGCCTCTTTGGTCTGGGGGTAACGCAGAAACCACTGCTCGGAAAGCCGTGGCTCGATCGGGACATCAGCCCGCTCGGAGTAGCCGACGTTATTCTCGTGCGCCTCCTCGGCGACCAGTGAGCCGAGTTCGCGCAAGCGCTCGATGGCTTCGGTGCGTGCCTCGAAACGATCGAGTCCGACAAAATTCTCCCCAGCCAGCTCATTGAGCGTCCCATCAGGGTTCATGATATCGATAATTTCCAGCCCGTGCCGCTGGCCGATCTCGTAGTCTGCCTTATCATGGGCCGGCGTGACCTTGAGCACCCCGGTACCAAATTCCATATCGATGTACTCATCACCGACAATTGGCAGTTCGGCTTGATTTTCGACGGGCAGTGGGCGGCGCACATGTTTGCCGATCAAATCGCTATAGCGCTGATCCTTGGGGTTTACTGCAATGCCGCTGTCACCCATGATTGTTTCCGGCCGCGTAGTGGCAATCTTGAGCAGGCGTCCCGGTTCTTCGACCACCTCGACATTGAAGTAGTAGAGGTAATTTTTTTGCTTTTTCGGGATGACCTCCTCGTCGGATAGGGCAGTCAGCGAAACCGGGCACCAGTTGACCATCCTTTTGCCGCGGTAGATAAAACCTTTGTTGTAAAGATCGACAAATGTCTCCAGCACAGCCCTGGAGTACCCTTCATCCATGGTAAAACGCTCACGGCTCCAGTCACAACAGCAGCCAAGGCGCTTAAGTTGCTTAATGATGATGCCGCCGTGCTTTTCTTTCCATTCCCAAACCCGCTCAAGGAAGCCTTCACGCCCGAGATCATGTCGGGTTTTCTTTTCTTCTTTGCGCAGGCGCTTCTCGACTACTGTCTGGGTGGCGATGCCGGCGTGGTCAGTGCCCGGCAGCCACAGCACTTCATGGCCGGTCATCCGGGCGCGGCGGGCCAGGATATCCTGCAGGCTATTATTCAGCACATGGCCCATGGTCAGCATTCCGGTGACATTGGGTGGAGGAATGACTATCGAGTACGCTGGCTTGGTGCTCTCGGGGTCAGCCTTGAAGCAATCGGCCTGCAGCCAGCGTTGGTACCAATCAGGCTCGACGCTACTCGGATCGTATGCTTTGGAAATTTCACTCATTGCGGCAGGGTAGTAGGAAGTTGCTTCAGAGTTAAATTAAAAAGAATTTTTGGTTGTTGCGGAATTTGGTTGATGCCTGCTGGCAGCGAGTTCGGGCGGTAATGATAACTCGCTAATGGTTTTTAACACTTGCTCACTGATCTGCTGGTACACTTGCTTGCCGCCCGCCTTCACGTCGTCTGCTGTAAAGTGCATCGGCTCGCCGACAACGATGGTTATTGGCCTGAATTTAGGCCATTTGGCACCCCGGGGGAATGCGTCATAAGCGCCAAAGATCCGCATCGGGATGACTGGAACCAGTGTCTTGGCCACGATTAATCCAAGTCCCGGCTGGGCGGGTTGTAAATTGCCATCGAATGTGCGGGAGCCCTCCGGGAAGACGATCGTGCGTTTACCTTCCTTGAGTAGCCGGATAATGATTTTAAGTGCTTTCATATCGCCGCCGCTTTGATCAACCGGGATAACATTCCAGCGGGGGAAAACCCAACCCATGATCGGCCAGTCCAGCAGGGTATTACGGGCTAAAAAGAAGACTTCCTTGCGGCAGCAGATTCCGGCCAGTGGCGGGTCAAGATAGCTCTGGTGGTTCATGGCGAGGATCGCGCCACCATCTTCAGAAATCCGCTCACCATGCACGCACTTCCAGGAAAAACAAAATTTTCCCATCAGCTTAAACATCGTGTAACCAGCTCGATACCACGGGTTCATTGTCAGTCGATGGTAATACCTGCTACCGAGAGTCGATCAAGTATTTGGTTAAGTGCCTCGGCAATAGTCAGGTGAGTAGTATCGATGGTGATGGCGTCTGCAGCTTTAGTTAGCGGGGATTCCTTGCGCGAACTGTCGGCGCGATCGCGATCGGTCACCCGATCGCCCTGGCCTTGGGCGGTCCGGCGTTGTTGGCGTATTTCCGATGACGCATCAATAAAAAATTTGTATGGGGTGTCTGCCAGCACCACCGTGCCGATATCCCGTCCCTCTATGACAACACTGCGCTGAGCAGCGGCGTTGCGCTGTAATTCAACCAGGTAGCGGCGAACCTCCGGCAGTGCTGCGACCTTGGACACTGCCGCATTGACTGCATCGCTGCGCAACTCATCAGCGAGGGGACGACCGGCGGCTGTCACTTGCGTGCGAGTACCATGCCACGGTAGTTCCAGAGGTTCCTGCTGCATCGCAGCAACAATTGCGTGGCCATCATCGAGCAGTAAATTCTTCTCCAATGCCAGCCAGGTTGCGGCGCGGTAGGTTTCCCCGGTGCTCAGGAATCCTATCTGCAACTGCTCGGCCAAAAGTTCGGCGAGGGTGCTTTTCCCTGAAGCGGCCGGTCCATCGATAGCAATCGCATAGTGGTTGTCCGCCATGGTGCTAGGATTTTTTCTTTTTGCGCTTGGTATCGAATGTTGAGACGACCGGTGTAGTTTCCGAATCGATTGGTTTGATCACGAGCTTGAGCGCCTCTTCGAATCCGGGGTAGGAAGTGCCGATACATGCGGTGTCTTCTATGACAGTTTCCCCATCGGCAAATAATCCGGCGATGGCAAATGACATCGCGATCCGGTGATCGCCAAAGCTTGAAATGGTGGCGCCTTTCAATTTGCTACCGCCGTGGATGGTCATGCCATCTTTAAACTCATCGACGGTGACACCCATGGCTCGCAGGTTTTTGGCGACTGCGGCGATCCGGTCGGTCTCTTTGACGCGCAGCTCTGCGGCATCACGGATCGTGGTTTCCCCCTCAGCCAGCGCGCCTGCAACTGCCAGGATTGGGATTTCATCGATGACTTTGGGTATTTCCCCGCCGCTGATGGTCGTGCCTTTAAGCTGGTCGCCATGGATTTCGATTGTGCCGATGCGTTCGATCTGGCCGACTTCCTCAATGACCTCACGCACCCGGGCTCCCATTCTTACCAGGATGCTGAGGATGCCGGTACGGGTATCATTGAGTCCGACATCGCGTACTTGCACTCGGGCTTTGGGGTTGGCGGCAGCTGCAACCATCCAGAATGCGGCGCTTGAAATGTCGCCGGGAACTTCAAAATCGCGCGACTCAAGCTGCTGATGCCCATGCAGCGAAACGGTGTGTGTCTGATCCTCGTCGTTCAGGCTGCGTTCGACCGCCAGCGCTACCAGGAAGTAATTCAGCATGCGTTCGGTATGGTCGCGGCTCTTGGCGGGTTCGATCACGGTAGTCTTGCCCTTGGTAAATAAACCAGCCAGTAGTACGGCACTTTTGACCTGGGCACTGGCGATCGGAGACTTATAGGTAATCGGGCGAAGTTCACCGCCATGGATGGTTAGTGGTGCAGTGCCTGACTCGCTATCGATTTTGACGCCCATTTGGCCCAGTGGTTCGATGATTCTTTTCATCGGGCGCTGCGAGAGCGACTCATCGCCGACTAACGTCGTATCAAATGGTTGCGCTGCCAGCAGTCCTGCCAGCAAGCGCATCGTGGTCCCGGAATTACCGCAGTCGATTGGCTCTGCCGGTTGCTTGAATTCGCCCTTGCAGCCGTGCACGATCAATGTGGTTTTTTCCGGTTGTTCGATCTCCACCCCGAGTGCCCGCATGGCATTGACTGTTGCCATGCAGTCTTCGCTGGGCAGGAAGCGGGTGATGACACATGGTCCATTTGACATCGCGGCAAACATTACCGCCCGATGGGACATACTCTTATCTCCCGGGACAAATACTTCCGCTTGCAGCGGCGGCGCTTTCTTTACTTTTATCGAGCCCATGTAGATCGTTTAGTTATGCCACAAAGTTGTCACGTGTGGCCTTTGCTTTGCCAAGAAAATCTTCAACTGCCTGCCAGTTTTCAGATTCTATTAATTCGCATAGGGTAGCGAGGTGAGTATCGAGTTGGGTGAGCGAGTGTAAAATGGGTTCTTTATTATTGGCGATAATTTGGCGCCACAACCCTGGGGAACCGGAGGCCACCCTGGTAGTATCGAGGAAACCATTTCCCAGGCACTGCACTGCCTGCTGATGGGAGTTGGCAGCGACATGCATGAGCAATGCGGCGCAAAGGTGCGGCAGATGACTGATTGCCGCAACGATCGTATCGTGCTCTTGCGGCGAGAATTCCAGTACTTTGGAGCCTAAGGTAAGCCAGAGCTGGCGCACCAGTTTCAGTGCGGATTCATTGGTATTAGCAGTCGGGGTAATGAGGGCAACGGCTCCTGAGTACAGATCGGGGCTGGCTGCCTGCAAGCCGGACTCCTCAGAGCCGGCCATCGGGTGGCTGCCTACAAAACAGGCATCGGCAGCGGAAAATATCGAGTCCAACTCGTGGCAAATCTTACTTTTCGTGCTGCCGACATCGGTCACTACCACGTTTCCAGAAAGCAGCGGTAGCGCCTTGCTTGCCAGCTCAGGGATTGTCTCAACCGGGGTGCAAATGACCACCAGTTCGGCACCGTCAACTACAGCAGCCAGATCAGTTGAAGCTAAATCTGCCAAATGTAGCGACTCGACTTGACTGACAGCATCCTGCCTCCTGGCCCAAACGGTGTAGCGCCCGGCCAGGTTGTGCCGGCGCGCTGCCATCAGTAAGGAGCCGCCCAACAAGCCGGGCCCCAGAATAGCTAGGTGCTGCAACTGCATTTAAAAATTACGGATAGCCACGATCGGTAGAGATACGTCACCTGCGACAGAGGGTTACCCTGTCTGGAATAGCTGCCAAGTGTGTACCGGGTCGGTGGTTAAACAGTTATGGCACCAGGAATATTTTGCCGGTGTAAGGGTCTTTCACTTCGGTACCCGGAGGAAAACCGCGAACATCGACATATCCGGAATAAGGTGCATGCGGGCTTGTTACAAACCCTGCTTTTCCGGGAACTGGTGTCGCATATGGGTAATTCTTGGTTTCCGGTTCAGCTGTCTGGGTGCCATCAGTAGCAACAGTGTTAGTTGCATTAGTGGCATCAGTGCCCTGATCGGCTGCGTTCTCCGTCCCAGTGCCGTCGTCGGTCATTTCTTCAGTCGGAGGCTCCTGGAATTGGGTTCCGTCCGGGTTTTGGGTGCCCTGCCAACCGTAGCGGTTTTGGCGTTCCTGCTGCTGGTTAGCGCTATTCGTTCCGCAGCTGGAAAGCAACAATGAACCTGTTAATATTACTGTGATTAGGATAATTGATTTCATAATTTAAAAATTAGGCTTCTCTGTCCTGTAAGTCAAAAACTGCTCTCTGACAATCTGATTCTTCAACTTATTCTTGCAGCAGCCGTTTGGCTTCGGCGACCACGGCATCGCTGCTCATGCCGAGTTCCTGCATGACTGTTGCTCCCGGGGCACTCAAGCCGAAGCGATCGATGGCCAGCACAGAGCCGTCGAGGCCGGTGTATTTATACCAAAGCCCGCTAGCACCGGCTTCGATGGCAAGGCGCTTACGGCATGCTGCGGGCAGGACTTCTTCCCGGTACTTTTCAGGCTGGCGATCGAATGCTGCCATGCAGGGTAACGAAACCACACGGACGCCAGCGCCGAGTTCTTCGGCGGCAGCCATCGCATGTTGTAGCTCGCTGCCACTCGAAATAATGATCAGCTTGAGTTCGCCAGTTTCCGCATGAGCGACGTAGCCGCCCTTGGTGGCACCTGCCCTGCGTGTGGCGACTGGGATGGAATCGAGCTGCGGTAATCCCTGGCGGGTCAGGATCAGGGCAGTCGGTCCTTCATTGCGGGTGATGGCATGGACGAATGCGCCGGCTGTCTCCTGATAATCAGCCGGCCTGATTACATCGAGATTGGGGATCAGGCGCAGGGCGCTAGTTTGTTCAACTGGCTGGTGGGTAGGACCGTCTTCGCCAACCCCGACCGAATCGTGGGTAAAGATTTCGAAGTTGCGTAGCGCCGCCAGCGCGGCGAGGCGGAGTGCTCCGCGCATGTAATCCGAGAAGGCAAGGAAGGTGGCGCCGGAAGCATTAAGGATGCCATAGTAGCCGATACCGTTGACGATGGCGCCCATCGCATGCTCGCGGATGCCAAACCGAAAATTCCGGTTTTGCGGTTCGTCGCGGTTATAGTCACCGCTGGATTTTATATAATTTTTGGTTGAGCCGTGGAGATCGGCGCTGCCGGAAACAATTAGCGTCTGGTGGTCTGCCAAGGCATTCAGGATCGTGCCGCCCGAACCGCGGGTAGCTTCCGCCTTGCCCGGTCCCTCTTCCGGGATCACGGCGAGCAGTTCATCTGCTGTGCCCCATTCCTTATTCAGGCCCTGCTCGAGCAGCTTAGCCTTCTCTGGGTTATCCTGCTGCCATTGCTGGAACAACTTTTGCCAATCGTTGTACTTGCTCTCGAGTTGCTTGGCATGCCCGGCGAAATAGGCTTTGACCTCATCCGACACGAAGAATTTCTCTTCAGGCAGGCCCAGCCCCTTGCGGGCATCATCGGCAAATTTAGCGCCCCCTTCACCGTGGGCTTTGCTGGTTCCGGCGACCTCCGGGATGCCCCGGCCAATTTCGGTTTTGGCGATGATGATGGTCGGTTTGCCATTAGAACTTGCTTTAGCTTGATCATAAGTTTCCTTGAAGGCGGTCATATCATGGCCATCGACTTCCATCACATTCCATTCCAGTGCGGCAAACTTGGCGGGGACGTGTTCGCTTTGGGTAACATCCGCCATCGCATCCAGTGTCACGTCGTTGGAATCGTAAATCATGACCAGGTTATCCAGTCCGTTGTGGCCGGCAAACGAGATGGCCTCCTGGGCAACCCCTTCCTGCAAGCAGCCATCTCCTGCGAGGCAAATAATCTTATGGTCGATGATCTGATGCTCGGCAGTATTAAATAGAGCCGCGCAATGCTTGGCTGCAACTGCCATCCCGACGGCATTGCCAACACCTTGGCCGAGCGGTCCGGTCGTGCATTCGACACCGTCGGTCTCCCCGAATTCAGGATGCCCCGGGGTAATGCTATGCAGCTGCCTGAAATTGATGATTTCTTCCAGCGGCAGGTTATAGCCGGCCAGGTGCAGCCAGGCATAGAGGAACATGCTGCCGTGGCCTGCTGAGAGAACGAAACGGTCGCGATTAAGCCACTGCGGGTCGGTTGGGTTATAGTGGAGTGTATCGCCGAAAAGTACGGCGCCGATTTCGGCACAGCCCAAGGGCAGGCCAAGGTGGCCGATGCCTGCCTGGTGGACGGCATCGATGGCCAGTCCGCGCGCCTGGGTTGCTGCTTGTTGTAGGGTCTCTGTATTCATTGATTTATTTTCGGGTTTCTGTTGTCTGCGCATCCTCACCATTACCGGCGAAATTGCAAGCATCGGTTGTCCTGTCGACAAAAATCAATAGTTGAGTTAAGTATCCACCATGAGATTACTTGCAAAGCCGGAATTACTGGTGGCCGTACTCCTAGCAGCCGCCGGTTGTTTGCAGCAAGGGCTGGCGGCACCACCGGAACTACCACGTGAGTTTCGTGGGGTCTGGGTGGCCAGCGTGTACAACATTGACTGGCCATCACGGGCCGGACTGTCAGCGGGGGCGCAGCGTTCGGAACTGACAAGGATACTTGATACCGCGGTGGCCAGTGGAGTGAATGCAGTGATCCTGCAGGTGCGACCGGCCTGTGATGCGCTGTACGATAGTCCTTACGAGCCGTGGTCACCTTACCTGACCGGCAGCATGGGGCGATCTCCGGGATACGACCCCCTCAAGTTTGCGGTTGATGAGGCGCACCGGCGCGGGCTGGAGTTGCATGCCTGGTTTAATCCTTTTCGGGCCCAAAGCAATTATAAGAATGCTGTTTCATCGGACCACATCACCCGTAAGCGTCCGCAATGGGTGCGCCGCTATGCCAGTTATCTGTGGTTGGATCCAGGGCTACCGGAGGTCCGCGAATACTCGCGCAAGGTGATCCTCGATGTCGTCCGCCGTTACGATATCGATGGTATCCACATTGATGATTATTTTTATCCGTATCCGAAGCCGGGGGCGTCCGGCTTTCCCGACAGCAAAACATTCCAGCGATATGGACGGGGAAATCGTGATGACTGGCGACGGTCGAATATCGATACGTTCGTCAAAGATCTCTACTCGGGGATCAAATCAACCAAGCCGTGGGTCAAGTTCGGTGTTAGCCCATTTGGGATCTGGCGCCCCGGGGTGCCTTCAGGAACTACCGCGGGGTTGGATGCCTATGGTCAGCTTTACGGTGATTCGCGCAAATGGTTCAATTCGGGGTGGCTCGATTATTTCTCGCCCCAGCTGTATTGGACGATTGGTTCGAGTGGTCAAAGCCTGGCCAAGTTGGTGCCATGGTGGGCGGCACAGAATCGCAAGGGCCGTCATTTCTGGCCCGGCCTGGCAGTCGAGCGGGTTGGTAAAGATCGTAAGGCCAGTGAAATTGCCAGGCAGGTTAGCTTGCTGCGCCAGCTGAAAGGACCGAGTAATGGCCACCTACTGTGGAGCAATGAGGCGTTTAAAAATAACAAAGGTGGGGTGCGCTCGCTGTTAGCAGACCAAGTCTATAAGGGTCCGGCGCTGGTGCCGGCTTCGCCATGGCTTGGATCAGGCAGTCCGCAACGCCCGGAATTGAATGCCAGTATCTCCGGCGGCAAACTGGTTGGCAGGATCGCTGAAGTCGATACGTCGACCCGCTTCCTGGTCCTGCAAACGCGCAGCGGACGCTCCTGGTCGGCGAAGATCCTGGATGGCAGGATGCGCAATTTCTCTGTCGACCCGGCGGAAGAAGTGGCAGTGACAGCAGTAAGTAAGACCGGGGTTGTATCCAAGCCCAGCGTCGTTCGTGTGCGCTAGCCCGGATAAATCACAAACTTCGTAGCGAGACGCAGCGTGGGGTGCTTG
>CAYUDZ010000046.1:0-18737 GCA_964443575.1 uncultured Chthoniobacteraceae bacterium | reverse complement strand
AAAGTTATGCGAAAAGTAACCACTATGCGTGAATGCGAGGACTGACCCCTCTCACTCTCACTCATGCGCGGGACTGACCCCTCTCACTCTCATGACCCCTTGGTAACCACTATGCGTGAATGCGAGGACTGACCCCTCTCACTCTCATGACCCCTTGGTAACCACTATGCGTGAATGCGAGGACTGACCCCTCTCACTCATGACCCCCCTCTCATGACCCCTCTCACTTCACTCTCATTATTGGCCGATTATGGATTTGATAGAATCGCGGTTGGGAATTGGCCAGCTGCTGAATTGACTCTGGTCTTCGGCAAGCGGGTTGAGAACGAAGGTCAGCTTGATGGTGGATTGATCCTGATTCACCCCCGAGGTACTTCCGGACAGTTGGACTGGCGGCAGGTGCGACACATGTACCTGCCGGAGCTGGATTTCTCACCAGCAGGGCAATTCTGGGAATCGCAGGCACAGCAGCACCAGATTCCGATAACCTATTCCCCAGGTGTAAGCACCGATATCCTGGCAGCCTGGCCACAGGTTATGGAGGCTTCAGCAAGAGGTGATTGAGTTGTTACTCGTCGTAGGAAACTATCTGCCCCTGACATGTTTGTCGACGTCCTGATGGATCTACTTACTTCACGGCGGCAGAGCGCCGTGGCTACAGGACCGCTGCGGAGAGCGGTCCCTACCCTTGCACAGAGTGCCGACGTACCGTTTGGGGTAGCTCTAATACGCTAGCCCGGATCAATTACAAACTTCGTAGCGAAATTACCCTACCACATGCAGGAGATTTATGAATCGAGCGTTCGTGGGGAGCTGCGAGGGAATTAGACGATTATGATTACGAGCAGGATTACGATTACGAATTCGCAGTCAGGGTGACTTTGGCGGTGGCGAGTTGTTTTTTCTGGCTGGTAATTGTTCCGCTTGCCTGGATCAGGTTGCCGAGGCGGCCGGTGATTTCCACCTCAATCGTGAGGACGTCTCCGGGTTGCGCCATACCTTTAATCTTTAGCTGTTGCACAGCGGTCAGTAACAGCCTGCCGGTGGGAGGGTTGGGTGCCGAGTGCGCAACGGCGCCGGCGGCCTGGGCAATGGCCTCGGCATAAATCACCCCGGGCAGGATCGGATTGCCGGGAAAATGCGCCAGCAACATAGGCAGTTGTTGCGGCTGAGGTACGGTGTAAACAGTAGTCGCTGAAACACCTGGACGGGTGATCGTGAGTTGATCCAGGAACCGGAAGCCGTCACCATGTGGCAGGCTGCTAAGCGGGTCGCCCTCAGGCATCTTAGAATGAATAACTGATGCCCAGTAGCGGTCCCAGGGTATCTAGACCGGGGTTGGGGTCGCTCATGCCGAGGTTCGACATATGCTGGTAGTAGATACCGGCAGAAATCATAAGGTTGTCACTGACCGCGAAGCGCACGCCGGCTTCAAGTACCCAGTTTAGCGTAAAGTCCTGACCCTGGCCACCGGGGACGCCGGTGCTGTCAACTAAGCCGGCCCCACCACCGGGCCGAAAATAAAAAGCAACGGTCCTGCTTTCGGACCAAATCTCGATAACCGGACCGATCGTCAGCGCGAGGTAATACGACTCCGGGCCGCGGGCGACAATTTCACCTGCCAAGCGGAAAAACGGACCAAGCGTGGCCGGCTGACCAAATATCTCGAAGTTGGAGTGGGGTGGTGCTTCGAGGGTGATCAACTGGGGCAGTAGCAGGTAGTCCAGGTCGGTTTCGCTGGTGACCCGCCATAAGGCACCGGACTGAAATTCGAGCATCCAGCTTTGTGAGAGGTCGAGACGCGGTTCTGCGGCCTCCACCTCGATAATTTCCGCTGGCCCGGCTTTGCTCATCGGGACAAGCGTGGAAAATGTTAGGCAAATGGCTGCCAGCTTGATTACAATTCGTGTATTGCTCATAGGAAATTGAATACTACGATAATCCAGTGCAAGACAGCAAAAACGTAACCGGTACAAAAAAGAATCACGCCGGGAGTTCGGTGGGTTCCGCCGGTCTGCCGCCGTGGCTGGCTTTCACGTTGGCGCTGGGCCTATTTGTAGTTTCCTTTTCGCTGGTCCACACGGTATTTATCCTGTCGCTGCTGCTTTGTGATGATGGTCGATTTGCCAGGCGCACGATCGGCTGGTCGGCGCGACAATTTTTCAGGATG
This sequence comes from uncultured Chthoniobacteraceae bacterium, assembly GCA_964443575.1. Classification (GTDB taxonomy): domain Bacteria; phylum Verrucomicrobiota; class Verrucomicrobiia; order Chthoniobacterales; family CAKUMP01; genus CAYUDZ01. The sequence continues at coordinate 16,567 of CAYUDZ010000046.1, read as the reverse complement.
ACCAGTGCGCTTGGGGTAATAGTGGTTGATGCCTCTGCGTTGCATAAACGTGATGAATTCGAAACCGGCATCACGATAGCCAACCATCCCAGCCTGGTTGATGCCGTGATGCTGCTCTCAGTACAACCGGAATTTATCATTGTCATGAAGTCGAGTATCGGTGGGTTTTCGCCGTGGTCGCTGGGGGCCCGCGCCGCAGGGTTTATCAGCAATAATAATTCGACTGCACTGATCAAGCAGGCCGCTAAACGTTTGGAGGAAGGGTGCCCGTTGCTGGTTTTCCCCGAAGGCACGCGTACCCGTACACCACCGGTCAACGCATTCAAGGGTGGGTTTTCACTGATTGCCAAAAAATCGCAGGCGGCAATTAATACCGTCTTGATAAAAACGGATAGTCCGTACCTTGGCAAAGGCTGGCCGATCTGGCGGATGCCGGAACTGCCGGTCGTCTACAAACTTGAACATGGCAGGCAGTTTCATGTCACCAGGGATGATGACGTAAAGCAGGCGGTGCAAAGGATCGAAGAGTACTATGGCAAGGAGATCGGCGAGTGAATAACTCGATGCGATTTGCGAGGCAGATTAGCGCGCGCTACCCCAACCCGTGGCATCGCCACTATGCCTGGTGGAAATTGAAACTGGACCCGCTTTACCAGATGGTTGCCACAGAATTGGGCGATGGAGCTGCGCGGCCTGCACTGGATATTGGTTGTGGCCTGGGGATAGCCGCTGCTTATCTCAGGCTCAGCGGGTTCAACGGGCATATACTGGGAATTGATATTGACGAAAAAAAGGTGCTGGCCGCCAAGCGCGATATCGCAGGCTGGATCGACAATGTGGAGTTCAAGAATTTGGATATGCGGCAGCTGGACGATTTCCGCGGGCATGTGCTGCTGCTTGATGTGTTGCAATTTCTTGAGCGGGACGAACGCGACCGGTTGTTGCTGCAAGCGGCTCAGATGGCCGATAGCGAAGGCAGCAAAATAATCATCCGTTCAACGATTGCCAGCAATGGCGCACGTTTTGCGTTTTCAGTTGCAGGCGATATCCTTGCCCGGCTGAGCGGCTGGATGAATGCCCACCCGACATCCTATCCGACCATTGATGAGATTAGCGCTCACTTCCCACGCGAACAGTTTACCACCTCGGCAACACCCTTGCGCGGCAGCCTGCAATTCAACAACTATTTTATCAGCATCACCCGCAAGTGAATGCCTGCGGGCAATCATCAGCCGATGATTAACCCTGGTTAGGGCCGACTGGCAGGACGCAATGCAATTTATTGCGAGTGAGAAATTCCAGCAGCAATGACAGCAGTGGAATGCTGGTGCAATAGCCGTTGCGATCGCGACGCCCATCGTGCATGACGATGATGCTGCCGGGTCTGATCGAGGAATAATATCGGTGCATGATCCGTTCGAGGTTACTATCCACCCCGTCCAGGCCGCTGGCACTCCAGCCAACCAGAGTGAGGTCACGTTGCTGCAATACTTGGTGCAGGAAAATCGGGGTATGGCCAACCGGTGCGCGGAAATAACTCGGTCGAGCTCCCGTAATCGACTCGATGGCATCATTGGTGCGATCGATTTCACGAGCGATCATATCGCAACCCTCGCACCAAAATGAAGCCTGCGGATGGGTGAAGGTATGGTTGCCGATCTGGTGGCCGTCACCGGCAATTCGCTCGACTAATTTTGGGTGGGACTCGGCGAGGTGACCGATCAGGAAGAACGTGGCTTTCAGCTTGCGCATCGCGAGCATATCCAGCAGGTGGGGAGTTTGCTCCGGGTCAGGGCCATCGTCGATCGTTAACCAGACATTGGGCTGTGAGGTGGGTAACTTGCGAATGATGGGTCCATGCAGGGCGCTACATGGTCGCAGCGTGCCATACAGCGATGCGGCATGGATGCTGACCGCTGCTGCAGCCCACGGGCGTAATGACTGCCAGCGTACTGCCAACAGCGCGAGCGCTGGTGCAGCAAGCGAAACGACCTGATAGGCTCTAGCTCGTAGAGGCAGCAGTGCGGAGTTTTGCCGGTAGGTAGAGGATTGCATTGACCACCAAGTATAGCAACCACAGCGCTGCCAGAAAGCCACTAATTCCACCCTTGGCAAGAAATCCCAGCGCCACCAGTGATAGCAGCGTGTTGCATAGGCAGGCAGTTATCCAACTTTTCAGCAAACTGCGCCCACTTAATTGTTCGAGTGCCAGGAACGGCAAAAATACTGATACCAGCAGGAGAAGTTGCAATATCCATGGCCAGAGTAGCAGGCAGGCGAGTAGCATAGGCACTATGATCAGCAGGTCATTGAGCGGGATCAGGCTACTTAGGAATTCGGCCAGCCACCAGGAGGGTAGTAGCCAGTGGAATGCCATCAAAAGAGCTACCTCGAGAAAATGGTTTCCCTTGCCCGGGTGACCGGCCAAGGTCTGGCAATCATCGGTTATTTTGGTAACCTTGCCGGTGCTAACCTCACGGCGGCTTCCAGCTATTGCGAAGAGCGGCCACTCTGCCTGTAACGGCAGTACCGAGCGCCAGAATCCCGCGAGGGATTTTTCAGTTACTTGCTTGTGCTCGGCCATACTTCCTGAAACACGTACCATTGTTGCCAATGCTCATGAATTTGTTTTTCTAACTCTGCCATCCACTGGGTTACCAACTGCATTTGCAGTTCCGGCGACTTGCGTTGTGTTGATTCTGCTGCGTCTATAATCGGTAAAGCACAAACTGCACGGTAGCGCCGATAACCACTGCGGACGATGAATATCGGGTAGATCGCACAGCGTGCAGCCATTGCCAGAGCGAACGGCCCCTTTGGGATCGTGCAGTCGCGACCGCATAGCGAGCTTTCCAGCGTGGCCTCCGAGCGGTCAGCACGATCGCCTTGAATTGCCACCACCTCACCATCGTTCAGAGCTTTGAGCAAGTTGACGGCCAGCATCGATCCCGGCTCGTTGAAGTGAACCCGGCTGGCCCCTTGAGCGGCCAATTGTTCCAGGTGCGAACGAACGAGATCCTGCATCTGTGGTGTTTGTTCTGGCGCACGCACCGTGTGTAGCGTGCGGTTGAGTTGCCACGCAAACAAGTGCGAGGCGACATCATAATTGCTCATATGGGCCGTCAGGATAATGGCCGGATCTTCTGACCCGGCAAGCTGTTGGAAATTTTTTAGCCCGACCAACTCCCAATTAAGCTGTGCGGACCCGGCAATCGCCATTGCCGAGTCGACCTCGGTCAGGGCAAAATTCCAGAATAGCAGGAAGACCCGGCACTGGATGAGCAGCTGGTTATCGGACGGGAACAACACTTGCATGTTGGATGCGGCAGCTTGGCGCGGAGTCGTTGCAAAGACATAAATAAATAAGGTCCACGCAAAGACAATGATCGGAATCAGGAAGTCGGGCGTGCCGGTCAGAGCCCATAGCTTGGCACGGGTCGGAATATCACCAGATTCAACGCTGAAGCGGCGAAGATATTTAGTAATTTTAGATCGCAGCGCCATGCAATCTGGCGATCAGGTTGGCGAAGGACCGGACTTTTCAACCGCGCTGGCTATTGAGGCCACCGATGCCAGCGTTTCTTTGGCAGCATTGTTATCGGCGAGCTTGAGTCCGTATTTTTTTTCCAGGGCGACCGCCAGTTGCAGGGCATCGACCGAATCGAGCGCCAGCCCTTCCCCGAATAGTGCTTCTTCATCACCAATTTCTGCGGGCTCACGATCAAGCATCAAGTTTTCCACTATCAGCTCTTTAATCTCCTGCTTGAGTTTTTCCATACGCTACTGTGCCAGTCTGCTTTTGAAGGTTAGTGCTATAGCTACTGCTATAGGCCATTGGCAAGATATAATACAGGAATTATTTTACCCTAAGCAGCGAGCCGATTGCGCCGAGGGAATCTCCGGTGGCACTCACAGCAGCCGTACATGGTTCACCACATTGCTTGAGCCATTGGCAAGCAGCTACGAACTGCCATCCTGCAGCGGCCCCTGGCGACCAGCCAAATTGTTGTGCGATGCCCACTGAACGACCCGGCCAACCTTCCCAGGCATGTTGCTCTGCCACCTTGATTTTGTTCAAGCCGGTAGTGTCACAACTCAACAGGCGGCTATCGCCAGCAACAGATTCCAGTTCATTTCTTACCTGGCTAATTGCTGTAGCGACTGATTGGTAGGTGCTGCCCCGGTAATGCTGAAAGTCGCTCACCGCAACCACTTCAATGTCTCCCGGTTTTTCATCGTCGTTAAGTTCCAGTAAAACGGCACCGGCACCTGAAGTGATTTGGGTATCGGGATCAAATGTGTGAGCCGCTGCCGCTACTACCGGGTGAGCTTCTTCGGCGCAGGCCACCAGCACGGCATCGGTCGTGCCAGCGAGCAGGCGCGCGATACCACGGGCTAACGCTACCAGAAAGATACTGCTGTCTCCAAGCAGGGTCAGGTGGTCACCGGTGACCTGAAGTGTCGCGGCCAAATGGCTGGCTGGAGCATTGAATACCGTCTCGGGAAATAGGATTGGGCTGGCCTGTAGCGGGTTATCGATCACCCCCTCAAAAAAGCTGACAGTGTGAGAAACATTGCCATTGTACATGGTGACCAGAACATCCAGCGAACGTTCGGTGACAGGGAATGACTGCAAGGCTTCATTGCTGGCAGCCATAAGGTAGCGTGAGATGGGTGACGACCGTCGCAACCTGCTGGCTCGCAGGGTACTCTTAATCTGCTCCGGGACTTCGGGAAGCTCTGTTAGCGGATAGGAACCAACCGGGTCGCCGAGTTTATCGGCAGACCAGCCAAATGGCCCGACAGCACCCCAGTTGCTAACTTTTACAAAGCGACTCATGGTTTACTTATAACAACCGAGGCGTTGCTGCCGCCAAATCCGAATGAATTGCTCAGGCAATGGGTAAGGTCAGCGTCTTGTGGTTGGGTTGGCAGTTGGAAATTGGCATCTGGCTCCGGGTCGTGCAGGTTGGCATTGGGTGGCAACCAGCCGCCCTCGATCGCTGTTACACAGAGTGCCGTCTCAATCGCGCCGGCAGCACCCAGCAGGTGGCCGACACTGGCTTTGGTAGAACTCACGATAATGTTCTCCGCTGCGGCCTGTGCCCAGTCGTTTATCGCGGCCAATTCGGCAGAGTCATTAAGCGGGGTTCCGGTGCCATGGGCGTTGACATAATCGACATCGCCGGGCTCGATTCCAGCGTGTCGGCAGGCATGGGTCATGCACCAACGTGCCGCATGGCCGTCCGGGGCAGGTTGAGTCAAATGATGCAGGTCGGTGGTTGCGGCATAGCCAGTGATCTCAGCCAGGATAGGGGCACCGCGCTGCTGTGCCTCTTCGCTGTCTTCGAGGGCGAGCAACGCAGCGCCCTCACCTAATGCCAGTCCATCGCGGTTGACATCGAATGGCATCGGGGTGCTGGTGCTGAGCGCCTGCAAGGAATCAAACCCGGCAAATACCAGTTTGCTTAAGGCGTCGTAACCCCCTGCGAGGACGCGTCGGCACGCGCCTGTGCGGATCATACGCCATGCTTCACCGATCGCATTGCAGCCCGAAGCGCATGCATTGCTGGAAATCAATGGTGTCCCATTAATCTGGTAAGCATCGAATAATATTCTAATTTGCCGGTGGGCCGAGTACTGGGCAACTTGCTGCCGCTGGATCCGGCTTGATCGTTCACCCTCTAGCCCCCTGAAAAATTGCTCGCCGGAACTCATGCCACCGCTGGATGTGCCGATACTTACTGCACAGTCCAGCCGCGGTTCATCCCAGCCAGCTGAACGTAAGCATTCGTCTGCAGCCAGCAATAGTAATTTGGTGGCCCGGTCCAGGCGATTGGTTGTTCGCTCGGGGAGCGCTGTGACAGGGAGATGATCGGGCAGGGTGACCTGACCCGCTTGCTGCACCCGTTGATCCGAAGTATCGAATAGAGTCACCGGCTGTAACCCGATCCGACCATTTCGGAACCCCGCGGCATTCTCCGTGGTATTGGTGCCCAGTGCGGTAACCATGCCAATTCCCGTTACAACAACTTTGTGCGAGGGTTCATCACCCTCTAAGTACTTGTTGGAGAATAGCATTAGCCGGGGCAGTGTGAGACGGTGATGGTAGTAGTTGGCTGCATAAAAAATGTTACGGATTGTTGACTAATTCGGCTGCAACGACAATCTGTATCAGATGGAAAGGGTTTTACTGGCAGCAGCTACCTTATTGCTGCTGGCCGCTATCGGCTACACAATTTATTTTATCGGTGCGGGAAAAAACCTGCCGCACCGTTTTAATTTCTGGATGCTGCTTGGCGCATTTGTCATGCAAAGCAGTTTTTTATGGTTGCGCGGCGAGGACCTTGGGCGCTGCCCACTTACCAATTTTTTTGAAGTATTTATATTTCTCAGCTGGGCCATCTTATTGTTTTACCTGATCGTTGGTACCAGTTTCAGGGTATCATTGATGGGTGCATTTGCCGGACCGCTGGCATTGCTGCTGTTGATTCTTGGCTTACTTGCGGGTGATAGTGCGCCGCGGCACAACTTGCCACCGCAGGATCCACTGATCGAAATGCATGCGGCGACCTCGGTAATTGCCTATGGGGCTTTCGGCCTGGCATGCGTCGCCGGCATCATGTATTTTTTACAGGATAGGATGCTCAAGACCCGGAGGATCCTGCCAATTTTTTATAAGTTACCGCCGGTCATCCAGTTAACCAAAGTAATTGTCCGCCTGTTGCTGATTGGCACATTGCTGCTCGGGGCAGGGATTGTTGCCGGCTTTGCACTTGGCTACCTTCCGCATAAAGGAAAGATGCTGGTTGCCATCCTGGTATGGGCGTTATATTTGCTGATCCTGCTGGCCAGGATGCTGAATATTCTGAAAGCGAAGCGTTTGGCGGTAGCTGCTATTTATGGTTTTGTTGTTAGCATGGGTGCATTTTGCTGGATTACGTTCACTTCATTAAATTGAGCATACGTTAATGAGTAGTAAGGAAGTATCGCCAAATATTGTCTGCCTGGGAATCAGCCACCAGACTGCTGCGGTTGAATTGCGCGAGCAATTTGCAGTGTCGCCCGGACACCTGGATGAGATCTGCGACAAGTTCCGTGAGATGACTGGAGTGGAGGAACTGGTGGTGTTGTCTACCTGCAACCGGGTCGAATTTTATGCCAGCGGGCAGGGGGTGCTTGCCGAGAGTAAGGAATTTGATGACTTTTTGGCTGCATATTCACAAGCGGGCAGGAACGAGTTAGGGGCATTCTACCGCCATGATTTTCCACATAGTGTCGAACACTTGTTCAGGGTGGCCTGTGGCTTGGACAGCATGATTCTCGGTGAAACGGAGATAACCGGCCAGGTGAAGTCTGCTTATAAGATCGCGGCTGAGCGTGGGTACACGGGACGCTACCTGAACCGTTTATTCCAGCGCACCTTCCAGGTCGTAAAGGAAGCCCGTACCAGCACCGGCATCAACCGTGGGGCGGTATCTGTTGGATCGGTAGCGGTCGATCTGGCCGGGCGGATATTTAATGACCTGCAGGACTGCAAGGTGATGGTAGTAGGTGCTGGTGAGAATAGTGAACGCACCATACGCAGCCTGATTTCGCGCGGTGTCTCAGATGTGCTGGTAGCCAACAGGTCGATCGAACGTGCCGTAGCCCTGGCAGAAAATCTTGCGGGTCGTGCAATCCCGCTTGCGAAGTGGGAGTCGCAAATACCTGCCGTCGACATCCTCATCGCTTCCACCGCAGCGCCACATTACATTATCGATAGAGCACGGCTTGAGTCCCAACTTAGCACCCGTAACGACCGGCCACTATTTCTCATCGACATAGCTGTGCCTCGTGACATAGCGCCGGATGTCAACACGCTTGATGGCGTGTATTTATACGACATCGATTCGCTCCAGAACTTGGCTGACAATTCGCTGCGTGAGCGGAGTATGCAAGCGGGACTGTGCGAGCAGGTAGTCAGCGAGCATGCACGGGCATTCTCGGAGTGGATGGCGAAACATGCCCGTCAAGCCCGGCAGCGTAACGGCAGTGATGGCAGCCTGTTTTCGACGGAGGCACGTGCGTGAGTCGACCGATCGTGTTGGGCACACGCGGCAGTGATTTGGCCTTAGCCCAGACATCCCTGGTCGAAGATGCTTTGCGCAGGGAATTTCCGCGGCTTACTATCGAGCGAAAAATAATCAGCACCAGCGGGGATCGTCGGCTGGATCTTGATCTGCGTGATGCTTCTGTCCAGCAGGGGCTGGATAAAGGATTGTTTACCCGTGAGTTGGAGGAGGCGCTTTTTGATGGCAGGATCGATGTCGCAATCCATAGCCTTAAGGATTTGCCGACGACCCTGCCGCCACGGCTTACCCTGGGAGCAGTCCTGCCGCGAGCCGATGAGCGCGATGTGCTGGTAAGCAGGTACCCGGGGGGGCTTCGCGGGCTGCCAGAGAATGCAGTGCTTGCGACGGGCAGCATGCGCCGTCAACTGCAACTGACCTATCATCGCGATGATCTTAGCTTGCAGGGCTTGCGCGGCAATGTTCCGACCAGGTTACAGAAGCTGGCTAACGGCGAGGCCGGAGATGCAATAGTACTGGCGGCAGCCGGGTTGCTCCGACTTGGTTATGCCATTGAGGGGAAGATGACGGTAAATAAAATACAACTCTACTTGCAACATCTGGGCAAAGAGTTGCTGCCTGCTGCAGGCCAGGGCATTATCGGGCTTGAGTGCCTCAAAGATAACCAGCGGGTGAGAAGGCTGTTGCGGCGCGTGCGCGACCCTGTCACCATGATCAAAGCAAAAGCAGAGCGTGGATTATTACGTGCACTGGGAGGTGGATGCCAGATGCCATTGGGAGTCAGAACAAAGGTTAACGGTGAGACGCTTTCGCTCGAGGCGATACTATTTAGTGAGGCTGGCAAACCACCGGTAGTCGGCAGTTTAACAGGCACTGTGGACAAGCCGGTGGAATTGGCCCGAAGGCTGGTTGCCAATTTAAACAAGCGGGGTACCAATGAGTAATACGGAGGGAATTTGTTACTTGGTCGGCGCGGGCCCCGGCGATCCGGGACTGCTGACATTGCGCGCCCGCGAGGTCATCGAGCAAGCTGATATCATCTTTTATGACTATTTAAGTAATCCGGCGATTTTATCCTGGGCTAAGCACGAGGCAGAGAAATACTACGTTGGTAAACAGGCCGGTGACCACGCAGTACCACAAGCGCAGATCAACGATATCATTTCCAAACATACGATGGCCGGCAAGCGGGTGGTCCGGCTGAAAGGGGGCGATCCATTTGTATTTGGTCGTGGCGGCGAAGAGGCGCAAGCGCTGGTTGCTGCCAAGGTGCCTTTTGAGGTGATACCGGGGATCAGTTCTGTCTATGCGGCTGCCGCCTATGCAGGGATTCCGGTGACACACCGCGATCACTGTTCCCAGTTGACTGTATTTACCGGCCATGAGGACCCCGACAAGGAAGCCAGCAAGCTGGATTACCAACAACTGGCCAGTGCCCCGGGAACCAAAGTGCTGTTAATGGGCGTTGAACGGATCGCTTTGATTGCCGACCAACTGATGCAGCATGGTATGGCCAAGGAAACTCCGGTTGCCATGATTCGCTGGGCCACTACCGGACAACAGCAAACACTTACCGCAACATTGGCAGACGTCGCAGATGAGGTGAGCCGGGGCGGCTTCAAGGCGCCAGCTGTTGCAGTCTTTGGTTCTGTTGTTAACCTGCGGGACGAACTCGCATGGTTTGAGCAGCGACGGCCGCTACTGGGACACACAGTCGTGGTGACGAGAACCCGAAAACAAGCGGGCAAGTTGAGTGCTATGCTGGTGTCGCTGGGCGCAGATGTGGTCGAACTGCCGGTCATTCGAATCGCGCCGCCATTGGACGAAAAAGTCCTGGGTGAAGCAGTCGAGTCCGCCCACGAATACGACTGGATTATTTTTACCAGCCCCAATGGAGTTGATGCCTTCTTTGCCAAGTTCTTTGAGCGCTACAACGACGCCCGCTGCCTGGGTAAGGCAAAAATTGCCGCTATTGGTCCGGCCACTGCAAAAAGCGTTGCAAACTACCATCTGGCAGTTGATTTGATCCCCGAAAGCTATGTGGCTGAAGAAGTTGTAAATGCCTTCCGCCAGGTTGGTGGGGTCGAGAACTTGAAGATCCTGCTGCCACGGGCTGAGGGTGCGCGCGACGTGCTACCGGATGACCTGGAAGCTATGGGGGGGATCGTCGATAGGGTTGTCGCTTACCGCACGTTGCCGGAGGAACTCACCGAACAGGAGTTGGCCAGAGTCAGCTCAGCGGCAGTGAACTGGATTACTTTTACCAGCAGTTCAACCGTTGAAAATTTTCTCAAACTAAACTTACCCTGGCCACCGCAGGCCAAAGCCATAAGTATCGGACCGGTGACTTCCGCTACGCTCAAGGAATGTGGAATCGAGCCTGCAGTCGAGGCGAAGCAATTTGACATTCCCGGCCTGGTTGACGCACTCTTAGCAGAAGTAGCTTCATCAAATTAGAATATTTATGGTATACCATTACTTTAGAATACTTTATATACTAAAGCGCAACAGATCGATAGTATCTGGAGGGATCCATAATGGCTAAGGAAACTGAAAAAGACAGCCTGGCTGATTTTGACGCGCAGCTGAAGGAACTTACCGAAGAGGTAGAAAGGTACTCTCAGCAGGCCAAAACTGCGGCATCAAGCCTAACCGAGCAGCCACGTGAGGTTGACTACGAGGCGGATAAGAATCAACCCAACCATGAGTTGCGCGACCGGATCATCGATCTGGAAAAGCAATTTGGCGAATTTTCCAAGCAGCTTTCAGAATCGGTCAGCGGGTTGGCCGAACAGATAAGCAAAAAGATTTCACTGGAGTCAGCCAACGAGAAGTTGTTTGACGCCATGCACAAGGAATTACGGACGTACAAGGAAGATACCCTGGTCGACAGTTTGCAGAAGCCATTCCTGCTCGATCTAATCACCCTCTACGACACCGTAGAAATGGTTTTCTCCCAACTATCCACCGAAGAGCTGGGTGAACAAGTGGCCCAGCCACGGGATAACCTGGAGAATATCCTGCATTTCATCGATGAGATGCTGGCCCGCCACTCGGTTGAACGGATTGAACTAGCCAGCGGCAAGCTTGATGGTCGTTACCAGCGTGCAGTAGGATTCGAAGAGGTGACGGATGTGGATAAAAAAGATATGGTTCTGGAAGTCAGGCGATGTGGGTACCGTTGGCGTGAGCGAATTTTGAGGCCGGAGAACGTCGTTATCGGGCGACTGGCTAAGAATCCCGTGAATGAAAACGAACAGGAAATTGATAGGGAAGCAGCACCATGAGTAAGAGATTAGCAGTTGGTATTGACCTAGGAACAACATACTCGGCAATTGCCCACATAGATACCTACGGCAAACCGCAAATCATCCCCAACAGCGAGAGTGAGCGGATAACGCCGTCCGTTCTGCTCTTCGATGGCAGTAACGCCGTAGTGGGAACCTACGCCAAACAGAACGCCGTCGCGGAGCCGGAAAAAGTCGTCGACTTCCTGAAACGTGAAATAGGTAAAAGCAAAGCTGACTTCTCGCGTGAATTCGAGGGTCGTACATATACCGCCGAGGAGCTGGCATCCCTGATTATCAAGAAGCTCAAGAACGATGCAGAGAAATTTCTTGATGGGGAAATAACGGACGCTGTCATAACCGTACCGGCATACTTTAACGATGCCGAGCGCACGGCAACGATCCATGCCGGTCAGTTGGCCGGATTGAACGTGATGCAGGTGTTGAATGAACCGACTGCGGCCGCACTTTCCTATGGTCTCGATAAGCTAGACCAGAACCAGACGGTTTTCGTGTTTGACCTGGGTGGCGGCACCTTTGACGTAACTATCATGCGGATTCACGACAGCCACATCGAAATGCTGGCAACCAATGGTGACCATCGCCTTGGTGGTAAGGATTGGGACGATTTGATTGTTAACCTGGTGGCCGAAGAGTTTGACCGCTTGCATGGTGAGAACCCGTTGCTCGACCTCCAGAGCTACCAGGACCTGCAAAGCCGCGCGTTAGCTGCTAAGGTGCAGCTCTCCAGCAGGCCGAAAACGACAATCGTGCATAGCCACAATGGCAAGAGCATTAAAATCGAGCTAACCCGCGAAGACTTTGAGAAGCATGCGGCCGGGTTGACCGAGAAGTGCAAGGCCATCTGTGAAATCGTGATGGAAGAAGCCAAAATGGATTGGGCTGACATCGACAAAATCCTGCTGGTTGGCGGTATGACCAGAATGCCAATGGTGCGGGATATGATTTCCGGTCTATCATCCAAACCATTAGCCGACGATGTCAGTGTTGATGAAGCGGTGGCGCTGGGTGCTGCAATCCAGGCGACACTGTGCCTGCTTGAAGAAGAAGAGGATAAGAGCGAAGAGGAACGCAGCCTGCCCGAGGAGACCCGCGGACAATTCACGGGACGCGAAGGCGGCCTGATCCAGGTAACCAATATCACCTCGCACACGCTGGGAGTGGTGCTATGGGACGAGGAGAAGATGGAAGAATACGTTTTTCCGATGATCCAGAAAATGTCACCGGTTCCTGCAGAGAAGATCAACTCGTTTGGTACCGCTTCCGCGAACATGGAAAAAGTAGTGGTCCGTGTTGTTGAAGGTGAAAGTACTGTGGCGTCTGAATGCACGCCGTTGGGTACTTGTTACATTGAACTGCCGCCATTCCTGCCCAAAGGATCACCTGTCGAATTATGTTACCGTTACAATACCAACCAGGTGCTGGAAGTGGTAGTCGATGCCTTCGGTAATACCAACTCGGTGCAAATTAAACGCCATACCGGATTATCCGATGAGGAAATTGCCGGGGCATCTGCCGACTTGGCCGAAATAAAAGTAGAATAGTGCATGCCCTTACCCTCGCCGCTACCAGACGATCCCAAAAAGTGGAACGGCTGGCGAAATTACAACTCTGAAAACCCCTACGAACGGCTTTGTCTCGACTACGAGCAAAAGCCAACCAGTGAGGAGATCGAGGAAAACTGCCGCAAGCTGTTGATCTGGTGGCAAAGGAAACTGCCATTAAAAAATCAGCCGAGTAATCCGGTTGCCGCGATGCTGCGCAGTGGGATCGATGAGGCGCCGCGCTACCTGAGCCAGGCCCGCGCAGAGTTACTTGACCCCGAGGGCAGGGCACGGGTAGATGCCGAGCTGTTATCGCAGCTCAAAGAGAAGGTGCATGCTGAGTTTAGCAAGTTTCTGACATTTTCGTTGTTGGGTGGTATACTTTCAAAAGATGCTGAGGCGCAGCTTAACCGTCTCGGGCTTGAGCAGGGACTGAGCGAAAACGAGATCCGCGAGATCGTTGATGCCGAGTTGGAAAGAACCGGGGCGCAGCGGCAAAGTGAGCAGCCAGCAGAGACCAGCAGTGCGACAGCCGGGACGCAGGGTACTGCTGCTGAAGCGGCTGCTACCACTAGAGATCCGGAGCAGGAATTCCTGCGCCTACTGGACTTGGCTGGACTTGAAGATGGTGAAATGACCGACGACCAGCGCGATGCTTTTGTCAATATGGCCGAGAACCTGGGGATTGATCCGGGTCGCGCCGAAGACATGATCGATGATTGGATCGATGAGCAGGAACAAGCCATGTTCAGCGCGGTTGCCAAAGCTGCGACTGCAAAAAAGCCGATGCCAAAGATCTCGACAGCTGCAGCTAAGTTCCAGAATGTTCAGTCGCCAAACCAGCCCCACACTCAACGCCAGGCATCAAAGCCGATCAAAATTGAGGTCAAGCGGGATATGAGTGAAGCGGAGGAATTGCAGAAATACACGCCATTCACGACAGCTTCCGGCATCCCAATGCTCTTCATTCCCAGTTGTGAGTTTGAGATGGGTAGCGTAACCCCTCCTGCGTCACCAGCCGAAGCACCGGTCCATAAAGTTCACCTGACACGCTTTTATATTTCGCAGGCGCCAATTACCAATCTGCAATACGAGATGTTTGATCCGTCACACCGTTCCAAGCGCCCCGCCTGGTCGGATGACAACCACCCTGTTGTTTATGTAAGCAGCCGCCATGCAATGAATTTCTGTGAGTGGCTAAGCAAGAAAGAAAAAAAGAGGTTCCGGCTGCCGACTGAAGCCGAGTGGGAATACGTGGCGCGAGGCTCGGAACCCAGGATGTTTCCATGGGGAAACGCGGTCATCCGTGGCAACCTGGCTAATTTTGCTGATCGCAATACCAACTTCAGCTGGAGTGATAAGCGTGTCGATGATGGCTACGCCCAGACCTCACCGGTGGAAAATTACCCGAATGGTGCCAGTCCGTTCGGTGCCCTAGATATGGCAGGCAATGTGTGGGAATGGTGCCTCGATTATTTTGGCAACTATTCCAATGCCGAACAGAAGGATCCGCGTGGAGCAGCCAGTGGATCTAAGCGGGTTTATCGTGGCGGGAGTTGGCGGTCGCGGCTTGCCTCGCTGCGTACCACATCCCGTGGCTTCAACGATCCGGAATACTCGTACAATGACATCGGATTTCGCGTAGCTTGCGAATGTTAAGCGACTTCGAGGTGTAGCGGCGTTGTATTTTGCACGTTTTCCGAGACCGGGCAGCGTCGGTCAACTTCCTCGGCAAATTGCTGCTTCTCCTCAGCACTCAGATCGGCATCGATAGTCACTTTAACATTGATGCTGGAAAAGCCGCAGCGGGCCGATGTGGATTTACCCAGCAGAACATCAGTTTCCAGCTCCCCTTCGATTTCGACTGAGTATGCCCTGAGGTCGATTTGTTTTTGCATGGCAACGATGCGGGCGATTGTTGCCTGGCACGCTGCGATCGAGAATAGCATGTAATCAAGTGGTGTCGGTGCTGTGTCATCACCGCCTGCGGCAGCGGGTTGGTCGACTTGAGCTGTGAATTTGCCCAGTGTGCCTGAAATCTGAAATTTGTCACCCAGTGTAGCTGAGCTGACTACTTTTTTAACCATAATAACTGCCTCCTTATTCCAATTTGGTAATGACTTGTTGCAAGGCCTGGTTAAATTCATCCAAGCCGGTGCTTGGTATGATCACTGTGTTGCGTCGGCCGTGTGCTTCTTCGGTTATTCTTAAAAACTGCCCTCGTTCGTTTTCCCTGAGTTCAATAAAGAAGTGCTTACGTTCTACTTGAATGTCCTTACTGGCTAATACATTTTCCATCTTACTACTCTATTTGGCCCTCGTGGCTGCCAGGAAAGTGAATTTCTAACTACCACTGCCAATTAAAAAAATAACCAAATCACTACGGATGGCAATGCTAATCTACAGTGGCAAAGTCGACATGCCGCTTATACATGTCAACCGACTCCACAATAACGGGTAATACATCACCCATTTGATAGCTCTTTTTGGTTCTACGTCCATAGAGTTTCAGGTGAGCCGAATCGTAGACAAAAAAGTCATTGCGCAGCGACGACACGCGGATAAAGCCGGTTTGCATATAATCGGGCAGCTCGATAAACATTCCATGGGGTCGAATCTCTGTTACGATAGCCGAAAACTGGTCTTTTTTGCGCTTATCCAGTTGCAATGCAAAGAATTCCAGCTTCTTGAGGGTGGTAGCATCCCGCTCAGCCTCCTGCGCATTGCGCTCGGTGGTCGATATGTAGTCTGCAGTTTCCTGCATCGAAGTGGAGGGTGGCAGCGATTTCAGCTTTTTATTCTTAGTTGGCGGGTTGGTAAGCAACGGGATCATTGCGCGATGGACGACCAGGTCGGCATAGCGGCGGATCGGGCTGGTGAAATGGCAATAGTTCGACTTGTACAATCCGTAGTGGCCCAGCGGCGAAGGGTCGTAGCGCGCTTTTTGCAGTGATTTTAGCAATCCAAGCTTTATCCCGTACTCCTCATGGGTGCCTTTGATAGTTTCGAGTAGTTGTTGGATGCCGCTGCGCTGGGTCAGGTCACCGGTACGGATGCCGTGGCTTTGAACGAACTCTGCGTATTCCTGTAACCGTGCCGGATCGGGATCTTCATGCACGCGGTATATGGCTGGCAATTTACGCCGCAGCAGTTCCTTGGCCACAGCTTCATTAGCTGCCAGCATGAACTCTTCGATCAGCTGGTGCGAGATGTCGTTCTCAACTTTGTTGATAGCCACCGGGGTACCCGACTCATCCACCTCGACCTTTACTTCAGGGAAATCCAATTCGAGCGAGCCCTTGGCAAAGCGCTTTTTGCGCAGCTGGGAGGCAAGTTTCCACGCCTGGTGCAGGGCACTGCTCAACTCATTGTTTGGCGGCGTTGATAACATCTCGAATGCCTCCTCGTAAGTGAGGCGCCTGGCGCTGCGGATGACGGCTTGGGAGAAAGTGGCCCCGGTAATATTGGCGTCGTGATCAAATTCGACCAAAGCGAGGCGGGTCAGGCGATCCTGGTCCGGTACCAGGCTACAGATGCCATTACTGAGTTTTTCCGGCAGCATCGGAATAACGCGGTCGGGCAGATAAACACTATTGCCGCGGCGCCTGGCCTCTTTGTCCAACTCCGAACCGGCAGTCACGTA
>CAYUDZ010000045.1:0-18740 GCA_964443575.1 uncultured Chthoniobacteraceae bacterium | reverse complement strand
CCAAGCACCTCACGCTGCGTCTCGCTACGAAGTTTGTGATTGATCCGGGCTAGCGGGTACCAAAATAGCCTGGCACACCGGGGATACTGCTTTGCTCCCATCCTTCCGGGCTATTCCAGGGAATACTGCTCACGTCGGAGCGACCCTGCGGCTGATAACGGCGCTCTTCCTCGACACCAGCACAGCTGGTCATCAGTGTGCAGCATCCAGCCAACAGCACCACGGATCCTAACAAACGTGCCAGAATATCCATCTCGAATTAACTGCCTGGAGGAACGATGACCCGATCACCAGGCTGAATTGTCAGTCCTGCAGTGAGTGACGATGGAATCACGTCAGCAATCGAGGTACTTGGCTCAACAGAAGTTACTTTGACGCGCCCAACGGCAGTAGCGCCACGCTTTACCAGAAATTCCGCGCTCCCGACCACACCGTTCTTATCGCCGAGGTTAATAACCACGAAATTCCATGCCGGATTGTAAGCCAGGACAGTGCCCTCGAGGCTCTTAACCATGATACGTTCCTGGCGCTGGCGCTCTGCTTCGCGCAATGTCTCAGCTGCCTGCTGTTCAGCTTCCAGTCTGGTTACCAAAATTTTCTTTTCTTCCTCAGCAGCATCAAGCGCCAACTTCATCTCCTCCACCTGAGCCTTAAATTCTTCCGCCGACAGTTCCTCACCGCTTTCATCAGTAAGCTTCAAGGCTTCAATATCCTGTTCCAGTTTGGCCACCAGCTGGGTCTTGGCATCAAGGTCGGTTTGCAGCGAACTGACCTTGGCCTCACTCTCATCCAACCGGGTTTTAGTGTCACTCAGTTCATCCTCGGTAGCCAAAAGCTTTTCAGTCTCCGCCGCGAGCCGCTGCTCAGTTGCTTCCTTCTCCTTGGTAGTCTGCGCAAGATCATCCTGGGTATCAGCCAGAATCCCTTGAGTCTCTGTAAGTTCGTTGAATGTCTTGTCGTACTTTTCCTTATTCAGAAATCCTAAGACACCTGCCACTAGAAGCAGAAGGAGGGCTACTATGCTTAATACTTTACTCATATTTCGGGGGATCTTGTACTAATTTGACTAAAAAATCGATAGTTTATTCACAAAAATTTAAGGTAACTTTTACCAAGTGAAGAATAATTTATAATTGGAAATATTGTCAAAGTAAATAATTAACGTTCTAAAAAACTATTGATTACGATTGATGCCGCTGCCAAGCCAAATGCCGCAGTCATATGACAAACAGCGCCCAACGACCCGGCACAATCGAGGTTGCCGGCGCCCGCGTCAAGTTGACAATGATCTCCAAGCTGCACCCGCTCCCTCGAAAATACAGCTGGTATATTATAATTATTATCTCTACCACCTGCCCACCCGTAACTGCGGCGCAACTTGCGGCGTGTCATGCGCAGCAGGGCATCGCTGCCAGCCCTGCCAAGATCGGCGATCTCCAGCAGCGCCGGGTTGGTAAGTCCTCCGGCACCACCGATAGTAACCGCTCGTTTTTTAAGCTGTACACAGCTGTCTAGTAGTGCCGCCTTTACTGACATCCGGTCAGTCGCATCGATCACCCACAGGGTTGGACAGTCCAGTAATTCCAAGGCGTTGTCTGGGGTCAGGAACAAATCAATCGCCTCTACCTGACAGTCCGGGTTAATCCGGTTGATGCGGTCTGCCATGGCAACGACTTTTTGCTCGCCGACGGTGTTTTCAAGCGCATGACTTTGCCGGTTGATATTACTGCTGCAGATATCATCCATGTCGATCAGGCGCAGGCGACCTACCCCGGTACGCGCCAGCGCTTCAGCAGTCCATGATCCGACCCCGCCAATGCCGACAACAGTGACCTCCAGAGAACCCAGAGCCTCAACAGCTCCAGCCCCATAGAGCCGCTCAACACCCAAAAATTTCACGTCTGTCTGTGTCATTCTTTTAGCCCGGATAAATCACAATTACCCACTACAAGCCGTAGCCCCGACTACTTCGGGATCCGCGCTGCACTACGATAGATGGCTTGTGTGGTATTCGTGCTAGTTGTTACCATAAAATAATTCGATAACCAATATCCTCTACTCTGCAGTCAGTTCACCCCAACTGAGTTCAATCGGTCGCGCCGACCCACTCGCGGTAGTGCTTCTCAATCGCCGACTTATCATAGTCCGTAGCGAGGAATAGAAGTTGATAGCGAAATGTGGCCGACTCGCCGGCCGCGATGGTGAAGTCACCGCTGCCGCGCGGTTTCTTTTCAAAGTACGACTGGCCGAAGGCATTGGCGGTGAACAACCCGTAGTGGCGGGCCATCCACCAGGTTGGGTGGCGCGGGTTTTGCGGGTGGTCGAAGATCGTGATCACGGTCGGTTGTTCATCCAACGCCCCATAGAACGCGCACCATTTGGCGCGTTTCCCCCAGGCCTTGCGCCCGCGATGACCCTCGCTGGTTTCGATCTGGCCGTTTGACAGCACACGCAATTCCTTGCTGTGAGTTTCCATTGCCAGCTGCTCCGGCACCCTGATCGCAAACGTCCCCTCTTTAGTATCCCCCATGATCAATGCTTGATCGTCCGGTGCGTAGATCGTGATCGTGTAGTCGATCCAGCGCGAGTCAGCATCACCACCGAACCGGATCTTGGCGAGATCCCGGCAAACCTCGCTGCCATCGGCACGCTGCCATGAATGACGGCAGACCAAGCTATCTAATTTTTCATTCTCCTCGAAGTCGACGACTTCTACCACCTCAACCTTTTGATGGTGCCAGAAGTCGGATGATTCTTGCTCGCCCTCCAGCCGCACGTCGCCATGGGCGTAGTAGACGCCGGTGTGGTGCGGGTGGTCTTGCGATTCGTTTGCTGCGTTGCTCTCATCCAATGGCCAGCACCGCGTCATATGGTTGCCATTCGGCCCAAACACCGGGAACAAACACGGCCGCCGATCCTTTAGGCGGTATTCGGTAAAGAGTTCCCCATCTGCTTTGACCACGATCCGGTCGTCCTTGCGGGTGAGTGTCACATCCGCAGCGTGGGCTGTCACCAAAGCACAGCAAAAGATGAGCGGAATAATCAGGCGTATCATGATTAGACAAGTTCAGGGACTGCGAATTCGGCGCGCTGCGGTGGCCGCACCAACTCTGCAACCCCATCGCCCGTGACAGCACGCGTTTGCGGGTCGATCTTCAGGCTCTGGCCGTAATGATACTCCGGCTTGTCAACCCCCCACTTGCGCAACTGCCCGGACTGATCGTCGAGGATCTTGTGGATGTCCGGTTGATCACCCACCGCATCACCGACAGCACTATGAGATTTCAGTGATCCAGTCCGTAGCGAGACATTGGCCAGGTGGCAAACTGCCGCCGAGCGTTCAGCCGCCGCAATCGGCACTGCGAGATCGGAACTTTTGCCCGAACGGACCGCATCAATGAAGTTCTGCTGGTGATTCGCTCCGCCATCACCGGGGAATTTTTGGATCCGGGTCTTGCCATCATCACCGACCACATACATCCCGCCGCGACCGCCGCGCAGCTCGCCACCTTCACACCTGACGATTATGCCAACACGCACCCCGTTGCGATTGCCGGCAACATTGCGCTCCGGTGAAAGCTTCAGGTCATTGACCTCGATCACGCATGGGATTCCATTCAGCTCGCACCAGGCCGCCTGCATGTTGGGCGTTTCACCGGCATCATCCCAGCCAAAGCGGTTGCCGAATGACTCGATCGTCGCTGGCAGTGGCCCGTCACCCGCCACCCAGCAGGCCATGTCAATTTCGTGGGGCGCCTGGTTACCTATCTCGCCGTTGCCGGTATTCCAGATCCAGTGCCAGTCATAATGGAAGTTGGGCCGGTAGATCGGCTCGTCCTGCGCCGGCCCCAGCCATAGATTATAATCACAGCTGGCAGGAGGAACCAGCGGCTGTGCCAGTTTTTGCCCGATCGAGTCCCGGTTGCGGAAACAACAGACATGCACCGATAGGATTTTACCGAGGTTGCCATCCTGCACATATTTGATTCCTTCGATCGGGGCGGGATCCGAACGATTCTGCAAGCCGGCCGCTATCACCCTGCCAAACTTCTTCTGAGCAACCACCAGTTGCTGGCCTTCCCAAATACTATGTGAGACCGGCTTTTCCACATAGACATCTTTGCCGGCTTGCATGGCGTGAATCGAGTGTGCTACGTGCCAGTGGTTGCAGCTGACAATCACCACCGCATCGATGTCCTTACGTTCCAGAACCTTGCGGTAGTCCTGGTATTGGTCGACCGCGCCAGCGGAGGTCTGCCCAGTTAGCTTGGCCAACCGCTTCGCCAGTGATTGCATCTGGGCGGTGTCAGGATCACAGATGGCAACAATCTCGCAGCCCTTAATCTTGGTAAATTGCTGAGCCAATCCTCTCGATCGCCGACCACAGCCGATAATCGCAAGGCGAATGCGATTGTTGGCCCCGGGTACGGCATTTAAGCGCAAGGGGATAGCTGCGGCCACGCAGGCTGAGCCGATAAGAAACTGACGTCTGGATAGCTTTGTCATAAGCGAAATTGTGTTGAATCTTATAAAAGGCAGAAATTATCACAGCGCCGCAGCATTGTCGATTTTTAGCTTATTTATCGGTACTGGTCGCTCACAAACCAAGGTTAGCTGCCATGCGCGGTGACTCGTGGTGCTACCTGCCTGCCTCGAAATGCCATTGCCAATAGCAAATATCGAGATCCCCAGTGTCGCTAACTTTGCTTCTAGGCCAACGCCAAGCAAAACCGGCTTCAGATTGCCAACCGTAAGCAACCCGGCAAATGTTCCGGCAAACATCCCTGCCGCAACCATGGTAAGCGTAAAGACCGCGATGGTTACCCCAAAAATCAACCCGCACTGACCGTTCGTCAGCCCATAGTCACTGATTAATGAGGGGGTGAATGCACTCCAGGCATACACACCACCAAGTATCGTTTGCAGGACAACGCCCGCCACCAGTACGACCCACCTGTTCATGTTAAGACCGTGCAACAAAGCACCGGCACATCTTAGAAGGATTGCCACCGGCGTGTCAAAAGCAGCTTTCCGCATGCTTTTCCACTTGATATTGACAAAGTAATTACGTAAGTTCCTTTAGATAAACCAAGTGGTTGTAAAAAAACTATTTAGACAGTTTATCAACAATCCAGTGGCACTTATATTTGTTTATGACTTTGATTCGAATAAATAATAGGAAAAGCACAGTCGAGCAGGCTGCAGGCAGGTTAATTCCACGTCGGGCTTGCACCTGCAGTCAGTCTGCCTTCACGATTGTAGAGCTACTCGCCGTGATTGGCATCATCATTACGTTGGCTGCTTTGGGCCTGCTGGCGTCACGTGCGATATCAACAGGCGCATCAGTTCAGGGTGCTGTCGACACGACTACCAGTATGACGCTGGCTGCGCGCAACCAGGCATCGACTTTGGGCCATGGTGCGCGGCTGGTGATCGATGCCAACTACGACGCCGCTAACCCCGAGTGGTACCTGCGACGCATGACCGTCCTGGAGGCAGTCGATCCAAGTAGTTGGGATGACTCCGCCACGCCGGAATGGAAAATGGTCGATAAAGCAACACTTCTGCCAAAAAATGTTTATTTCTTTGAGGAGTATTCCAGTGGATTCGGAACGATGCAGGTCGATTTCAGGACTATCAACCCACAAAATGGCAGTCAGGGAGGAGATGCTTTCTACTATGAATTCGACGGCAACGGGCGTTTGATCGACGCCTCCGGCTCTGGCGAACTCGCCAAGTTAATCTTTGTCAACGGCATACTCGCCGACGACGGCACGCTCGAAACTCCCGGCAAAATGCTCAAAAGCCGCGATGGGCTGATCATCCGCAGCGCCAGTCGTCCGGCATTTTTTGATGGCCCTGACCAAATTACCACCAGCAAAACCGCCCCATGAAAACTAATAAAATACAAACCAGCCAGCGCCGCCATGGCGGATTTTCCCTGGTCGAAGTGACCCTCGCATTAGGAATCGTAGCTTTTGCCGTAGTGACCTTAATCGGGTTGCTTGGCACGCTGCTTGATGCCGATGACTCGGTGACTGATCGCCGCGATGCAATTCAATGCATCGACTCGCTACATCAATATCTGGGGCTCAAGGAGGACCCTAATTCTCCCGGTAACCTTTTCTTCAATGAAATTTATACCTGGGCCCAGGCTGATGAATGGGAACTGGCCTACGTAACCTACTACTCTGACGCAGACGGCAACCCTGACCGCTCGGTCAAATCAGTGCGCTCGGTCTGGCTCGATCAAGATGAGTTTTCAAATTTCACAACGTATGATAGCGCGCGCGAGGGCAACTGGATTAAAATCAGGCTGACGCTGGCAGGTGGACCAGGCAGTGACGGCGCAAATCCGGTCGACAAATCTGACCTTCCGCCGGAGGCGGATAACTATCCCCATGCCTATCTGGTTTTCATAGCGGAAGCTTACGGAGTTGCCAATCCGAATGTCAGCCCCTGGGAACTAGATCCACCTCAAAACCCGGTATTTACCGCACCGATAACAGTCTTACGCTAGAACTAGATATGAAAAACAGATTCCAACAAATCACATTCAGACAGTCCAAGCGTCGCTGTGATGCGTTCACCCTGGTCGAGTTGCTCACTGCCACCAGCGTTTCCATCTTGCTCATTGCCGCCCTGCTGCTGGTCACCCAAACTTTCCTGTCCAATTACCAGAATATCCGCGGTGGGACGCTCAGCGAGGGTGATGCCGGGGTTGCTCTCGATATGATGATTCACGATCTTGAGGCACTAGCAG
Organism: uncultured Chthoniobacteraceae bacterium; assembly: GCA_964443575.1. GTDB lineage: Bacteria > Verrucomicrobiota > Verrucomicrobiia > Chthoniobacterales > CAKUMP01 > CAYUDZ01. The sequence continues at coordinate 11,977 of CAYUDZ010000045.1, read as the reverse complement.
TCACGGCAGTCGAAGGTAGTCAGAGCTTACTCGTAGAAGCTGACCCGCGCGATCAGGATGAAGGCAGTGCAGACGACGAAGATCGCCAGTGGTTGACCCTTCTGAGCACAGCGATCGACACGGAGCCGGACGGCTACCAAGGCACCATGCGGGCAGTTTCCTACCGCTTGGCCTATAAAGACCCACTGGGTGCCGCCTCAGGGGCCGATCCGAAATATGCTCTGTACCGGACCGTGGCCGGTGCCGAAGACACGTTCAACAATGCAGTTGGAGTGGCCGACCTGATTGATGATTACTGGGAAGAAGGCGGAACAGACACAACGGCTGTTACTAATTACCTGGTAGGCAATATCGTGCGTTTCGAAATCCGCTTCCAATATACTGATCCTGCGGATGATCAGATCAAGTGGACGACCAGTACCCAAACTGTCACTCTTGGAGAAAATGGCGCATTCGTTGATGGCACACGCATCCCAGACGGCTTTCTGGCAGCAGAAATCAGCCTCACGTCGCTGGACTCCCAAGGTGCCACCTTGTTACAGTCTGGTGGGATCAGCATGGATGATGCAATCCAGCGGTTTAGCCGCAGCTACGTCCGCAAGACGGCCCTGTTCCCCAACTCAGGGTAATTCAGACTTGAAGCCGCAAACCATGCGGACTAGCCCGGCAGAAGGATAACCACCGCATTTTCCCTGTGGTGAGCATCTTGGTGCCTATCATTAATACAATCAGGGGAGGATAAATTTTTGCTGGCCATTTCAGTCTGGCTAACCAACAATACCACCAACTTGACCTCCCCCTGTAGCTTTCGCTTACCACCTTCGTTTCCTTTAGTTGTTGGAACCTACCGGGACAGTGGTCATTAGATCGATTCGAGTTATGACTAGTGACGCGGTAGCACAAACCCAACAGCAGGCAGGCGATGAGTTTGAACGTGAGCCGGTACCCAAACGCTCCTGGCTAGGATTCAAAAACTTCATCGGCCAGTACGCAGGCGAGCATTGTGCCGGAACCGAGCTAATGATCGGGCCGCTATTTGTGGCGGCTGGTGTCGGCGCATTCGACGTCATCGTTGGTTTGATTGTAGGCAACCTGCTGGCGGTGCTGAGCTGGATGTTTCTGTGCGCACCGATTGCCGTGCGGGCGCGTCTGACCCTTTACTATCAGCTGGAGAAGATTTGCGGTAAGCACATGGTAATCCTGTACAACCTGGCTAATGGGGTGATGTTCTGCTTTTTGGCAGGTGCGATGATCACCGTCTCGGCTACGGCAGTCGGGGTCTGGTTCAACTACCCGATGCCGGAACTCAATGACATAACCCCCAATAGCTTGGGTTGGGTTCTCGGGGTACTCGGAGTGGGTGCCTTGATTTCAATTGTTGCTGCATTCGGCTACAAGACGGTAGCCCGCTTTGCAAATATTGCCGCGCCATGGATGGTGCTGGTCTTTTTGGCATTTGGCATCGTCGGTGTGCGTCAATTCATCGACGCCAGTGGCTCAACAATCTCAGAGATGGGTGGGCTGTGGGGCCTTGCCAACGAAATCTGGACCGGTGGCGAACCTCTGCCCGGACAGGCAAAATTCACATTTTGGCATGTTACATTCTTTGCCTGGTTCTGTAATATGGCGATGCACGTTGGCATGTCTGATCTTTCGGTGTTCCGCTTCGCTAAAAAGTCCTGGTACAGTGTGGCCTCGGCAGCCGGCATGTATGTCGGTCACTTCATGGCTTGGCTCAGCGCCTCGGTGCTCTATGCATTGCAGCTCAAGCTGAACCCGGAAAATACCGGTGTACTCCCCGGACCGATGGCTCAAGCTGCCTGCGGGATCGCCGGGCTCATCTGCGTGATTATCGCCGGCTGGACCACCGCCAACCCGACAATCTACCGCGCCGGCCTGGCTTTCCAGGCGATCATGCCCAAGATTTCGCGCTTCAAGGTGACGCTGGCTACCGGCGCACTGGCGACACTGGCCGGGATGTTTCCCGCGATCGCCATGAAACTGCTCGGATTCGTCGCCATCTACGGCATGATTTTGATGCCAATGGGGGCCATCATATTCGTCGACTACTGGCTAATGGAACGCCTCGGGTTGAAAAAGAATTACGCGGAGTACAAGGGAATCAATTTCTACTGGGTACCGCTGATTACCTGGGTCGCGGTCTGCTCGGTATGTAGTTGGCTGGCCTTGTCAGGACGCATGGAAATCTATTTCGTCAGTCTACCGGGATGGTTTGTTGCAGCCGCCCTCTACATCGTACTCAGTAAACTTTACCAGCGAGAAAAATTAGCATGAGAATTATTCTGCAAATCATTTCGTATCTGGCACTGCTGGTGGTCGTGTTAACACCAGTACTCTTCCTTACTCAGACGATCGAGTTGGATCTGGTAAAATCACTGATGCTAACCGGCACCATCGTCTGGTTTGCCAGTACACCATTTTGGATGGGGCGTGAACCCGAAGCAAATTAGGCAGGGAAAAATTTACTCAGCTGGTTTTGGACATCCCGTTCGAACTCACGAATAAGTTCGATGGTGTAATCGACTGGTGACAACTCTTCATTGTCGATCAGCGGAGTCAGTTCCATGCCAAAGCAAACCCGCTGGTACTCGTCGGTACTGTGACTATCAAAAAAGGTGGCATTGGCACGGCGGCGGCCTTCTACCGCCAAGTCATAACGTTTGCCTGTGATTTGTGATTTGAAAATGCCATTAAGCTTGGCGGCAAATTCGGCATCGGTTCCCAGATCCATTACCTCTTTCTTTTCATCGGCCAACCAATCGAGATCACGCCAGACTTCGCAGCCGATGAGTTGCTGCGGTCGCTCATTTATCGGTAAGCGACGAATGGCTTTAATCACTGCGGAGGCGACAGCAATGTGCGTACTGTGCTTGTCGGCCAGGTTATGCGTATAGACCACTTGAGCTGAGCAATTCTCAAGCAGCGTAAACAAATCGTCGACAAGGTCGCCGGCGGCTGCAGGATCCTTGATCTGTTTACTGGCATATCCAAGCTGGGCGATAAATGAATACTGCCCGATTCGTGCAGCTTCGCGTTGTTCTTCCGCCCGCACTTGCTGCATCTCCTCATCGGTCATTTCGGCAAATGGCCCCTGGCGTGCGCTGCCGGCACCATCGGTGCAAGTCACCCCGCCAAACCGCAGATCATTGTCGCCAAGACACTTTTGGATACCATGCAAGGCCATGAACTCGAGGTCGTCCTGGTGGGCGCCCACGCCAAGGTGGGTGGTGCTGTCAAATGCTGCAAGTCCCTGACTCTCATCAGGTAGGTAGATTTCAGAATTTTGGTTGCTAAGTTTCAGCATCGTTTAAAACTATATCATTCAATGTTGTGGTGGCGCCAGACTGGCAGCGGCAATTGCCTGGCCATGTCGCCTCAACCGGTCGTCCGGAATATGAATTTGAATAGCTTGCGAGAGTTCTGGAAATTCCAACGCCAGCACCTCCCGGGCTTGCCCGAGAATCCACTCACCACCGGCTCCGCTCATCACCCGGCCCAGCAGCAAAACATGCCGGATCTGGTAATGCTCCGAAAACTGCGCCAGCGCATGCGCCAGATAGACACCGATAGTATTAAAAACTTTCCGGGCGCGCTGGTCATCCCGCTCGGCCAGCGCCTGGACTTCAACTAATACTTCGGGCAACGGTTTCTCTTCATCAACTGCTATCCCGGCTAGTTTCGCCAGCCGCACTACAGCCTGTTGCGAAAAGTACTGAACGCCACAGCCGCTGTCACCAGACCATTCGTCAACCGGGCCATCATCCTGAAAATCGACAGGAACAAATGCCAATTCGTTGAGCATGCTGGTTATGCGCTTGGCGTCGTCGACATAGCCGCAGGCCATGCTGGTGCCCATCGCAATCCCAAGGTAGTCTCCCTCACCGGCCATCATGGCACCTGCCAGCGCAGTGACATCACCATCATTAGCAACCTGGTATGGGACTGAGTTCCAGCGGCTACTCAAGGTTAGGAAAAATGGACGAATCTTCTGCTCGATATCCGCGTCACTTAACCCCCTGATCAGCGAGGCGATGCGTGGCTGGTTATCGATGTAAATCCCGGCCGCACTGCCGCCGATGGCATCGACCTGCGGCAGATGCCTGGCTGCAGTTGCGATGCTGTCCAGTATCCCATTAATGTGATACTCGGGATCTTTCTCAAAGTACGGTGACCACGGGACTTCTTCCGAAAAGATCACTTCTCCGTCAACTACCGCCGCACATTTGCGGTCGCTGCCTCCCAGATCAAAGCCAATACGATTGCCCTGTGTGTGGCCACCGATCAGCTGGCTGGTTAAACTCGGAATAGCGGTGTCAACCAGTGCTACTGACTCGAATTGCAGCGGCTCGCCATAGACTTGGATACCTATCGTCTGGTTATCGAATGCCCGGCTACCACCATCGCCATACATCTCTGTCAGCCTGCTGCCCCACGACTGCGGTCCGTCTATCCGGATGCGTGAGCCGCCAATTTGCCACAGCAACAACTTCACCAGTCGCTCGATCCGAAAAAAATTAATCTCAGCAAACCCTTCAGTTTCCGGCAGCGACAGCAACTTACTGCGCTTACCGGAACCATCAGGCCGCAGAATATCAATTATAATAGGACATGATTTGGCTTCGTTTTGCGCACGCTCCCGGTATGCCTGTTCCCACAGCGCGGGCGAGACAAAGTCGGGATCAAGCGGCGGCGCAATGCTCTTGTACGGGCGTGGGCGTAAAGTTGGCATGAAGATTCAGCTCTGAAATTATTGAGGCGTCTCGAAGGTAGCGTTGATCAATTTATCTGGCATTAGCTGGAATCGCTCGAGCGCTTCGTATTCAGCCAAGCCCAGTGCGTCCAACTCGATTGCTGCCTGGCGACCGATACTGCGGGCAACCTCCCACGCTTCCTGGCTATCGACACCGGGCGTTTGGCTGCGTTGCGTGTGGTAATTGTAAATAGCCATGACCTTTTCCTGCAATTCATCCGGACTCATGGGCACACTCATGTTGGTTTCATGACATGCCATCAGTGAGTCCGACGGGCTGTAGAGCCAAACCCGGCAGTCCTGCCACCAGTCATCGCCGCTAACCTGCCGCACTGCTTGCATAAATAAGCTGAAACTGATCGCCTCCAGCGAGCTGGGATCCGCCTGGTGGCCGGTCATATAAATTTGGTGCGGTGCAATTTCCCGCAGCAATTCGACCAGCATCCCGGCATCTTCATCACCGGGAGCGAACCGGCGGTAGCGCCCACGTTCATAGAATGGCAAGTCAAGGTGCCGGATCTGCTCGGACTCCAATTCCAATGCCATTCCTGCGGTGTTGGCTTCACTTTTCCGCAACAAGCCTTTGAAGCGGCGCACTACAGGACTGTCTTCCTCGTACGGCGATTTTTTGCGCAGTTCGTTCAACACCGGGATCTGTGAACCATTGGAGCTTTCCTTTTCACCTGTAGCGGCAAGTACTGAGCTGGCAAACTCTGCTGCGTAGAGGGCGTCGCGGTCCGAGACTGCCAAATTGCCCGAACACATGTGGGCCAAGGTAACGATATGCTGCTGGTTTAATAGCCGCCGGATCGTTGCCCCCATGCTCATTTCAGCAATCAGCGGCTCGGGGCTTAGCACCAGCGATCTTTTTCTGCCGGGCATGGCACGCTCCGGGCGGTAGGTATCATCCGCGTCGGGTTTTCCGCCTGGCCAGCCTGTGATACTGCGCTGCAAATCATTAAAGATGGCGATGTTGAGTTCATACGCTGATCCATAGTCGGTCAGTAACTCCGATAGGCCAAACTCACTGTAGTCGGCATCACGCAGCTTCAAGACCGGCTTTTCTCTTTCTTTGGCCAGCCAGGTCACCGCCTTGCGAATCAACGGCCGATCCCAGTCGACCGGTCCCACCAACCAAGGTCGCTTGATTCGCGTAAGTTCACCTGCAGCTGCGCGGTCGATAAAAAAAGTAACATCCTGATGCGCTTGGAGAAAGCTGGCCGGCAGCGCCGCGGTGGGCGGCTCTTCGACCGCCTTGGCAATAATACCTGCCTTGGCTTGACCCCAGGCCATCAGGTAGATTTTACGGGCTTTGAGAATAGTACCAATCCCCATGGTGATCGCATTACGGGGCACCGCATTCTCACCCTGAAAATCACGTGCCGCATCTTTGCGTGTCAGGCGATCCAGCGTCACCAACCGGGTGAGCGAGTCTTCACTGGAGCCCGGCTCATTGAACCCTATGTGTCCGGTCCGCCCGATACCAAGAATCTGGATATCCAGACCACCTGCCTCATCGATTGCTTGTTCGTAATTCCGGCAATATTCAAAAACTTCATCCCGCGGTACCCTGCCGTCAGGTATATGCACATTCTCAGGCGCAATATCAATGTGGTCGAACAGGCGCTCATGCATAAACCGCCAGTAGCTTTCCGGATGCTCGCGCTCCAACCCGTAGTACTCATCCAAATTAAAGGTTACTACATTTCGAAAACTTACACCCTCATCACGATGCGCCCCAATCAATCTCTTATATAATAAGAGTGGGGTCGAGCCGGTGGCCAGACCAATGACAACGCGGCGCCCCTCCCCGTCCCGCTGCCTGATCAAATCGAGGATTTCACCAGCAACCTCCTCACTGGCTTCATTAGCATCGCTACAGATGACCGTGGGAATTTTTTCGAATAGCTGAGATTCGGTCTTCATGGGTAATGGTAAGTGTAAGCTTAGCGGTTAGCCACTCTGTCCGCCAAGTCTTTCTGGCGCAATTATGAGTCAAATATTCGCTTATATACGCACTTGGCCAACCGCTTTTGACTTTGTCAAAGATCGAAGATTCAATCATCAATAGGCGATTATATCCCCCGCAGAGGTGCGATTAGGGCACCCTCCGCGGGAATTACCTTTAAGTGTTAAAAAAAAACGATTATTTGATTCATGAATCCGCCCATACCTTCCTGGCAACGATTGTTCGGTGATGCAGGCTTCGAATGGTCGTTTCGCATGCGACCCGCCAGTGCGCGTGACTTTTTCGGGCTAGCAGCCTGAAAATTGCACACAAAATTCGCCCGTAGGGTCAAAAAACAATTGGGTAGTGATGTCACCGTCCCAACTCCTGCCGAATGGCCTGGAACCCCGAGATCCGATACTTCTCACAAAGTCTCTCTATGCTGGCTAAATCAGTATCCGGGTTTCGAATCAGTAATTCGATTATATCCGCCTGTGATTTCAAGCCGCCGGCATAGAGTTTCAGTACCACCAAGTGAGGCAACGGGATAATTCGTAGCGGGCTGTCCTCACGCACCCGTAGTGTCGCCTCTGCAATAGCATCGGTCACCACAGCCGGAAATCGGTCAGCAAAGCTGATCACTTCAATTTGCCCGAAGTCACCATATATAGCCAATACCCCACCCAGAGGGTCATCCATATCCGGTCTGCGCAATTCAACAGCATACCCTCGATCGGCAAAATAATCGGCCAGTTTTTGCAGTTTGCGCAGCGACAGAACGCCACCGAGATCAAAGTCTCTCGTCATTCGCACATAGTTGTGTCCAGCGAGTGCTGCAGCACCAATGACCAATAGGTCATCGCCATTGGCCGAGGCGACGTCCGCGACCGATTCGGCAACCCGGATCAACTCAGTCGGCGTGTTCATCCGGTCGGCCTGATTTCGGTATTAAGTCTCCAAATTGTTGCTGAAGGGTCAGGGCTTCCACAATACGCTGCTCAACGGTCAGGCCACGGACCCGCCTAAGCTCCGCATCCCTGCTAGCATCAGCGCTGGCACTGGGACGGGGTTTCGGAAATGTGGTTATTGCTGAATCGTCCAAGATTGTTTTAGGTTAGAGTTGCCTGCGTTCGAAAGCAAGTACCTACAAGCATCCCGTTAATCCGACTTGGCTGAGATCTATCTCCTTTGCATGCGTGATGAAGCTAACAGTTACTTGAATCAAACTGCTAATTGCCGCATTAAGAGTTATATTTTTGCACAATAATTTATAAAGTTTCCTGATTGATGGCCGTGTGGAAGTAATCCTGTATATTAGAAAAATGTTTAATGTCTCAATAGTTTCCGCATTGATGATCTTGGTCAGCTTGTTCTGCTCCACAGCGGCCAGGGGCAGTGATCAACCTTTGAATATTTTGCTGCTGTATGCCGATGACTGGCGGTATGACACGTTGGGCGTTGCCGGCAATCCAGTAGTCCAAACGCCAAACCTTGATCAGCTGGCTGACGATGGCGTGCGATTCATTAACAGCTTTGTCACCACTTCGATCTGCGGGGTGAGCCGCGCCAGTTTATTCACCGGCCAGTGGATGTCACGTCATGGCTGCCGCAATTTTAAAGAATGGGAAACCCCGTGGGAGCAGACTTTTCCCGGACTGCTCCGCGACAACGGCTATTACCTCGGCCATGTCGGTAAATGGCACAATGGCGACATTCCAGATGACAAGTTTGACTTCAGTCGTACCTATCACGGACGGCACTGGTATCCGGACGGGAAAGGAGGAAAAATTCATGTGACGCAGCGGAATGAGAATGATGCCCTCGAGTTTTTGCGGCAGCGACCTAAAAATCAGCCATTTGCCTTGACAGTGGCCTTCTTTGCCACACATGCGGAAGACGGGCACCCGGATCAATTCCTGCCGCAACCGCAAAGCCTGAGCTTGTATGAAGATCTGACCATCCCGGTTCCACAGAATGCTACGCAGGAGTCATGGGAACGTCTGCCGGATTTCTTCACTGAAAAGAATGAAGGACGCAACCGCTGGCGCTGGCGTTTCGACACGCCGGAAAAATTCCAGAGGATGATGAAAAATTATTACCGTCTGGCAACCGAGGTCGATGCTACATGCGGACGGATCCTGGAAGAGCTGAAATCCCAAGGCATCCTGGAAAATACCCTGGTGATCTTCACCACCGATAACGGCTACTACCATGCCGAACACGGACTGGCCGATAAATGGTATCCGCATGAAGAAAGCATTCGTGTTCCATTAATCATACGTGACCCAAGGCTACCGGCGAGCAAACGCGGCACTACTGACGAGAATATGGTACTTAACGTCGATCTGGCCCCGACCCTTCTCTCGCTCGCCGGAATCAGTTCTCCGCAAACAATGCAGGGCCAGGATCTTGCCCCGCTCTACCTGACAAAAGATAAACCCGACTGGCGCAACGAATTCTTCTACGAGCATCCAACTCTCCGCAGCGCCGACTTCATTCCTGCCTCCGAAGCTCTGGTGCGCAAGGATTGGAAATATTTCTTCTGGCCGGAGCACGATCTCGAGCAACTTTTTCACCTTGAAACCGACCCGCATGAAGAAAATGATCTCGCCGGTGATCCTGTGCATACAGAAAAGCTAGCTAAAATGCGGGATCGTTTTAAGCAGCTCAAAGCCGCCGCCCAATAATTTCTTACTTTGCGGGGATCAGTCTCACTACACAATCCCTTCAGGATTTAGGTCTTTGGAACCAATCGAGTCGACAACCCCAATGGGGTTGCGTAAATTGACCGTGCTAAACATCTTGAATGTATAATATGGAATTTGTTCAAGCAGACTCTTAACGATATACGATTTATGAAACTAGTACCAACTTTGTTACTCACCGCGCTGCTCATGGCAGGGTATTCCGTCCCGGGATCCGCTCAAATTCCAGCGCGGCCATCTCAGCCGCTGAATGTCGTTTTCATCCTCGCCGATGACCTCGGCTGGATGGATATCTCGCCGAACAACCCTGACACATTCTACGATACGCCTAATTTAAAGCGCCTCGCGGAATCAGGCATGCGCTTCACTGCCGGTTACGCCGCCTGCCCGGTCTGCTCGCCGACCCGGTCGTCGATCATGACCGGTCAGTATCCGGCGCGCACCCGCAATACCAATTACTTTGGTGGTCCCAACGGTTTTTTGGAATCTATTCCACAGAACTATGATCCTATGGAAGACGCAAAGTTCGGCTGGGCAGGTGCACGCCCTGTCTTCCCGGCACCCTATCTGATGCGCCTGGCCGACGAGCACACCACCCTGGCAGAAGCACTGAAACAGAATGGCTACACCACCTTCTTTGCCGGCAAGTGGCACCTCGGCCCGGAGGGCTCATGGCCGGAAGACCATGGCTTCGATATTAACAAGGGCGGCCACAAAGGAGGCGGTCCCTACGGTGGAAAGAAATACTTTTCGCCGTACGACAACCCACGACTGCAGGATGGGCCGGAGGGCGAACACCTGCCCGACCGGCTGGCTACGGAGACAGTAGAATTCATCACCAGTCACAAAGACCAGCCATTTCTGGCTTATCTCTCCTTCTACTCTGTCCATACCCCACTGATCGGTCGGCCGGATCTGGTCGAAAAGTATGAACAGCGTAGGGAGCAATTGCAGATAGATGGTGATATTTTTATGCCAGAACACCCGCGTGAGAATCGAGTAGTCCAAGAGCATGCTGTTTATGCCGCAATGGTTGAGGCCATGGACCAAGCTATCGGCAAAGTACTCGACGCCATTGAGGCCAATGGCCTAGCCGACCGCACGCTCGTCATCTTCTTTTCAGATAACGGTGGGCTTTCCACCTCGGAAGGATCGCCGACCTCCAACGTGCCATTGCGCGCAGGTAAAGGTTGGCTCTACGAGGGCGGAATTCGTGAACCCATGCTGGTGCGCTGGCCGGGGGTGACCACTCCCGGATCTGTCTGTGAGCAGCCTGTGATCTCGACTGATTTCTACCCGACCATCCTCGAGGCTTGCGGACTCCCACTCTTACCCGAACAGCACGTGGATGGAATCAGCCTGACGCCACTATTGAAGGATCCGGAAGCCAATTACATGGCCGACCGCCCGCTGTTCTGGCACTATCCCCATTGGGGCAACCAGGGTGGAACTCCGGGTTCGGCCATTCGCGTAGGCGACTGGAAACTCATCGAATGGGATTACCGCAAAGAACCGGAACTTTTCAATCTGGCCGACGACATCTCCGAGACCAACAATGTCGCTACAGCACACCCGGAGGTCGCTGCCCGGCTGCAACAGCAACTAAACCAATTACGCAAAGAAACCGACGCCTTGCCGTCAGCAACTAATCCGAACTTTGAAGGCAGCTTCGATAAATGGTAAGAATCCATATGAAACTAATTGCTCCCCTCTGCTTCAAGTTGATCGTGTGCGCCAGCGCACTCGGCGCCAGCCCTGATAATGTAGTAATACCTTACAAGTTCCCTGCTGAATTTCCCGTTAGTGAGCGTTACCAGGTGACTGTCGATGACACGGCGATTACACCACTGCAAACCAAGCGTGGAGCGATTCTCAATTTTGGCATGAGCGGAAAGGTCAAGGTTCAAGTCGAACTCAATGAGCCACTCAGTGAAGTAATCATCCGCCCGCTGAACGCCGGAATCAAGGCAAGTATCAATGGCAAGCGTTTCTCATTTGAACTACCCGAAGCGATGAATCTGAGTGTCGAGGTGGACGGCGACCTCGACGATCCGTTGCTGATCTTCGCTAACCCGGAACTCCCAGCGCCTCCAGACCGAAACGACCCCAAAGTCAAATATTTTGAAGCGGGCAAAATTCACGATGCGGGGGAAATTTTTCTCGAAACTGGCGAAACGTTGTACCTCGAGCCGGGCGCAATCGTGAACGGGGATGTCCGGGCCATCGGAGCCAATGATGTCACCATTCGTGGGGGAGGGATCCTGCATGCCGGGCACCGGGATTATAAGATCAATATGGTCGTGTTGCGCGAATGCGAGCGTGCCGTCATCGAGGATGTCATTGTGCTCGATTCCCTCGGTTGGACGATCCAGCTTAGCGGATCTGAAAATATCCATCTCTCCAATACCCGCGTCATCGGTTGGCGCGCCAATTGCGACGGCCTCGATATCGAGTATTCCAAAGGCGTGAATGTCGATAAGTGCTTCATACGCACTCACGATGACTGCATTGCCGTGAAAGCGCTGCATCCGCCGGGCGAAAAGGAAATCCCCT
>CAYUDZ010000044.1:4812-18871 GCA_964443575.1 uncultured Chthoniobacteraceae bacterium | reverse complement strand
TGCCAGTCGCCAGGCACTTGGCACCATCGTTTTCGGCGGCATGATCATCGCTTCATCGGTCGGCCTGCTGGTCGTTCCGCTGCTTTATTTCATCATCCAATCGATCGAGGACAAAGCGACCGGCTGGAAGCCGAAAGAAATCGCTACCAAGGCATAGCGGGCTGCAAAAGCCAACAATCGGGGCAGACTTCAATACAGCCATAGTGCATTCACTTCGGCATGCCAGCCGTAATAGTTAGTGTGAACTCAAGCATTCAAAACGCTTTATTTGGAGCCCTGGTGGCTGACGCGGTGGCTATGCCGGTGCACTGGTATTACAATACCGACGCACTGGATCGTGATTACGCACCACTCGATGGATACAAGGCCCCACGCAACCCGCACCCGGATAGCATCCTCTGGCGGTCACACTACAAGGCACGCAATCAAGTTGGTGAGATCCTGCATGATCAAGCCCAATACTGGGGGCAGCGCGGCATCCATTATCACCAGCACTTGCCGGCGGGCGACAACACACTGAATTTTCTGCTGGCCGTGCAACTGTACCGGTCGACGGTTCGCGCCGGTGCGTACGATCCGGATGCCTGGCTCGACCTTTACATCAAACTGATGCAGTCCCCAGGCTGGCACCGCGATACCTATGTTGAGGAGTACCACCGCGCGTTCTTCGACCGGCTGGCCTCCGGCAAGTCACCGCGCGACTGTGGGATCGACGACATCCATATTGGCGGGCTGACGTCAGTTCCTTTCTTAGTCGCCGCACTGGATGCACTGGGCGAGCCATCTGCGGAGCGTGATGCTGGGATCGTAGCTGCTCACGTTGCGCTGACCCACCAAAATAAGGAGGTAATTTCGGCAGCACAGGCACTCACGCATATGCTGCACGAGATCGCAGCTGGCACCACCCTCCACCGAGCAATCGAAAAGCACGGCCGTCGTTGGCTTGATCCGGGCGAGTTTGCCGGGCTGTCGCGATTACCTGATCGACAAGTAGTCGGCAGGCGCTATTCGCCTGCCTGCTACCTCCCGGAATCATTTACCGCATCACTATTCCTGACATGGAAATATGCAGATGATTTTGAAGCTGGTATCCTCGCTAATGCGCTGTGCGGAGGAGACAACTGCCACCGTGGCGCGGTGGTCGGAGCCCTGCTTGGGGCCGCCAACGAGATCCCCAAAAGATGGCTGCACGACCTCAAGTCAATGGAACGCCTGCGCTGTGATACATTGGATCCGGTATTTGCCTCGTAGAACCAGTTTTCAGTAATCAGCCTAGCCCGAATCAATCACAAACTTCGTAGCGAGACGCAGCGTGGGGTGCTTGGGTACAAGGCGGGCGATGGATTTCGCTATGAGCTGTATGAGTACATACTGTAAATAGCGAAATTCAAGCCCAACGCTGTAAACAAGCGCCTCACGCTGGTCGCAGTAGATGGCTTGTGATTTTTTCGGGCTAGTCACCAAATAATTGATAAGAAATTTCCAACACCTGCTCGCAGGCGGGCTGTTTAGTAAACATCGTGGAAATAGCTGATTAAGTCACAATGCGCGGCACGGCGCTCAGCAGCTTCTTCGTGTAGGGGTGCTGTGGGTTGCGGTACAATTCCTCCGCAGAGGCTTGTTCAACGAGCTTACCAAAATACATCACCCCAACTTCGTGGGAGACGTGCTGCACGACAGCGAGATCGTGCGAGATGAAGAGGAAGGAGATACCATATTCCTGCTGGAGGTCGGCAATCAAATCCAGGATCTGGTTTTGCACGGTCACATCGAGTGCGGAGACCGCTTCATCGGCTACGATGAATTTTGGTTTCAGGGCGAGTGCGCGGGCGATTCCGACCCGCTGACGTTGGCCCCCGGAAAACTCATGCGGGTAGCGATCCGCCATGGCTTTTTCCATTCCGCAAACGTCGAGCAGCCGGTAGACTTCCTGATCGCGGGCTGACTTATCTCCAATGTGATGGGTATCCAGTGGTTCACGGATGATTTGCCGTACCGTCATACGTGGATTGAGCGAACCGTAAGGGTCCTGGAAGATAATCTGGATATCACGGCGGTACTTCAGCATTTCTGTCTGGGAGAGATTGGTTATATCCTTTCCCTCAAACAAAATCTGGCCACCGGTTATCGGCTGTAGCCGTAGAATTGACCGTCCAAGGGTCGACTTGCCACTCCCGGACTCGCCGACCAGTCCGAAGGTTTGCTGGCGCCCGATGCTGAGTGAGACATCGTCTACGGCTTTGAGGTGATCCTGAACTGTATTAAAAAATCCACCACGAATCGGGTAGTAAGTCTTGAGGTTGCGGATTTCTATGAGCGGTGTCGCCATGTTACGTGTCGTTTTGATAATACTTTTAGCCTAATCGCGCAGGGTGAGGACCGAATCGAGGAGCTTTTGGGTGTAAGGGTGCTGCGGGTTGCGAAAAAGCTCTTTGGTTTCTGCTATCTCGACGATTTTTCCTTGATACATCACGATCACGCGCTTGCAGGTTTCAGCCACCACCCCAAGGTCGTGGGTGATCAGGATCATCCCCATATTGCGGTCCGTTTGCTGGCGGTGGATTTCGTCGAGCACCTGCGCCTGCACGGTCACGTCGAGCGCGGTGGTCGGTTCATCTGCGATCAGCAGCTTGGGGTCACAGGAGAGCGCCATCGCAATCATCACCCGTTGGCGCATCCCGCCGGACAATTCGTGAGGGTGCTGCTTCACGCACTTTTCAGGTGACGGGATGTTGACCGTATCTAGCATCTTGATGGCGATCTCCAGCGCTTCCTTCCTGGAAACTTTGCGATGAACCCGAATCACCTCGACCATTTGGTTACCAATGGTGAAGACCGGGTTGAGCGCGGTCATCGGTTCCTGGAAAATCATCGATGCCAGGTCGCCGCGAATCTTACGCATCTCCGCCTGGCTTTTGGATAAAATATCAATGCCATCTAATTCGATACGGCCACTGGTGATGCGACCGGGAGGATTAGGAACAAGCTGCAATACCGTCAATGCCGTGACCGATTTGCCACTGCCAGACTCACCGACGATGCCCACCGGTTCCCCCGCAGCAACATCAAAGCTGATGTCATCGACGGCTTTGACCACCCCCTTATCGGTGGTGAATTCTACCGCAAGGTTGTCAATTTTAAGCAGTGGCTGTTCGGTGCTCATAGTGGTACGCGATCAGGTGCTGATCTTTTTCGGGTCGGTGGCATCCTGGAGCGCGTCGGCAAACATATTGAAGGCGATCACGAGAACAAATAAGAATCCCGAAGCGGCAAGGAAGTTTCCAAAGTGGCCGCGAAGGACTTCGTTGGTCGATTCCGACAGCATGGTGCCCCAACTGACACCATCTTTGACGCCCAGTCCAAGGAACGTCAGAATCACCTCACTTTTGATCGCGCCAACGAATGCGATAGTTCCTTGCACCAGCAGGATATGGAAGGTGTTGGGGGTCACGTGCCTGAAGATAATTGTCAACGGCTTCACCCCAATAGCCTGGGCCGCTTGAATATATTCAAGGTTCCGGATCTTGATGACCTCACCGCGGACAATGCGGCAGGTGCTCGACCAGAAAGTGGCTATCATCGCAACGTGCATCGCGTAGGGCATGCCCTGCATGGCAAAGGCAATCGCAGCTACGAAGAGATAGAAAGGAATTGCATCGATGCAGCCGTAAAGCCACATGATGATTTCGTCGATAATAGTACCATTAAAGTAGCCGGCAATCGCACCGAGGGCTCCACCGATCAGGGTGGATATCACAGCCACCAGCAGGCCGACCTCGAAGGCGGTCTTGGTTCCGGCAATAGCCCGCGAGAAGATATCCTGACCGTTGATATTTGTACCAAACCAATGCTCGCTAGTCATGCCCAGGAATCCGTTGTCGCTCAGTGCGCTCCAGTTCTGGCCCCATAAGCCGAGCCACACCCCCAAGGCGATAACTGCGTAGATACCTACAACCACTAATGCCGCCATGCCATAGCGATCACGTTTGAACTTACGGACGCTTTTCGACCACAGCGAATCTACGCTGGAACGGCGGCCAAGCAGGTTGTCGAAGATGTTGTTCATGATTTAGAATACGAGATTCGCGGATCAATTATTTTGTAGGTGATATCGGTTAGGACCAAAGCGAATACATAAAGGATTGCGGTGCAGGTAACGACTGCTTTGACTACCGGTAAATCGCCGTTGGTAATAGCATCATAAGTCACCAGACCGACACCGGGTATGCCAAAAAATTTCTCCAGCACGAGGTTGCCGGCAATAATAACAAAGGGGAGCGAGATGATAATCCGGGTGACAATCGGGATAAGCGAGTTCTTCAAGACATGCTTAATCATGATCTTACCATTGCCGATCCCGTAGGCCTTGGCGGTACGAACATAATCGCGGTTCAATTCCTCAACGATGACCGCCCGGAAAAAACGAGTGTTGTAACCCAATGAAACAAAGACACTGGTCAGCGTGGGAACCGCAACGTAATACCAGTAATAATACCAGTAGTAGTAAGCGATTTCGAACAGGTTGGCCTCGATGTGGTCCGGTGGTGGGTCAACCCAGCCTTGCACCGGAAACCAGTTTAGACCGTAGGTGGTACAGAAGATGATTTGAAAAGCGATCACGATCATCAGGTAGCTGACACTCATGCCAACTACGGCAAATACCATAACCGATTTGTCCCACAAGCCACCGCGATGGTAAGCCGCGAGCAAGGCCAGCCCGACACCCATAATGTTGGAGATGAAAAATGCCGGCAGCGCGACCGCAAAAGACACAGGTACCGTCCTGGCAAGTATCGAAGTGACCCGCTCACCTGATGAAATCGAATTGCCGAAGTCAAAAGTCACAATCTCATTCAGGAACATCAGGTAGCGTTCGAAGAATGGCTTATCGTAACCAAGCTCGTGCTGCACTTCGGCGATCTGTGCCTCGCTAGCATTCTTGCCCAGGATACTGAAAGTCAGATCGGGGCCAAAGTAGACCATCAGGGTGAAGGAAATGAGCGTGACTCCAAAAAGCAGAGGGATCAGATAGATCAGTTTGCGGATTGCATATTGGAGTGTTTCCATGGCTCAGTCTGCTGGCTGTTGTGAGTCGTCAGGCAATACATAGGCATACTTCAGCAAGCTGCTATGTGGGCTGTAAGAGTGGAAATAAACGACATTCTTATACCATATACACGGACTGTTGCGCATCATGCCGGCGATGGTTGGAACGTCTTCAAGTATCATCCTGTTCATTTTGCGGTAGAGCTCGGTACGTTCAGGCCCGGGTTGCATGGTCTTGGTTTTGCGGAATAGCTGATTGAATTCCGGGTTGTCGTAGTTGGAGACATTAGAACCCGGGCTCTTGTTGGGCCCGTAGTAAAGCTGCAGGACATTTTCGCTATCAGGGTAATCAAGGTTCCAGGCTATCGGGATTAGCATCACCTCTTTCTTCTTCACCGCCCGGTTGTAGTCACCGAACGTGGCATATGTTTTCAGCAAGATTTTTTCCCTGGGGTAACCAATCTTTTCCAACCAGCCACGAAACTGCTCATACATCTGGATATTCTGGACACTGGAGGTTGTGCCGTACTCGAGCTCAGGCAAATTCTCTGCGGTCCAACCGCCTTCTTTTAAATACTCTTTTGCCTGCTCGTAATCTGCCGTAATGTACTCTACTGGCAAGTTGGGATCGTGAGCATCCAGCCGTGGTGGAATGATGCCCGGAAATATCACGGCCATGTCATTATAAAACCTGCGGTTTCTCTGATCCCAGTCAAAGGCTTTCCGAATCGCTTTACGCAGCAACAGGTTTCGCCTGTCCCGTTGCGGGTCTTCATGGTGTCCGATTCGTGGATCCGCCATATTAAACGCCATGTAGACAAAGCCGAAATCAGGTAAATTTTTGCCTTTAAATTTCTTTGCGTAGGCCGGCTTTAATTGCAGCGGTTTTAATTGCGAGGCGACCATGTGGGTGAGCTCGATGGGAATCGTCCCAAACTGGATCTCGTTACCTTTGTTGAGCGAGTTCCAGCGTGTCATGCTTTCTTTCATGAAGTATGCTTCGACATTCTCCATGATCGGAATGCGTTTGCCATGCAGCACTTCGAGGCCGACCCAGCTCTGGGTCTCCGGGTCATAGCCTTCATATTCCAGGTCAAAATATTCCTCCCGATAATTTTCGTTTTTTGTAAATACCGCTTTCTGCGTCGAGAAGGACTCGAGCCGGTAAGGACCGCTACCAACCGGGTTTAAGGCAAATTCTTTGCCGTAATAAGCTACCGCCTCGTGCGGAACAAAAGACGAATAACCCATGGCCAGCGTGTACACTAGTTGGGGAAACGGCTGATTGACGGTAATTTGAAGGGTGTAGTCATCAACAGCACGCAGACCCTCAATTTCCTGCGAATAGTCCGACCCTGCCTCTTTCCACTCATCCAACCCCTTTATTTTACCCCGCCATACCCATTCGCCCTGCGGCAAGTTCTTGGGGTCAAAAATCCGTTTCATCGAATAGATGAAATCGTGCACAACTACTTCGCGACCCTTACCATTGGGAAAACACGGGTCATCAGCATAGCGGATTCCTTGCTGAATACGGAAGGTATAGACCAGACCATCATCACAGACTTCCGGCATGCCGGCGGCCAGTCGCGGCTTCAATTGGAACGGACGGGCGAGATATTTATACTCGTAGAACTGGTCGTAGATACTAGTGACCATGAGGTTTTCAAATGTCGACGATGCCGAGGCAGGGTCAATCGTCACTGGCGACCCCGATCCGGAGTAACGAAAGACGTTGCCATTTTGCGCCCTGTCACTGAATGGCTTTTTGCAGGAATTTAGGGTGACGACTACAATCAGGGCGCTAACAATTGCAAATATCCTTTGCCCTATTTGTCGTTTGCGTTGTTCCACTAGATTTCTCGCTGTAGTCATATCAATATACAATTTTTTGCGGGCACGAGTTCATCGCGTAGATAGTGGGATACTTTCACCGGCTGCCGCGGGCAGCCGGCTACTGTTCATACTCCGAAAGAATCCGTTTGCGTAGAGTCTCAAGTCGGCCTTCATCATCATTGCTACGTTCTTGCGCTTGATCGATCAGCTTCAGAGCACCCTCCAAGTCTCCCCGCTGAGATTTCAGTGCCGCCAAGATGCGCAGATCAAGGATACTCGGCTGTTCGGCCACTTTTTTCTCCGGCGGATTCACCTCCACACCCCAAATTTTAGCAATCAGCTGGTAGCTTTCCGGGTGTTCATGATAGAGCTGAAAATGATTAAAGGGATAGTGCGAGTTGCCGACAAAGAAGGTCTCGGTCATTTCTGCAAAGTACTCTTTATGGTCAGTGAGTCCGTAGTGCGGCCTGCGATGACCTGAAAGGAGATCAACCTCGTCAAATTTGCGGCTGTCACAAAATTTTCGGTAGCCGGCGAGAATTTCATGGTGATCAAACCCGAGTACAAGATCGTGGTAGGCGTGGGCCAGCTCATGCAGGATGACCGAGGTACTGTACGGACGGCTTGCTTCCCCGATCAGCCCGCCGGCATGGGTCAAATGGACCGCCTGAGCGAGGGCCGGATCGTAGCCACGCTCTTCCAGCCAGTCGACTTCTGGATGATAATGTGCATTGCCCAGTGGATGAGCCCGGTCAATATATATGGGCACCTCTTGCATTTTGGCCACCGGTCCGGCAGGTAGGCGGAGCTTAATCTGGTGCAATCGCTGGCCAAGAATCCGCAGGACTTGGTCACCAGTCTGCTGGTGCTCACCTTCTAGGAAGCTCTTATCAATATAAACAGTCCATCCCTCAATCTGGCGCTTCTCATGGTCAATGCGGATCTTTGCAACATCAGTCGCTTGAGCTATGCTCAAGACGGAAAAAACTAGCGGAAAGAACAGTAATCTCAATTGCATCGCAACACCATAGATAACAAATCGGCAGAAACAAGCGCTACCTGACCATTAACAATGCCATCAATAAGCTCACGTAATTTTGTGTGCCCAGGCGCTTCCCGTCTCATCAGATCCCAGGTTCAGCAACTTGCCTTGCTCAAATTCTCCGTGCCTTGCAGGTCCTAATGTGAAAGAGTTGATGCAGGATAATGATTCAACACCATTGAACCATCGCCTTAGAAAACACAACCCTCTGTAACACTTACAACAACCTCTTCCCTGAACTAATCATATGAAAAAAACAGCTATTCTTTTGTTCCTTCTGTTCGGCCTTGCGGTTTCCCACGCGGCTCCCGACCCGACTCCTGCCGGCTTCACTTCGCTCTTTAATGGGCAGGACCTTAGCCACTGGAAAGTTCCCAAAGGAGACAATGGTCACTGGCAGGTGCTGGATGGCGTGATCGATTACGACGCCCAATCAGAGGCCCCCGGGGACAAAAATCTCTGGTCGAAAGAAGAATACGGTGACTTCGAACTCAGGATCGACTGGCGCATCAAACGCACCGAGGGATTTTACCCTATGCCATACGTGCTCCCCGACGGCTCATATGTCACGGACGATGACGGCAAGAAGCTAACCCACCTCGCCCCGAACGCTGACTCGGGAATCTACCTGCGTGGCAAGCCAACCTATCAAGTCAACATCTGGTGTTGGCCGATTGGTTCCGGTGAGGTCTACGGCATTCGCCACAACCCGAAAGTAGCCCCAGAAGTGCGTGCAAGTGTCACCCCCTCTCGCAAGGCTGACCGTCCAGTTGGACAGTGGAATACATTCATCATCACAGTCAAAGGCGACCGGCTTAGCGTCGTGCTGAATGATCACCTCATCATCGACAATGCCCTGCTGCCAGGGGTGCCCGAGCGCGGACCGATCGCACTACAGCACCACGGTGGATTAGGTAAGAATGGCGAGATGTCTCCCGCGTCCAGCCTCATCCAGTTCCGCAATATCTTTATTCGTGAAATAGAGTAAGCATTACCCCCACTTGCATAGCGATTGCATCTGAGAGTGCCAAATCATCCGGGTAATAAATAATTGACCTCTAATACCTGAACGGTTTAAAGGGAGATATAAGTATGGGGCTTCTTTAACAGTGCTGGCCTTGCTTGGCCTGCTTGCCACAGCGTCTGCCCGAACATTCACCAGTGCTGACGGCACAGAAACTCTCGAAGGGGAACTGCTCCGCTACCAGCCCAGTACACTATCTACGCAATGAAGTATGATTCTGATGGCGAGCGTTTCACCGAATCGGTAGCAGGCGAAGAGTCGATTGAGAAAATTTACCCAAACAGTGCCGCATTCTTTACCACTTCACAATCAATCACCATAACCAAAGACTGTGAAACAAGTTCCAGTTGCCCCAAATGCAAGGCCACCGCCGCCGCAGTGAAGCGCGAACGTATGATCGGGATGCACCTTAAAGTAATCGACTCTGATGGTGATGTGCTGGCAGAACACAACACATCCAACGGTGTCAAGGTCTTGGCGGAAAAAGAGGAAAGCTGACCCCCTGCGTTATAATTAAGCGCTGTTCCTCGAAATCTTGCTAAGCATTTAGTGTTGGCTGCACAGTTACGCATAGTTACCTTTGCTTTCCAATGAGCAAAGTAAATCTATTAATAGTTGCGTGTATGGTTTGGCTGCATGGCCCCGCGCTGCTGGCACAGACCGATTATTATGCTGAATTTCCTTTTGGCAGCGGCTACAGGAAGGCCAAGGACTCCGATAATCTTGCTACCGGCAAGTGGTGGGAACTGGAAGGTGAAGAGGAAGCAGCAGGTCGCGAGTGGATCCAAAGTCGTCCCCGTGAACAAACTTTAGCTTTTGCTCTTTACACCCATGACAACGGTATCCTCAAGTTAAACGCGCAGTGTTTCCCGCTACTCCCGGAGGAACCAAAATCGGTGATCCTCGATTTTCAGATCAATGGCGAATGGGTCCAGCAGGACAAGCAGCCTGTTCTTTATCCGGGGTGGGACGTCCACTTCCGTATCACTGACTGGGACGCATCCCGCGATGTGCCCTATCGTCTGCGACTCGGTAATCTCTCCACTTTTGAGGGCCTGATTCGCAAGGATCCCGTGGATAAGGAAACCATAGTGGTCGCGTCCATGTCGTGCAATTCTCCTCGCGATCGGGAGCGCTTTCTGCGCACCGAGCTAGTGGAAAACTTGAAGCAACACGATCCGGATCTGCTCTTCTTTGCCGGGGATCAAAACTATACCCATGATGAAGCAACCTATGGCTGGCTGCAATTTGGGGTGCAGTATGCTGAACTCATGCAGGACCGGCCTACCGTTTGTATCCCTGATGATCATGACGTCGGTCATGGCAATCTATGGGGCGAAGAGGGACTGCATAATCCGCAAGCCAACTCTTCTGCGCCCGGTTACGCATTCCCTGCCTCTTTCGTGAATATGGTTCAGCGCCAACAAACGGGACATCTTCCGGACCCGTATGATCCTACCCCGGTCAAACAAGGAATCACGGTTTATTACACCGACTTGACCGTGGGGGGAATCAGCTTTGCCATTCTCGAAGACAGAAAGTTCAAGTCCGGCCCCCAGAATATACCCAAGATGAGACCGCGCCAGGACCATATCAATGACCCCGATTATGATCGCTCAGCGATCGACCTGCCCGGCCTCAAGCTGCTGGGTGACCGCCAGCTGGAGTTCCTGGATTCCTGGGCCCGTAATTGGGACGGAGCGGAAATGAAAGTCGCCCTCTCGCAAACTGCATTCTGTGGCGCTGTGCACCTGCACGGGGGTAAAAAGAACCGCCTGCTCGCTGACCTCGACTGCAATGGCTGGCCGCAGTCAGGTAGAAACCGGGCACTGCGGGTCATACGTGCGGCAAGGGCAATACATCTGTGCGGCGACCAACACTTGGCCGCTGTGGTAAAGCACGGGATAGATCACTTTGGCGATGGTCCTTATGCATTCACCAGCCCTGCATTGGTCAATACCATCTACGGTCGCTGGTGGTGGCCATTGGATGAAAAACCGGGAGCAGGAGCAGAAAAAATTAGTTCAACGCTGCCTTGGGTAGGAGATTATGAGGACGGTCTGGGCAACAAAATTACCATGCTCGCCTATGCTAATCCCCAGTACTCAACTAACCAGCAACTGCGCAACGACTCATCCCGTGAAAACCGTGGAGATGGCTACGCTCTAGTCCGCTTGAATAAAACCAACGGCACCGCAGTCTTCGAATGCTGGCCACGCTTTGCTGATTTGAGTGAAGGCGATAAAGCCCAGTTTGAAGGTTGGCCGGTTCAGGTCAGCTTTACCGAAAATGACGGACGGCAACCTGTGGGCTACCTCGAAACTGTCAGCTTACCGGTCGAAAACGCAGTGATCGAATTAACCAACGACGAAACCGGTGAACTGGTGTATTGCTATCGCGTTCCAGGCAGCAAATTCAAAGCGCCCGTCTTTACCGCGGGCAAGTATACCCTGAAGGCAGGCTCAGACCAGGGTGACACTGTCCTGCTTGAAGCCGCATTCCCAGAAAAATGATTTCGCAAAGGAGTTCAATGAAGCTGCCCGTGTGCACCTGACGTAGTCAATGCAGTTGCTTTGAGTTAGGCGCTAACTTAATGGACCCTGTCCAGTAGTTGCTTGCCTTGCTCAGTCGAACTAGCACTTCCCAGCCAAAGCCCAACTGATGCGGATCTTATATATTAATGAAATCACACCAGGCCAATCATTGGCATCTTCGGTTGTGCTTGAGCGGCATCTTCAAAAGTGCCCGGTTCCCTGGGAAATACTAAGCGAACAGGACATTTCAGTCCCTCGTATTATTCAAACGATTCGAAACCGGGTACTATCAAAAGTAGTTCCACTTCTCGCATTCTACGTCGAAAGCCATATCGAGGCTCGCCTGGCTCTAGGCGATCTTGCCAAGCGATTATCTCCAAATAACTACGACATGGTACTAACACTGGCACACGGTCGCTTGGGTCTTCATTCGTGGTGCCTGGCCAAAGCGCTTGAGCTGCCGCAGGTCACTATTTTCCATGACTGGTGGCCGGAACTACTCGCATCTTCTACACGATGTTCAGCCCTCGATCTGACTTCAGTTAGTAACGATTTTACTGAGCTCCAGCGTCAGAGTGATTTGTGTTTTGCCGTATGCGAAGGAATGGCAGAGCATCTCACTGAGGCCGGAAAGGTGGAGGTTCTGTACCCGATTCCTGATGAATCTATTACTTCCCGTCCCTCAAAACCCAGCAGACGTTTGCGGGTTACTTATGCAGGAAGCTTGTGGCAACCTTATGGAAAGATGATTGTAAGTCTTGCCGATCAGCTTGCCGGCAATAAGAACATCGATTTCCGCGTTTATGGCGAAAGCAAGTATCTGGATGCAACTGCTGCGGCGCGTATGGAAACTCTTGGCATCTTATTCCCTATTGTTCCACAATCCGAGTTCAATGATCTTATCACTGCCGGTAGTGATCTCCTTATCGGCGTCATGGGGGACGACCACCCCGGCAAGGTGCGTATGAAAACCAGCTTCCCGAGCAAAGTGGCAAACTATTTTCGATCAGGTAATGCCACGTTGATCTGGGCCCCAGCACCTTCATCACTTGGAAAATTTGCCCGGGCCGCCGGTGCACTCGTTGAGAACGATCTTAGTGCAGAAAAAGTGGCTCACCTGATAAACAAAATTTCTAAAAATCCTGCACTATTGCAATCGGAAAAATCAAAATCACTCGCTATAGGTGAAAAATATTTTAACCCGGCAAATTTACATCAGTCTTTCATGCGTTCGCTGTATGAAGTGAAAGACGAGTTTTATGCGCAACGTTAGTAGCTCCAGCTAAAGGCGTAACAGCGGCACTCAATCATCTGCCCTCTGCCTACGTCGAACATCGCTGCGCGATATCTGGCTTGCGCATTAGTAGATTGGATGGATAATTAAAAACATGTACAACTTACCTGATCGTGTGCAAACGCTGCTGCGCCCGGCATTACCAATGCTGACAGCATTATTACTTGGTGCCTGCAGCACCAATGCAGTTTCCGAAGACCGTGCCTATTTATCCGCCCAAGGGGGCATGGCAGGCAGCAGTGAGTCCGTTGCACAAAATTCAGCAGATACCCAACAGCAGGAAGCCCCAGCTCTTGTACAGTCGGCAACAACTGCCAACAAGCCGACTCCTCAAGTAAACCTGAACCAAACCACCGCCACCAAACCAAAACCTGAACAGCACATACCGCAGCAGCCGATGATCACCTACACGTCGGTCAGTGTGCCGGGTCCATATGTTGCGATGACATTCGATGATGGCCCTCACGCCACCAATACACCGCGCTTGCTCGATATGCTGAGACAGAGAAATATCAAAGCGACATTTTATGTTGTCGGTCAAAACGTTCAGCAGTACCCGGGAATTGTCGCCCGGATGACCGCTGATGGTCACGAGGTCGGCAATCACTCGTGGTCACATCCATTCTTTACCAAAATTTCAACTGCTTCCGTACGCTCGCAACTGCAACGCACCCACGATGCGATCGTTAAGGCCAGCGGCAAAGCACCCACTACCATGCGACCGCCATACGGCGCCATCACTTCAAGCCAAAAACAGTGGATCAAAACCGACTTCGGTTACCCGACTATCATGTGGTCGCTCGACCCTCGCGACTGGCAAAACCGCAATGCTATCACTGTTTCCAACCGCATCCTCGGCCAAGCAAAGCAGGGCGCGATTATCCTCGCCCATGATATCCATAAGTCGACGATCGATGCCATGCCAACCGTGCTCGATGGACTGAAAGCCCGTGGTTATAAATTTGTCACTGTCAGTGAACTGATAAAATTGAGCCAATCACCGGCGCGCACTGCACCCAGCATAACAATGAAGCTGGATCAGCCGTAGCCAATGACTCCCACGGCATAATCATTCCAAAGATTCGTACTCTTCACGGGCAATATTTTTGATTTTAGCCAGGGTACGGGTCAGCAACTTGGTGAAGCGATTCGCAGCTTGTTTACCAACTTCGACCACCTCCGCATGCGATAGGGATTCACCACTAATGCCAGCCGCCAGATTGGTCAGGCAGGAAAATGCCGCCACTCGCAAGCCGAGCGCCCGCGCCTGAATCACTTCGGGA
>CAYUDZ010000044.1:0-4802 GCA_964443575.1 uncultured Chthoniobacteraceae bacterium | reverse complement strand
CGACCGCATCAGCGCCAAGTAGGCGCAGCATTCTTACTTCGGATGGAGTTTCGTACTGCGGCCCACGGACGGCAGCATAAACCCCTTCGTAAAGTTCCGTGTTTTCCTCCCGTGCCGCATCCCGAAACGACTCCCTCAGTCCGACATCATAAGCTCCACTCATATCTACAAAATTGGCACTCCCTTCCAACGGGCTATGCCCCAACAGGTTAATATGGTCGCTGATCATCATCCAGCTCCCTGCAGTAAAACGCTGGTTCAATGATCCCGCAGCATTGGTTAGAATGATTAGCTTTACCCCGAGCTGCGCCAGGAAGCGCACATGCGCACCAAGGGCTTTTACCGGGTGCCCCTCGTAGGCATGCACCCGGCCACATGCCAGCACCACCGGTACATCTGCCAATAAACCGGTAACAAATTTCCCTGCGTGGCCTGGCACCTTCGAAACCGGCAGTCGTGGGATATCCTGGTAGCGCACTGCTGTCGGTAGGTCGATTGACTCAACTATACTGCCAAGTCCGGAACCAAGGACTATCGCCAATTGCGGTTGATGTGTGCTACTCAGCAGTTCACAACATGGCTGCCACTCTGATGAAAATTCGTCGATCAATTTTCGATTCCTGGTTCACGTGGCTCTTCTTCTTCATTGATCAGAGCGAGGAATACGTTCTCCAGCGTGCCGGACTGTGCGCTGCGGGCACGCAATTCCTCGACCGTACCTTGTGCAATCAGCCTGCCCTGGCTTACTATTCCAATCTTGTCCGCAACCTCCTCGGCAACACTCAAGGTGTGCGTCGACAGAAACACTGTGGTGCCATCGCGGCTGCGGCGCTTTAACTCATCTTTCACGATTCGTGCATGGGTCGGGTCCAGCCCGACCATCGGCTCGTCGATTACAATGACTTCCGGGTTATGCAACAAAGCGCTGGCAATCACAACCCGCTGCCTGGTGCCATGGCTCAGGTTCTCGATGAACTGGTTGCGGTACGTACCCAAATGCATTTGTTCGATCAATTGCTCCCTGCGTTTCGTTATCTCGACACGAGGAATCTCAAAGATTTCACCGACAAACTGAAGAAATTCATCAGGGGTCAATTTGTCGTACAAAAAAGGAAAGTCGGGGACATAGCTGATCCTGCGCTTGGCCTGCTCGGGCTCCTGCTGAATATCATATCCTGCTATCATTGCGGAGCCGACACTTGGCTTCAATAAACCTGCCAGCATCTTGATAGTGGTCGTTTTCCCTGCTCCATTGGGTCCCAAAAACGCAAAGAACTGGCCCTGTGGGATATCCAGATCAAGGCTATTAACAGCAACCAGATCACCAAAATTTCGGGTAAGCTTTTCGGTCTTGATCATAACTTGAGTCCTTCTGAATACAGCTTGATGCCATAGGGTGAATTCACTGCCACAATTCGCCCAAGTTGGCTGACATCAATTTCCAAGTGCGTATTGGCACCTTGCGGAATAGTTATCCTGTAAACTTCAATTTTTTGTGTCCCCAGTTGGGTTGTGGCTCGCCGGGCTGTCGGTTGCAGTGTTGACGCTGAAACCTGTTGCAGGGCGTCAACAGATAGACCGGCCTCTCCCAGCGGGCTGGCGGCCAGTATTTCTGCAACGGTGCCGGCACCCTCACTTATGATCTGATCATTCTCACCAGTTGCACGGTAGCTGATAATATCGCTGCCAGCTGCTGAACTGAGTTCTAATTCAAAGTCGGGGTTACGCATCCTGATACCACTCTCAAATTCCAGTAACCTTTGATAGCCATCAGCAAACTTATACCTGCTACGGAAAATAATCCGCTTTCTAACACCCGGTAGCTTCACGGTCACTTCACCATTCACCATGATCGCATTGGTCGGCTCACCGGCGTCATCAAGAACCGGCCTGACATAAACAGTTCCAATCTTGAGTTCACCCTGGTAGATATCCAACGCCGAACTCTGCTCACTACGCATGACCAGGTTCAGCACATGCTCTACCGGTATACTGAACCAGGCAGGCTGGTTAGATGGCAGCAGTTGTACACGAACATAGGTCACCATCATTACCAGCCAGAAGCAGGTTATAACAGAAATTATGGCGACCCTTGGAAGCATAGAAACCAAGCAGACTCTAGCCCCGTGATTGCTGCGGCCAGTTCTTAGATATCATCGCGTAAGCATTGTGGTTGTGGATCGATTCAAAGTTTTCAGCTTCGATACGATAGCACAAAATGTTACTGTCAGCATTGGTACACGCGGCAATATTGCGCACCAGATCCTCGACGAATACCGGGTTGTCATAGGCCTGCTCGGTTACCGCTTTTTCATCCGGGCGCTTCAGCAGGCTATAGAGATCGCTGCTGGCGGACTTTTCGACCAGCAGGATCAGGTCTTCAATCCATACAGGTTCCTCTGTGCCAACAGAAAAAGTGACAGCACCACGCTGGTTATGAGCGCCCCGTTTGCTGATCGCCTTAGAGCAGGGACATAGCGTCGTTACCGGTACCGTTACTGTAAGCACAAAATTTCTCCCCACCTCAGAAGCGTTGGCATTAAAGCGGACCAGGTAATCCAGCATCCCGCTGGCCCCGGTAACAGGTGCACTTTTAGTTAGAAAAAATGGAAACTCAAATTCGACATGCGCCTGCTCCGACTCCAAGCGCTCTTTAAGCTGCTCGACTATATCAAAAATATTTTTCACATGAAGCTGGTCCTGCTGATTGAGCACTTCGATAAATCGGCTCATGTGGGTACCCTTAAAGTGATGCGGCAGATCAACAGTCAGCTGGATCGTGGCGACGGTGTGCTGCAGGGATTTTGCTTTGTCCTTAATCACGATCGGATGGCGCAAATTCTTTACGCCAACACGGTCAATCGCCAACTCTCGGGTGTCAGCAAGGTTTTGCGTATCCGGTAATTCAACGTCTTTCATCTCATTAAGACATACGATTGATAGCATTCAGTGTGAAACAAAAATCATCCAGACTATCATCCTTGACACATTTCCGGGTTGAAATTCCATGATAACTTCTGGCATAGTCGATCATGGCAGCGCAAAAGCAATCGTCATCATCACCGGCAATAGATAGCCAATTCTATCGTGATGCCGACGCGTTCTTCGCCAACCTTGCAGACATCGCTCTAACTTATGACGATATAACGCTGGCCACCCGGCATTCTGATGTATTGCCTTCATTGGCTGATACATCAACCAGCCTAGCTGACTCCCTGCCATTGCGGGTACCAATGGTTTCTGCCGACATGGATACGGTAACCGAGGCACGCATGGCCATCGCCATGGCACTCAACGGCGGTTTGGGCCTGATCCATTATAATATGTCGCGGCGCCAGCAAATCCAGGAGGTGACCAGAGTCAAAAACAACATTCACGGCTTGATCCAGGAACCAATAAAGATTGGTCCTGACTGGAATATCGGTGATGTGCTGAAAATGATTGAAGAAAGAAATTTCTCATTTTCGACATTTCCGGTCGTCGATACTGATAACACATTGATCGGGCTGCTACCGGGACACTGTGTCAAACCACGCTACGCGTCCCGGGCAGTCACTGAAGCGATGACCCAACGGGCGCAAATCCATACCATCCAACAAGCCGAGCTTGGCGACGACCCAATCGCCAGGGCCGATGCCTTTTTTAACGAACACATCGGTATCCATAAATTGCTGGTGGTCGATGCCAACGATAAACTCTGCGGTTTGTTTACGATCAGCGATATTGAACGTATCACCCACGAATTGCGGCAACAGTTTAAGCCGGCACGTGATGATAAATTCCGCTTGTTATGTGGAGCTGCTGTCTCAGCCACGCGTACAGCTGCCGGTGATATCGATAAAGATTCCCTGGTCGAACATGTGGCCGACCTGGTCGACCGCGGATTGGATGTAGTTGCTGTATCAACCGCCCATGGGCATAGCGAGGGCGTTGGTAGTGCGGTACGTTTGATTCGATCCCAATTTCCTGAGCTGCCTATCATAGCCGGTAACGTCACCAGTGCCGAAGGTGTTGAGTTTTTGGCTAAAGCAGGAGCCAATACTATAAAGGTCGGCCAGGGACCTGGATCAATCTGTACCACCCGAGTTGTAGCTGGTGTCGGCATCCCGCAGATGACGGCACTTTATGTCTGTTCCCGCGCAGCCAGGCAGCACGGCGTGCGCCTCATTGCCGATGGCGGCATCACGAAATCGGGTGATATTGTTAAAGCACTGACACTGGCAGATGCAGTAATGTGCGGCAGTATCCTCGCCGGATGTCCGGAATCTCCCGGTAGTATTGTAGAAATCGACGGCAAGGCGTACAAGCAATACCGTGGCATGGGCAGCCTTGCTGCGATGCAGGAAGGCTCTGCTGCGCGCTACGGTCATACAACTCAACCAGCAAAGGAAAGCAGTAAAATTGCACCGGAAGGGATCGAGGCACTGAAAGAGTTAAATCCACCTGTGGAGCAAGTTCTCAGCCTGTTGATCGGTGGATTGCAGTCCGGTATGGGGTACCTCGGGGCTGCCAACCTGAGTGCATTGAGGAGCAATGCCCGCTATATCCGGGTTTCCCCGGCGGGCCAGCGTGAAAGCGCCCCACATGATGTGGTAGAGGTTAAGACGAAAACTTAGTCAGGATACATCATCAACTTCTGATCTATCTGTCCCTCGCCCCGAATTAACCGGAGCAAGCGAGGGACTTCACGATCATCTATGGTGACGGTGGCAGATTTTCGCCTGTGGATTGGACAATCTTAGCCCGGCTCAATCACAAACTTCGTAGCGAGACGCAGCGTGAGGTGCTTGGATACAAGGCGG
>CAYUDZ010000043.1:0-18915 GCA_964443575.1 uncultured Chthoniobacteraceae bacterium | reverse complement strand
AGGGTGAGGGTATCGAGGATCGGGCGGGTGAGCAGGCCATGGTTGCGGGCGGCGAGGCAGGCGGCGGCACCGGTACGCTTGGCCGGATCGAATGGTGATCCATCGGGATTGCCAATTTCGATTCCAGCAATGAAACCGAGTTGGCGGACGTCGATCACATTCGGGTGTTGTGACAATTCCCCCAGCAGTTCCTGCATGAGTTGGATTTTTGGCTGCAGGTTTGGCAGCGTTTGTTCCTCCTCGAAGACATCGAGTGAAGCCAGTGCGGCAGCACAGCCGAGCGGGTTGGCGGTGTAACTATGACCGTAATAGAAGGTTTTCTCCGGGCCACCGAGGAACGCATCATAGATTTTGCCGTTGATCAAGGTGGCCGCCAGCGGCAGGTAACCACCGGTCAGGCCTTTGGCCAATGCCACAAAATCCGGCACAACCTGTTCCTGGGGACAGGCAAACATGCTCCCGGTACGCCCAAATCCGGTCATGATTTCATCGGCGATAAGCAACACCCCATGGGTATCACACCAGCTACGCAAGTCGTGCAACATGCCTGACGGCCATGGACGCATCCCGGCCACCCCCCGGATCAGCGGCTCGATCACCACCGCGGCGATATGTTCCGGTTGAGCGATGGCCGCCAACCCGTCGAGGCCCTCAACAAATTGCACCGGAAACTGGTACTTGGAAAAACGACTGTGAAAAAGACCGACCCCGCCGAGGCTGGATGCCCCCATGGTATCGCCATGGTAGGCCCGTTCAAAGGCCACGAATCCAGTGCGCTGCGGCTCGCCAACCAGTTGCCAGTACTGGATGGCCAACTTCAACGCCACCTCGATCGCAGTCGAGCCGTCGTCGGAATAAAAAACGCGCTGCAGTTCGCTGCCGGGGTAGGCATCGATCAATCGCTTGCCCAGCAGCGCCGCCGGTTCGTTGCTGAAGCCGAGAAACGACGTGTGCGCAACCTTATCCAGTTGCGCCTTAATCGCAGCATTGATTGTCGGGTGATTATGACCATGGATATTGGTCCAGATCGATGAGTTGCCATCGATGTACTCGCGGCCATGCTGGTCGCGCAGCATCACGCCCTGCCCGCCAACCAGTACAAGTGGCTCATGCTCAGGTGCTGTCCACTCGGCCATCGGCGTGAACGGGTGCCAGAGGTACTGCTGGTCCCAAGCTGCCAGCGGTTCGGTTGACTGCAAATCTTTCAATATCTGTTAGCTGGAGTAGTAGTGCGTTATCAACTGCTGGACGCTCTTGATATCATCATAACTGGCACGTCGGCGCTGGTATTTGTTCTCCAGGTGAACCAATAGTGTTTCAAGGTCAGCCACTGCCGGCGGATCATGCTTTTCCCATTCACCATTGCGCCCAATTTTTGACCGCAGCTTCCAGGCACCGGCAAACTTACGTGCTTCAACGTAGCGCTTCTCACCGTCCTCGGTTTTTTCATTCCATGCGTGTCGGTTATGCATATCCTGCTGGTAATTGAACTATCTTTCTACAGGATTGACGATATGCAACAGAACAAATTGGTACAACCCGGCACCCCGCTCGCCCTGACAATTGCAGGATCCGATAACTCTGCGGGCGCTGGAATTCAAGCTGACTTAAAAACATTTCGCGCTTTTGATGTCTACGGGCTGACCGCAGTGACCTGCATCGTAGCCGAAGTGCCTGGGCAGGTGGAATCGGTACAGCCGGTCGAGTCGGCAATACTCGCCAGCCAAATTAAATTGAGTATGGATTCCTTTCCGGTAGCAGCGATCAAGACCGGCATGCTGTACTCACAAACGCTGATTGAGACAACCTGTGACGTGCTCAAGAAATTGTACGAAGAGGGTGAGAAGTTCTGGCTGGTCGTCGACCCGGTGATGGTTGCCAGCAGTGGTGACCCATTGCTCGAAGAGTCGGCAATCGCAACGTATCAATCGCAATTATTGCCGCTGGCAGACTTGATTACCCCAAACCTCGACGAGGCGAATGTCCTGCTGAAGCGAAAAATTCACTCACTGGCGGAGATGCCAGAAGCCGCACGCGAGCTGGCAGAGCGTTTCGACTGCGCAGTGCTACTCAAGGGAGGCCACCTGGAATTAGACACAGCGACCGATATCCTCCACTTCGACGGTAAGCAGGAAGTATTCGAGGCACCATTTGTACGCGGTTTCTCCACCCATGGAACCGGCTGTACCTTCGCCGCAGCAATTACTGCGGGTCTGGCCAGGGGTGATAACCTGTCCACAGCCGTCACCAATGCCAAGGCTTACATCAACCGCGCCATACGCGAGGCCTATCATTGGTCGTCTGCCACTGGCAGCACCAGTGCGTTGCGTCATTGACTTCGACGCTGGAACAGTTAGATAGGTGCTATGGCCATTCAATCATTAGCAAACTGTACTGCTGTAATCACTGGTGCATCCTCGGGGATCGGCAGGGAGTTTGCCCTGCAGCTGGCACATGAAGCAGCCACCCTGGTGCTGGTAGCCCGCCGCGAACAGCGCCTCGATGATGTCGAGCGCGAGGTCGGGCTGATTAGCCCCAACGTAAAAGTGGTCACCTGTGTTGCTGATCTGGCAGACCCGGATCAGGTCGAGCAGCTGCTGGTTGCGCTCGATGAGCAGAACCTGCCAGTCAATCTGCTGATAAATAATGCCGGACTCGGCGACTTTGGCCAGTTTACTGAGTCGTCATGGCAGCGCTGTAACGAAATCCTGGAGGTCAACATGAAAGCACTGACCCGGCTAACCCATAGCATGTTGCCAGGCATGATCGAGCGCGGCGAAGGTTGCGTGCTCAACGTTAGTTCGACCGCCGGCTATGTCCCAATCCCCAAGATGGCCATCTACGCCGCATCCAAGGCCTACGTTAATAACTTTGGTGAAGCGGTGCGGGCCGAGCTGAATGGCACCGGCGTCTCGATAGTCACCCTTTGCCCGGGTCCGGTAGAAACAGAATTCCATGATGTTGCACGGCGCGGTGAAGATGGCAGCCACTTTCATTCGCCGGACTGGTTCAAAGTTCCGGTAGGGCAGGTTGCCGCCGAGGCACTGGAAGCGGTATTGCGCGATCGACCGCGGGTGATTCCCGGACTGGCAATCTGCCTGACCATCACGGCGCTGAGCCTGGTGCCGATATTTTTGTTGCGTGGCGTGCTCAAGCGGGTGGCGCGCGAATAGTCGCCTGTCAATCGTCTTGCAATTTCAGGTTTTCGCCAAGTGCTAGATTCTCCTCATTGATGACGCGTTCAAAGCATTCCGGGCAGATCCCGTGGCTGAATGTGCCACCGGTCTGTTGCTGGATGTAGGTTTCTACCTGATCCCAATAGTCCTCATCATTGCGGATCTTTTTACAATAGGAACAGATCGGGATTAACTTACCCATGGCGCCCAACTGCTGGTTGATGTTTAACATCCGCTCCGCAACGTGCAGCCTGGCCCAAACCTGCTGGGGGACCAAAGGCTTGGTCAGCAGGTCATCCACACCACGCTGGAAAATCTCGTCAAAATTTCCGGGATCCTCGATGCCGGCACTGACCAGTATGAAGTAGGTGTAAGGTACGTTCTTCCTGCTCCGGATCCGCTCACATAACCCTAGACCGTCAAGCTGCGGCATAATCCAATCGCTGATAACCACCCTTGGAGGTCGTTGTAAAATCGCACTCCAAGCCTGCTCGGCATCCGGGAAAACTTCAGGCTCGTGACCAAGCCGTTGTAAGATACGGCGGGTCAGCGCGCGCATAACCGGGTCATCATCAACGAAGATTATCCTCATCCAGTGTTACCATTCGTGGACTGAAACGACTATGGACAAATTTCCATCGCGCTCAATACCTCATGCTGCGGACATCCCCCGGTCATACCTCAAACCTCGGTAGCCTTCACCTCTTGCCACACCTGTTCCAGTTCATCCAGGGTGCAGCTATCCAGCGTGCGGTCCCTGCTACGAAGCGACTGTTCCAGCTTTTGAAAACGCTTGATAAACTTATCCGTAGCCTGGTGGAGCAACAGTTCGCTTTCCGATTTCAAATGGCGCGCAAGGTTGGCGGCGCTGAATAACAAGTCGCCCAATTCAGCGGCAGCCGACTCGCTATCTCCGCTATTTAACGCATGCTCAATTTCTTTAGTCTCTTCACAGATTTTATCCAACACTCCATGGATATCCGGCCAGTCAAAGCCGCTGCGTGCAGCCTTTTTGCCGGCTTTCTCGGCCCGCATCAAAGATGGCATCCCCGATGGAATCCCATCCATGGCCGACTTCCGCTCCTGCTTTTCAGAGCTTTTTACCTGTTCCCATACCTTAATGACACTTTCCGCGTCATCTGCCTGTTGGTCACTGAAAACATGCGGGTGGCGACGAACCAGCTTGCCGTGCAAGTCGCGCATGACATCGGTAAATGTAAATTCGCCGGCCTCTGCAGCAATTTGTGAATGCAGCAACGAGTGTAACAGCAAGTCACCAAGTTCCTCTCGCAAATTACTGGCATCACCTGACTCGATGGCATCAACAACCTCATAGCATTCCTCTATCAGGGCGGTGCGTAAGGAATGGTGTGTTTGCTTACGATCCCAAGGGCAGCCGTCAGGACCGCGCAGGTAGGTCGTGATCTCTATCAGGCGCTCGACGCACTCCGCCAGAGTCTGTGGAGTCTGGATTGCTCTTTGTTTCCCTTGCGATTCCATAAATTAGAACCTCCGGCTCAACGATCGACCTCTTTTTCGATTAATTTTTTCCTTGCCGTCTCCAGTTGGTCTTTCTCTGCGTCGGTAAGGCTGGAAATGCCAGAACGTGAAATCTTGTCGAGGATAGCATCCACATCCGGCTCGGCATACTCGGGTTCCGGTGCAGCAGCCTGCTGTTTTGCCTGTTGCAGTACTTTGACTTTCTGCGGCTTTTGTGGCGCCTTCCTGGCGGCTGGTTCTGCGCCATAATCCGGGCTGATCCGTTCAGCCACTACCACCGCAGAGCGAATCCCCAACCTGCGGGCAATCTCGAAAACAGTCAGTACCATCGCCACAATAATTGCCGCCCCCGACCAGTCGCGCGTACCGATGGCTTGCAACATGTAAATTGCCGCCAATCCGACCGCCAGCCAGCGCGCCTGAATCCTGAAAATCAATTCTACTGTCGGATACAAAAACGCAAACATGGCAAATATACCAAGCGAGGCAAAGGTCGATCCCTGCAGGGTAATGTCGCCGGAAAGCCCCGCCACTGTCGCACACAAGCCGGGGGTAAAGACCAGGATCGCATACACCATCAGGTATGCCTGCTGGCCAAGAAATTTTTCCACCTCATGGCCAAACCAATAGAAAAAAAACATGCCAATCGCAAACCACAGTGTAGGCGTATGGACAAACGCGTAGGTAAATAACTGCCAGATGCTGAATTTCCCCAACACCGCATCCGATGAGTAAGCCAATGCCTCGTTCCAGCCGGAAATCGCCAAGCCCAGCAACATCGACACTACGTGCAATGCTACCAGCACCAGCGTGGCCGAGATGGCGCGCCCGCGAAAACGAAATAATGATCCCGATGCGTATGACATCACCTATACTTTGCTACGAGTTGGGCCAAGACTCAAGCGCCGGATACGGGTTAAAGCAAATGCCCCATTTTATCGCGCTTGGTTGCCAGATAGCGTTCATTGTGCGGGTTTGGGCTGACTCTTATTGGCACCTGCTCGACGATTTCGATGCCATAACCGTCTAAACCAACGATCTTGCGCGGGTTGTTGGTCATCAGGCGCAGCTTGCGCAGCCCGAGATCAATCAGGATTTGGGCACCCATCCCGTAATCGCGTAAGTCCATCGGAAATCCCAGCTTCTCATTGGCCTCGACAGTATCGAGTCCCTGCTCCTGCAGCTTGTATGAATGAATCTTGTTGGCCAGGCCGATGCCCCGTCCCTCCTGGCGCATATAGAGCAGCACGCCGGATCCGGCCTCATCGATCTGCGACATCGCCGCATGCAGTTGGGTCCCGCAATCACAGCGGCGCGAGCCAAAAACATCACCGGTCAAACACTCACTGTGAACCCTGACCAGCGTCGGTTGAGTGGCATCAATTTCACCACGTACCAGGGCGAGGTGATGTTTGCTGTCGAGCAACGATCGATATAAGTGGAGTTGGAAGTCACCATAGTCGGTAGGCATCGAAACAACCTCTTCGAGTTCGATCAGGCGTTCGCGTTTGACGCGATAGGCAATCAGGTCGCGGATCGAGCACATTTTCAGGCCATGCTGTTTGCGGAATGCTTGCAAATCAGGCAACCGCGCCATGGTGCCGTCTTCGTTCAGGATTTCACAAATGACAGCGGCCGGCTGCAATCCCGCCAATATGGCCAAATCTACCGATGCTTCGGTATGCCCGGCTCTCCTCAATACCCCGCCCGGTTTAGCCTGTAGCGGAAAAACATGCCCGGGTTGTACCAGGTTCGCCGGGGTGGCGTCGCGCGTGGTCAGCACCCGGATGGTCGTGGCCCGGTCCTGGGCGCTGATGCCTGTGGTGATACCACTTGCCGCATCCACAGAAACAGTGAAATCGGTGCGATAGACTTCGCGGTTGTAAGCGACCATGCGCTGCAGGCCAAGCTGTTCGGCCCTCTGAATTGTGATTGGGGCGCAAATCAGACCACGACCGTGTTTGGCCATAAAGTTGACCGCATCCGGCGTGATTGTCTCCGCCGCCAGTACCAGATCCCCCTCGTTCTCACGATCGGCATCATCGGTCACTATCACCATGCGACCATTACGTATGTCTTCGATGATGGCCTCGATGCTGTCGAAATTATTATCTACCTCAGGCATTACTCCTAATACTACGCATGGATTAACGATAAAAACTAAAAAAAATACCGATTTAACAGATTGCCATCTGCCCGCAATGCTACCGTTTATCGACCAGATCGAGCAGCTTGCCGAGCTTGCACCTGGCTTCCAGCGGATGGCGCAGGCTGGCACTGCGGTAGATGCGATATCGGTTATTGCGCCCGACCCTGTCCCTGCGCAAGGCACCAGCTTCCTCAAGATCGTTGATGATGCGCTGGACCGAACGCTCGGTAATTCCAACTTCGGCAGCGACCTCCCGCAACGGTTGCTCGGGGTCACGTGACAAACATACCAGCACATGGGTGTGGTTGCTTAAATATGTCCAGTTATGTCCCGATGACATAATGTCCTAAACACCTTTCATTTGACTTTGATCTGTCGTAATGGATTCTACGCAATTAAATTAGCGAAATCAACTTCGTAGCTTGTCTCTGCTGACAGGGGCAATGCGGGCTGAATACGTATGGAGCTGACTATCTTAACCTTAAGCTTATTTGCCACAGCGGCTTTGGTGCCACTGTGGAACAAGCTATTTGGCGCGGGCAATGCCTATTTTGCTGCTGCGCTGCCGCTGGCCGGATTTATCTGGCTGTGTAGTCAAATCAACCCTGTTTATCAGGGCAATTTCCCGCACTTACTGGTCGAATGGATCCCGCAATTGGGCGTCAACTGGTCGATGCGCCTGGATGGGCTGGCGCTTTTATTTGCGCTGCTGATCACCGGTATCGGCACACTCATCCTGATCTACACCGGTGGTTATTTTAAAGGTCATCGTGAGCAGTACCGGATACTCGCGCTGCTGTTGTTCTTTATGGGGTCGATGCTGGGCCTGGTGCTCTCGGATAATCTCATTCTTATGTTTATCTTCTGGGAGCTGACCAGCGTCTCCTCCTACTTGCTTATCGGGTTTAAACACGAAGATGGAGTCTCGCGGCGCAATGCTCTGCAAGCTCTATTAGTAACCGGCTTGGGCGGGCTGGCATTGCTAGCCGGAATTATCATCCTGGGCACCGCAGCAGGTACCTACGAAGCGTCGCAACTGGTAGCGGCCGGCGACCAGATCCTGGCCCATCCGCTGCTGCCGTTGGCATTAGGGTGTATCCTGCTTGGGGCATTTACCAAGTCAGCGCAATTTCCCTTCCACTTCTGGCTGCCCAACGCAATGGCTGCTCCCACCCCGGTCAGCGCCTACCTGCACTCGGCAACCATGGTCAAGGCAGGCGTCTTCCTGCTGGCCAGGTTAAACCCCGCGCTGGCGCCAACTCCCGCATGGTCGGTTTGCCTGTTCAGTCTGGGTGCAACGACGATGCTATTGGGCGGCGTGCTCGGACTGCTGCAGACCGACTTAAAGCGTATCCTCGCCTACACAACGCTCTCGGTCTTAGGTATGCTGACGATGCTGATTGGGGTCGGTACTGAGTTGGCGCTTACCTCAGCAATTTTCTTTTTACTCGGGCATGCGTTGTACAAAGCAGCGCTCTTTCTGACCGCCGGGAACGTCGACCACGCCTGCCATAGTCGCGATGTGACACGCCTGCGCGGTCTGCGCTTCACCTTACCGGTAACTGCATTGGCCGCCGGGTTGGCTGCTTTCTCAAAGTCCGGTTTTCCACCATTCTTCGGGTTTCTAGGAAAAGAGTATGCATACAAGTCGGGTGTTGCACTCAATGAATTTTCAACGCCAGTTCTGGTGGTCGCCTTCATTGGCAACCTGATTCTGTTGGCGTTGGCGTTGAAAGCCGGGATCCACCCGTACTTTGGCAAACGCGAAGAGGCACGCCTCGATGGGGAACCACACGGGTTGCCATGGCTGATGTGGTTGCCGCCACTGCTCCTGGGACTGCTAGGCCTGGCTATGGGCCTGATGCCGGCATTACTTTCCAAGCCGGTCGTGCAGGCGGCAGTTTCTGCGGTTGAGGGCCAGGAAGTAAAATTAAAAGCGATTCAGGCACATGAGCTGTTATCTGCATTCAGCCTGCCATTGCTGATGACTGTCCTTACCATCGGCTGCGGCATTGCAGTCTACCGTATGCGCTGGTTGATCTGGCGGCGACGCGATGCCGTCACAGATAACCTGCCGGTCAAGTTCGATACGATTTATGACACCCTGCTGAGCGGCTTAATCAATTATGCCAAATGGCAAACCCGCATGATCCAGAACGGCAAACTCCATCGCTATCTGGCCTCGCTGGTCATAGTTACCTCGGCACTGCTTGGCTGGAAGTTGATTGTCTACCACGGGCTGCCGGGAGAACTGCCACAATTGCCGCTGCAGCCGCTGATTGTGGGCGTACTGGTAGTGACAGGTATTTGCGCTGTCGTCGCCATCACGACAACCTCGAGAATTACCGCGCTGGCCACCCTTGGCCTATCCGGCTACGGAATCGCACTGATCTTTGCCAACTACGGGGCAACCGATCTGGCAATAACTCAAGTGGTAGTCGAAACGCTGACGGTACTTTTCTTTATGACCGTGCTGCACAAATTGCCGAAGATCCATGAATACTCGAACCGCAGAACCAAACTCACCGATGCCCTGATCGCCGGGATCTGCGGAAGCCTGGTCGCGCTGCTGGTGCTGATCTCGTTGCACGTCCAACTGGCACCGACCATATCCAGCCAGCTGGCCGAGTGGTCGTACCTCGAAGCCTACGGGCGCAATGTAGTCAATGTGATCCTGGTCGATTTTCGCGCGTTGGATACACTGGGTGAGATCACCGTGATCGGCATTGCCGCTATCGGGGTGTACCTCCTACTGACCGCTTTTATCAACCAGCGCAAGGAACAGTTGACTCGATCCGTGGAGGAAAAACATGAGTAATCTTTCGATCCCCTTGCAGATTGCCGCCC
Source organism: uncultured Chthoniobacteraceae bacterium (assembly GCA_964443575.1). Taxonomy (GTDB): domain Bacteria; phylum Verrucomicrobiota; class Verrucomicrobiia; order Chthoniobacterales; family CAKUMP01; genus CAYUDZ01. Next base: position 9,243 of record CAYUDZ010000043.1, on the reverse strand, counting down.
GCTTTCTTGCCCCGCTGCTGGTCATCCTGTCGCTGGTCGTGCTCTATCGCGGCCATCATCTGCCAGGCGGTGGCTTTATCGGCGGCTTGATGGCTGCCTCCGGGTTCGGGCTACTGGCCCTGGGGCATGGGCTCGAAACAGCACGCAAGTCATTGGTTATTAGTCCGTTCAGTTTGATTATCCTGGGCCTTTCGGTTGCTGTTATCAGCGGCTTATTTGCACCGATCCTAACCGGTGGAGCATTTCTCAGCGGGGTTTGGCTGCCGGAATTTGAGTTACCGGTTCTCGGGGTGGTTCACCTGGGCACGCCACTGCTTTTTGATGTCGGCGTGTACCTCTCGGTCGTCGGCTTCATCCTGATGAGTTTGTTCGCACTGGTCGATGCGGATATCCAGCTCAACGAGGAGAGCGGCACATGATGATCATCCTGATAGCGCTACTAATCGGGTTTTTATTTGCCTGTGCGATCTATGGCCTGCTGCGCCGCAGCCTGGTCAGGCTGGCCCTTGGCCTGATCTTGCTGAGCCACGCCGCCAACCTGCTGGTTTTCAGTGTCGGCGGGTTGACCCCATACCGCCCGGCAATCATTGAGGAAGGCAGCAAACAGTTGGCTGACCCGTACGCTGACCCGCTCCCCCAGGCGCTGGTGCTCACGGCGATCGTCATCGGCTTCGGGCTTATCACTTTTGTCCTGGCGCTGATTATGCGCGCTCACCGGACAGTCGGCAGCGACGACATCGATAACTTTCAGACCACGGAGAAATGACAGCGGAATTCTATCTATTTGCAGTTTTGGTGATCCCGCTGGTGGCCGGGCTGCTTGGGCTGGTATGCTTTAAGAGCCGGCTGTTAGCCGCTGTGATCAGCGTAGTGGCAGCGATTTTGCAGCTGGTTGTCAGCTTGCTGTTGTTGCTGGCAGTGGATGCGAATGAGTTTGTGGTGGTGCAGGCAGGCGACTGGCCGGCGCCATTCGGTATTTCGCTGGTTGCCGACCGTCTGGCCGCTGCAATGGTCGCTATCACTGCTGTGATCGGCTTGGCGGCTTGTGTATTTGCCTTACTGAATCGTGAACCCGGGCTGGAGTTGCCAGTTTTCTTTCCGCTCAGTAACCTCATGCTACTCGGGGTCAATGGTGCATTCCTGACTGGTGATTTATTCAATCTCTACGTTTGGTTTGAAGTAATGCTGATCGCTTCATTTGTGCTGATGGTGCTGGGCTGCAGCAAGGCGCAACTGGATGGCGGGGTGAAGTATGTGCTAATTAACCTCTTTTCCTCCGCGCTGTTCTTGATCGGTGTGGGAATTCTGTACGGTAAACTTGGCACGCTGAATATGGCCGACATTGCTGCCAAGATGGCGGTGGCGGATGACCCTTTGCTATTGAATACGACAAATATCCTGCTACTGGTCGCCTTTGGCATCAAGGCCGGCCTGTTTCCATTCTTCTTCTGGCTGCCTGCTTCATACCATACCCCGGCATTTGTCGTTTCAGGCTTGTTTGCCGCGCTACTCACCAAGGTGGGCGTTTACGCGATGATGCGATCCCAACTGCTGCTGTTTTTTCCTAATTTTTCGAGCATGCAATTATTGCTCGCGATACTGGCTGCGACGACCATGGTGTTCGGCGTGCTGGGAGCCGCTGCCTATTTTCATACCCGCAGGATCCTGTCATTTCACATTATCTCGCAGATCGGCTACATGATTATGGGGCTGGCTATAGCAACTCCATTGGCAGTTGCCGGCAGTATCTTTTATTTGATCCACCACATCCTGGTTAAAACCAACCTGTTCTTTATTGCCGGCTTGATCCATCGCCAGACCGGCCAGGAGGATCTTGGGAAACTGGGCGGACTGGTCAAATCTGCACCGTGGCTTGCGGTGCTATTCCTGATTCCGGCTCTTTCGCTGGCCGGTATCCCGCCGCTGTCTGGGTTTTGGGCCAAGCTGCTGGTCGTCAAAGCATCATTGGATGCCGGCTGGATCTGGCTTGCCATAGTCGCCCTGCTAGTCGGTGCCCTGACCCTGTTTTCGATGACTAAAATCTGGAATGAAGCATTTTGGAAAGCCCGCCCGGATGCTGCAGAGCCGGACCAGCCCCAGCAGCCGACCCGCTCCAGGCTCGCTTACGCTCCGGTGATTGCACTGGCGGCTTTGACTGTGATCATTGGTGTTACCGTGAACCCGCTATTCGCGTACTCCCAGCGCGCGTCCGAGCAGATGCTCGACCCGCAAAGCTACATTAGTCACGTCCTCGAGCCGACAACTGACACAACAGAAAACAAATGAAGATTATCCGCAAATTGTTCAGTATCCTGGTCTTTATCCCGTACTACATATTCGAGGTCGTTTCTTCTAATATGCGTGTCGCGTACGATATCCTTACCCCTGCCAACCACTTCTCACCAGCCATCATCAGCATTCCGCTGAAACCAATGAGCGACTTGCAACTCCTGGTCCTGACCAATCTGGTCACTATGACCCCCGGCACCCTGACGATGGATGTCACTCCGGATAGGCGTCAACTCATCGTCCATGCTATGTATGTTCGCGATATTGATGCCTTTGTCAGCGATTTTAAAAATAACTTTGAACCTAAAATCCGAAATGCATTCTGAGAATATAGTTATTCCCGATTTCGTGCTGATCGCCGCATCGCTGGTCTTGTTGGTGGCAGTTTGCCTGACTGCCTGGCGGGCCCTGCGTGGTCCATCGACCGCCGACCGGGTGATGGCGCTGGATTTGCTTGGCGCAATTTTCATGGGTGCCTGCGTACTGTTGGCACTCATCTCAAATCGTGAACTCTACCTTGACGTTGCGCTCGCGGTAGCCGTCGTTGCCTTTATTGGTACCATCGCCTTTGCCAGACAGATTGAGGACAGCTAATGATAATCGCCTACCTGATTTCTGCTTTGATACTGCTGGGTGCTGCGTTCTTCCTGATCGCAGCAATCGGTGTGGTCCGCTTTCCAGACCTGTTGACGCGCATGCATGCGGCAACCAAGGCGGGGGCATTCGGCGGCGCCCTCTTGTTGATAGCTGCAGCTCTGTTCTTCGCTGAAGCAGGTGTTATCGCCAAGTGCGCTCTAATCCTGCTGTTCTTTTACCTGACTGCACCTGTCGCCGGACAAATGCTCGGGCGCGCCGGCTACCGGGCCAAAGTACCGCTGGCACCCCAGACCCACCACAACGATCTGGCTGAGGACAAACGCGACAATTCAGCTGCCGATTCCTAACAGACTGTTATAAAAACCGTGGGAGGTCACGCGGCTTTTACAACAGACTGCTAATCAGCCTTTAATGATTGCGCGCAGTTTGTCGTAATAGTCGAAGACGACTTCGTTGCCTTCGGCCTCCGGTGGCAGCTTGTCCATGAAGTCACAAAAGTTGTTTTCAGATACCAGTGAAATTCGAAATGTCGGACCCTCCCTGGCCACTGAGAGCGACCCCTCTGGCACGATGAGCACCGGATACACTTTGCAGTGACCACCCTGGATGCTATCGAGTACCGCATCAACCCGCTCGGCATCTTCGAGTAGTCCCTCCGCTTCAACCCGAACAGTTTTCCAGTCGCCTAAATTATCTTCACCCAAAGCGTTCCAACAGGAGCTACGTAAAATCATCAGCACCCGACCGTCGCGGTGGACAAGTAGGTAATTGAATGATCCATTGGGCGTTTCCAAGTCGTGCAGGACATGCAGACTGGAAGAGTCTTGAACTTGAATGTAATGCTCAACGGTTCCAGCGGAAACTTGTGAGCTTTCAGTCTCATCGGTGCCATCAACTTCCCCAACCATGCTCACCTGCTGCTGTTCCGCCCCCTCGGGTATGTCCATTTTCACTTCGATTAGACCCTCGACCAGCCAGGTAACAGGGTAGGCCACCAGGACGCAGGATATCCAGATATAGGCGATATTCTCCGGCAAATCGCCATGCAAGGCAGTGACAAACCCAATAAATGCCAGCAGAAAGAAACCGAGCGCGACACGCCCGCGATAATTGCGCCGGGCAGACTCGCTGGCCTCTGCATAAGCTACTGAATAAGACAATGATCTAACAATTTGCTGCATTTATTCTGTTAGAGCAGAAGCCGTGCCATCTATGTCGATTGCTTGAAGCACTTGCCAGCAAAGGAAAAATGAAGTAACTCGATAAGATGAGTTGGTCATTCAGAATTTTTCGTCTCGGCGGGATTGATGTGAAGGTTCACTTCACTTTCCTACTGCTGTTGGCATTTTTTGCTTTTCTCTACTATAGCCAGGGGGGTATCAGCGCGGCACTCGACGGCGTACTCTTTATCCTGCTGTTATTTGCTTGTGTTCTACTGCATGAGTTCGGGCATGCGCTGGCAGCCAAAAGCTATGGAATCAAGACGCCAGATATTACGCTGCTTCCGATAGGTGGGGTAGCCCGCCTGGAACGCATGCCGGATAAACCATTCCAGGAGTTGGTCGTGGCGCTAGCCGGTCCGCTGGTCAACGTCGTGATTGCCGGTGGCCTGTTTGTGGTGATGGGTGGGCGCGGTGACTTCGCCCAAATGACAGAGTTTGATGTAGCCAATGTCGACCTGGTAACCAGGCTGTTCGCGGTCAACATCCTGCTGGTGGTGTTCAACATGATCCCGGCATTTCCCATGGATGGCGGGCGCGTCCTGCGTGCCATCCTAGCCTCGCGTATGAGCTATGCCAGGGCCACCCAGACAGCTGCGACAATCGGGCAAGGGTTTGCGGTCCTGTTTGGCGTACTGGGATTATTCTTTAATCCATTCCTTATCTTTATTGCTGTCTTTGTTTGGCTCGGTGCCTCGCAGGAAGCCACCGTAGCACAGCTGCGCGATGTCAGTAGCGGCTTACCCGTATCCAGTGCGATGGTTACCGAGTTTGAGACTTTGCCCCACAGCGCGACGATCGATGATGCGGTCGATGCATTGATTCGCACCTCACAACATGATTTCCCTATCATGGGGATCAACCAGGATGTACTGGGAATCCTGACCCGCAAGGCGCTGATTGAAGCGCTTAAGTCACATGGCGGGAGTGCCAGGGCAGCCGACTTTATCCAACGCGATGTACCTACCGTGCATGCCCGCAGCCCCTTCGAATCAGCATTTCGCACAATGAATGAGTGTGGCTGTACCGCATTGCCCGTGCTTGACTCCAATGGCCGCCTGGTCGGGCTAATCACCCCGGAAAATGTCGGCGAGTTGATGATGATCCACGCTGCCAGAAAAAGTAAGTAGCAGTGATTGAGGATAGCAAATTACACCGGCGGCCTTGAGATCACATTGGAGGATGCACCAGTGAAACTGCAGGATGTCCCGCCACAAACTGCGGCTTCCGGGTAAACGGGTTACTCGTCGCCCCAGGTTTTCTTGAGAAACCCTGCGCGTCCCGAACCATGGTAGTATGCGGTGTAATGCGCGGAATTTTTCTTATAATAGTCCTGGTGGTAAACTTCTGCCGGATAGAACTGATCGAATTCGCGAATTTCGGTGACTATCGGTTTATCGAATTTGCCTGAGTCCTGCAGCTTCTGTATTGATGCTTCCGCTGCTTTTTTCTCGCTCTCATTGGCTACGAAGATGGCGGTCTTGTACTGCGGACCGCGATCAGCAAACTGGCCATCAGCCTGGGTCGGGTTGATGCTGCGCCAGAATACCTCCAGCAGTTCTTCATAGCTGATCTGATCTGGATCATAGGCTACCTCTACCGCTTCAACATAACTGGTACGCCCTGCAGCGACTTCGTTGTATGCCGGGCGCTTACCGGTTCCGCCGGTATATCCTGAGACTACCTCATGGACACCTTCAAGTTTTTCGAATGGCGGCTCCATACACCAAAAGCAACCGCCGGCAAAGACAGCACGCGCCACGTCCGGGCCATCGGGATAGGGTGTGGCAAACACCTTGGGATCGACACCAGAATCACGCTCACCATTAGCCTGGTCGCAACCGGAAAGGAACAAAACTGCGGCTCCCGCTACCAGCAAATTGACCAAGAACCAATTTCTCATAGGCTAACCTGTCACGATTTACGACGGGTGCAAGCTGGTGTTAGCGAAATATAGTATCCACTCCCATGGCCGATTTGCGTGCGAACTTGGGAACTAATTTCTGACTGCGTCGTTTGGCCAATCGATAGATCAGCGACAGGAAACGCAAAGTGATCGCCTGGTCGACGATGCGATAGCCACGTTGGCGACGTAAAGCGATGGCGCTGAAGATTTTGAGGGTCCGTTGGCTCAGTGGGAATGGCTTGAAATTCATCCGGACCTTATAGCGCGGTCTTTGTGATTTAGGGTATTTCTTCTTGTAGTCCTTCTTGGCGTCTTTCAGGCGCTGCCGCATTTCGTCATTGAATGGCCGGTAGTAATACTCCCTGGCCAGCACCAACAAAGCGAATGTATCGCGCATAAACTCAATATCATCCGCAGGCAACCCACAGGCGGCAGCATCTGACTGCATACCATCAAATTCCTCAAGCAATTGATACCCTTCGGCGATAGTTGCTTCGGGATCACGCGTGAAGTAAGTCAGTATTTGTTTTAGCGAGTGATTAATGAAGATACTGTTCCAATAAACGTTCAGTAGAGGTGGTACGCGCACCCTCCTGAAAAACAGCTTCTGCGAAGCAACATCAGGTATGTAAAGCAGCCCTTTGATTAATCGCTCGGAGCGCTCAAGCAGTCGCTGCAATGCTTCTGTGTTCGCAACTTGATTGTCTGACGCCCAAGTATCGATCGCTTCATTCGGGCTCATACATTGTTTAAATATTTTGATCGCTGCGGCCGCATTTATTTCGTTCCAGACGGCGTTGCGGTCGATGAATGCCCGACGACTGAATGGCGTCCAGCCGCCGGTCTGGCACCAGACACTCATCCCACGCAGTTGCGGCGCGTGCTCCAGCTGTGCTGCATACGAACCATAGTCTTCACCGATAAATGACGGGTATTCGCCGCAGCCCTCATATTCGCGACGGGCCTGCAATTCAACTAACGTCGGCTGTTGCAACCTGAAGAAATGGGAGTTGACCGGCAGGTAACGAAAAAAGTCTGACTCACCGTACTTCATCGAGACAGTTAGCACGTTGCTACGCAGTGAATTAAATACTTCTGACAGGCGTTTGCGGTGCCAAATCAAATCACCGATTCGATAGGCTCCCACCGTCCAGGTGCGGAAGATTAATTCTTTGCCGGCCTGCTCAAAAACTGGAAGTGCCGATTGTAATAACTTTTTAACATGGCCGGGCCGCTTCAGCACCAGGCGGCTACGGAAATCATGACGCACATCAAGCCCGTCACATTCACCAACCCGCATAATCACTCCTGCCACCTGCGGAAAGTCATCCAGAAAGCCCGTCAACAGTTGGCGTATAAAGCCTGAAACCGGCCCGATGTTGCTGCCAATCGCCTGATAGAGTGCAGGTGTATAGCTCAATACATCCATCGTCAGGTAAACCCGCAATCCATGCTGTTTGATAACTTCAAGCAGGCGCGCATAGCGCTGACGGTGCGTTTCAATCGTGTCGGCAACTTCCGCCTCATAGTACTCGCTGCGGGCCAAATGGGCTACGTCATCAATCGAAACTGCATTGTAACCTAATGCTGCAACCTTGCTGCAGAACACGTCCATGTCATCCAATATGCGCTGCCAGTTGGCACCATCCGGATCATGCGCGGGGTGGATGGCATCAAATGGTACTTTGGACCAGTTAGTTTTCCTGCTGCTCTTTTGCTGGAAAAATGGTCCGATAGCGTCGATTAAAAATAGATCCATGATGCAGCAGCGAAAGGATTCCGCTTTAATCGTGCTGTGTCAATCGGCATAGGTTGAAATCTTCCACCTAGACACGCTAAAATCTACAAGCAGAGTTTACAACAGATCGAGATTACATGAACCTCAAGGGGCTTGTAGTCTTCAGTTAAGTTCGTTTTCCCAATGAAAATCAGCCTCACTCCAAATTGCCCGATACGTTTGGCCTGCCTGGCAATCGTCGTTGTCTGGGCGGCAATTTACCTACCGGCACTGGGGTCACTGGAACTCAAAGGCGAGGAAGGGCGTCGCGCCATGCCGGGCGTTACGATGCTCGAGTCCGGAGACTGGCTGGTTCCTGAGTTAGGCGGAAAAGACTATTTCCGTAAACCTCCGCTGGTTAATTGGGCGGTCGCGGCGAGCGTTGCCATCACCAAAACCAAGTCAGAATGGTCGGTCCGCCTGCCCTCAGTAGTTGCCGTTCTGGCGCTGGCTCTCGGCATATTCTTCTGGGGTCGGTCGTGGTTGGGCACCGGTGGCAGCCTGGCAGCTGCGTTAATTGTGCTGACCAATATCAGCCTGATGGAAAAAGGCCGCCTGATCGAAATTGAAGCCATCTATATTGCCCTCACCGGTTTAGCTACCATGGCGTGGCTCCATTATCATTTTCAACGTAAACCCTATACCGGATGGCTAATCGCCGGCGTATTTCTCGGCCTTGGCATGCTCGCCAAAGGCCCGCTCCATCTTTACTTCTTTTACGTCGTCGTGGTGGCCGTGACTTACTCCAAGTCCAATGATTGGCGCGCAGTCATCAACGAGCTGCGTTCGTGGCCACAGTGGCTGTGCCTGATGCTTGCTCTTGGTATCTTCATGCTGTGGGCAATACCAATGAACCAGTCGCTCGCGCAGGCAGGCGTCGAGCAGTCGGCAGCCACCGGTACCTGGAGCCAACAATTACTGGCACGCTTAGGGTTTGATAATTTTAGTTTTTGGAAGTGGTGGGAAAATATTTTTCGCAGTGCCATCATCAACTTTCTGCCTTGGTCAGCATTGCTGCCGCTGGTCTGGTATAAGCCGCTTTACCAGAGCATGGACAGCGAACGCAGGAAGCTCTTTGCGGGCTTGCGCACCGCCTTGATTGTCGGCTGGCTGCCAATTGCAATTTTGCCCGGCTCCGTCCCCCGCTACACGTTACCATTGGTTACCCTGGCTGCCATAGTCGTCGCCATAGCACTTCTCGAATGGGTCGTCTCGAGATCACCGCAGTGGCTACAGAAAGCCTGGCGGATAACCCACTATCCCATTTGTGCTATCTGCATCGTGGGTGGCTTGGGCGCCCCATTTTTGTCCGGGTTTTCATTACCGGTACTTGCTTGCGGTATTACGAGCGCATTTCTGGCGGCATGTGCTTTAATGCTCACCACAAAGTTGGATCATCCTGTTTCTCAATTACTGATCAGCTCGTTACTGATGATGTGTATTACCTTGATCTA
>CAYUDZ010000042.1:5333-19305 GCA_964443575.1 uncultured Chthoniobacteraceae bacterium | reverse complement strand
CCCGCCGCGATACCCAGCCGCTCGCGCGTCGCCGCCTTGTCATCCGGATCAGGCCGAAAGGCGGCAATATCCACCCCCAGCGGAATGTAATGCAAATTGCTCACACCCCATTCTTCCAGCACCGCGGCCAAGCCACTCGAGGGCACCATCGTCGCCGCAAATTTCGAATACAGCATGCGCACGTAGCGACGCGATAAATCCATGCAGAATTCGGTCACCGTCCTACCAAAATATTTCATGGTGGTGCGCAAGTAAGCCTCCGGAAAATGCGAGTGGTAGAAGGCAACTACCGGAATCCTCAGCCCTTCTCCCGAAGCCAGCGCTTTCCACGCCATCTGGTACGGGTCGCCTGACTCGATGATATCCGGGCGTTCGATCTCCAGAATTTCTTCCACCGCATGCAAGTTGAGCAGCGCCCGATAACGTGATGTCCGCGACAGCAGCGGTGCGGCAATCGTGTAGATACAGCAGTTTCCCTGCTCTTCCTTGCTACTGTGTTCGCCGGGAACCACCAGCACATGCTGGTGCTCGCCGGCGCAACTTGCTACGTAGCGCTGTTTCTCAGTCAGGTAGCGTTTGACGCCACCACCGACCGGTGAGAAAAATTGCGTTAAGTCAGTTATTTTCAATATCGCAAGGGGAACAATCTTAAGCTTAGGCCGCTCAATCCACGCACTCTTCCAGCTTGTCCAGCAGCCGCTGAACCTCAAATGGCTTGGGCAAAAAACCACGCACCCCCGGCAACCTCAGTAATTCTTGCGCTTGCTCGGAATGACCATGGCCGCTTAGCAGCAGCAGCGGCGGCAGACGCTTCGATTCGTCACAGCACAGGCTGATCACCTTGCCCAGCAATTCATACAATAAATCGCCCTCCATCCGCGGCATCGTGAAGTCGAAGACGTACAAATCAAAATCATCCTGTAACGCCAGCTCAAATGCATAAACCGAATCCACACTCGTCACCACATCCCAGCCAAGAAACGACTGCACCGTGTCACGCACGATCCGCAAAATTTCCGCATCATCGTCAACCACCAGGATCTTCTTGGCAACCTTCAGCTCCACTACCCGCATGCTAACCAACTGCCAGCACAAACGACAGGAGAAAAAAAGCTTTGACAGGCTGGTTGAATACTATACTGTTCTTTTTAACAGCTTATTATGAACAGGTACCAGAGCAAGAAATCATCCCGTCGACCGCGTTTTGGCCAGACTGCCGAGCGCGGCCTGAGCGGCCTCGTGCACAGCGCCTTCCAACGGGTCCGCGAAGCGCTTCCCGGTCAGTCCAGAGTTGAGTTTGCTAACCAACCCGACCTGCCAGGATTCGAAATTCCCAAACAAAAAAGGACACTGCTAAAATGAGTAAACAACTGACCAAACGCCAACGCGAAGTGCTCGCATTCCTCAAAGATTGCATGCACAAAAATGGCATTATCCCGACCTCACGCGAAATCCAGGAGCATTTCGGGTTTGCCAGCCAGACCGCGGCAATGGATCACCTGCGAGCGTTGGAACGCAAGGGCGTCATCCGCAGGTTGCCCGGTAAGGCCCGCGCCGTCATGCTCGAAGACGCTGCCCACTTGAGGCGTGATTCCGTGCCGGACAATGTCGTCGAAATTCCATTTTACGGTGAGATTGCTGCCGGTATGCCGGTTGATACTACGGCAACGACCGATGAACATATTGGTCTCGACCCGCAATTGTATGACCGGCGCTCCGGAGCCAGCGACTTATTTGCCCTGCGCGTCCACGGGGACTCGATGGTCAACGCGCACATTGTCGCCGGAGATATTGTTGTGTTGCGCCCCGGCGTTCCAAAACATGGCGATATCGTCGCGGCTTTGATTGATGGTGAAACAACCTTGAAAAGATATCTCCTGCGCGATGGCCAACCGTACCTGAAAGCGGAAAATGATGCCTATCCTGAGCTGATTCCTGCCACCGAACTGGTGATCCAGGGGATCCTGGTGTCGCTGATGCGCGGCCGTGCCAACACAAGATAACTTGCTGCAACAGCCTGATCCGGTAATGCTGCTCACATGGACCAGACGGCTGTTTCACTCTTACGCAGGCTCGCCGCGGCAGGCTCGGCGCTTGCCGTTGATGAGCTGACTAACGAACTCAACACCACCGGCGACCACCTCACCAGCTTGGTGCGTGATCTCAACCGGCTGGGCCTACAGATCGAAAACAAGCAATCAAGCCTGCGCCTGATGAATTGGCCTGAGCGCTTAATACCGGAAGCCATCGCAGCACAACTGCCTGAAAACTGCCCGTTTGCCAGCCACATCAGTGTCTATGCCCAGACCTCCAGCAGCAATGACATAGCCTTGGAATGTGGCAACAATGGCGGCAAGCATGGTGAAGTAGTTTTTGCGCTATCCCAGACCGCCGGTCGCGGCAGACTCCAGCGCAGCTGGCATTCAGCGGAGCCTGATGGGCTCTGGTTTTCCATCCTGTTGCGTCCTCAAATCGAACCAAAGCTCTGGGCGCGCCTGGGGATTGCGACAGGCATCGGTATCGCGCAAGCTGCCGGTACACTTTGCGGTCGCGAATGCCTCGTTAAGTGGCCCAATGATGTTCTGGTTGGCGGGCGCAAGTTGGCCGGTATTTTGCTCGAAAGTAAGCTTGCAGGGCAGCAGAGCTTCCTTGTCGTGGGTGTCGGCATCAATGTGAACACCACTAAATTTCCTGAGGAACTGCAGCACCTCGCAACATCGCTTAAAATCACCAACGCTAGAAACTACAACATGTGCGCCACCGCCGCAAAAGTGCTCGAAGCCATCTGGCATGAACTGGAGGCAGCCACCGCAACAGCTACGCTGCAACAAAAATTTTCTGCGCTCAGCTATCTCGACGGTCACACCGTCACGGTTACCAGCGGGCCCACCGAGTTGCGTGGTGTTGCCGAGGGTATTGATGCCTCCGGTGCCTTACGCTTGCGCCAGGCCGATGGCTCGCTGATAACCATCACAGCAGGTGATGCCACTTTAAAATAACAACCATGCTGACATTCGCACTAGATTCATCAACCAATACCGCCTCAGCGGCTGTTGCCAATGCGGGACAGCTGCTGGATTCGATCGAGTATCCGTCAGGGCGCGGTGCAAGTCCTGCACCGCTAAGCAAGTTTCTTGCTTCCGCGCTGCAAGCACATGGCAGACCCGCACGTATCGTCGTCGGGCTCGGTCCGGGTTCCTATTCCGGTACCAGGATTGCCATTGCCACTGCACTTGGCTTGGCTACTGCGACCGGTGCCAAGCTATTCGGCCTGCCTTCCGCGCTTGGTATTGAGGTGGAGTTCGATTCTTTTCGGGTGTTTGGTGATGCCCGTCGCGACACGGCCTATCATGCAGTCATCTCCGGAGTTCGTTGTACCACCGGGCCAGAGCTATTGGAAAAACCTGCCGTGCTGAAGTTACTGGCCGAACCATCATCACTTCCGGTCGTCTCACCTGACCCCCCCGATTGGCTCACGCAATTTACGCCAGCCAATCCGCAAGCATCGCGGCTGGCGCTGCTCGCACAACACCCCGAGGTCGAACTAATTGACGGCACGCATGGCCTCGAACCGATCTACTTGCGCCCACCGAATATTACCGTGCCAACAAAATCAGACTTTCGTCCCTTGGCAGATACCAGTGGACCAGCTAAATCATAGGCGCCATGGAAAACTCACTGCTGCTGAAGTTAAACTGCCCGGACCAGGTCGGGCTGATCGCAAAGTTGACCGGCTTTGTTGCTGAACTAGGTGGCAACCTGCTCGAAGTCCATCAGTTTACCGACCAGCCCCAGCGCTGGTTTTTCACCCGTATCGAAATCGACGCTTCTTCGCTGAGTGTCGACACCGATGATTTCAATCAGCGCTTCGCCCAATTGGTTGATGGCTGGCAAGCCCAATGGTCACTTCGCAAAAGCAACCAACACCTGCGTACCGTAATCCTCGTTAGCCGCTACAGCCATTGCCTGGCAGATCTGCTCTACCGCTGGCATAATAACGAGCTGCCAATGCAAATTCCTGCAGTCATTTCCAACCATCATGAGCTGGGCCCGATGGTCGAGCGGGAGGGCATCCCGTTCATGCATATCCCAATTCCGGCAGGCTCACGCGAACCCGGCTTTCGCACGCTTGCAGCAGCTTGCCGCGAGCTGCAAGCCGAAGTGATCGTGATGGCCCGCTACATGCAAATTCTTCCGCACTGGTTCTGCGCCGAGTATGCCGGACGCATTATCAATATCCACCACTCGTTCCTGCCTGCCTTTGCCGGTGCCAACCCGTATCGCAAAGCGTACGAGCGGGGGGTGAAGCTGATCGGTGCGACCTGCCACTACGCCACCAGCGAACTTGATGAAGGCCCGATCATTGACCAGGAAGTAGTGCGGGTGGAGCATTACCACCAGCCGGATGACCTGCTGCGCCTCGGCCGTGACTGTGAACGCCTGGCTCTGGCTCGCGGTCTGCGCTTTCATCTGACCGACAGGACGCTCCTGCACGGCCGCCGTACCATCGTTTTCCGTGATTGAGATATTACTCCACGTGGGGTATAATTTACTAATGAAGTTGCTGATCCTTGCAGGTTCACTGGCACTTGGCATCCTCTCCGGTTGCGCAACCAAGCAAGCCACTGACCCGTCACCGGAGGCTGCAGCAGCCGACGACCTGATTGTTGCCGATGAAGACTTCATTGATTTTGAAGCTGACCTCATGCCGCCCGACTCCCGCGAGATCATGCGCGGGGCGATGAGCCATCGGGTTATCGTTGAGCGGACCACATTTGCCCATGCCACACCATCCGGTACCGACCCTGGTTTGTCCGGGCGCACGTCAATTCTTAAACGCGGTGATGAAGTATCGATCCGCGATACCGAGGGCAGCAGGGTACGCTCCAAACTTAAATCCGGCAGGACTGGCTATGTATTCATCAGGGATTTTGAGGAAATCCCGGACGTCGATTTCGATTTCGTTGCCGATTTTTTCGATGCTCAGGATAGTGGCGAGGAGATGCCACTTGAATTCGATGAAGAACTACCGCCACTGGTTGAGCCTGACTTACCCGAGCTAGAGGAATACTAGCGGCCGTCGTAGAGGATTCGGCTGCAGTTTTCACAGTGGACGAGACCTTGCCTGCTACGTGCTTTGAGGATCGTCTGGGTGGTAAGCTTCATGTGGCACCCCGTGCAAATGTCATTCTCAATGGCCACCACCACCGCATCCCCTTTGCTTTTGAGTAGCCGTGAGTAAATGCTCAACACATCCTCATCCAGTTTACCAGTTACCTCATCCCGCTGGGCAGCTAGCTCACCACGCTGTTGCTCCAATGCTTCTGCTTTCTTCTTCAGGACGCCAATATCCGTATCAATATGCCCTTTATCTTCCTGAAATTGTTCTTCGGCTTTGGCTAACTGCGCTTTGGTGCTGTCCATCTCCTCCATCAGTTCCAGCTCCGTGGTTTCTACGTTGCTGATGTCAGATTGATAGCGCTCGATTTCATGGGTGAGTGCCGAGTATTCTTCGTTCTTCCGCGTCTGCTGCTGCTGCGTTTTGAATTTGGCTATCGATTCCTCTTTGGATTTGATATCCAGCTCCAGCTTATTGCGCTCGACTTCCTGCTCTTTCAGTTTCCCTTTTAGCGATTCTACGGTGGCACCCTCGCTGGCAATCTTGGCCTCGAGCGCCTGGATTTCCAGCGGCACCTGGGCCAGCTCTTTTTCGATGCGGCGGATCTTAAGATCCTTTTCCTGCAGGATCAGCAACGTCTCGACCTCAGCTGTGACAGACATGATGGCCACAGCATCTGCAAGCAATAACAATTCGTCAACTCTTTGCCTTGATAAATCACAATCAATTACCTCGATGGCTCTGGGCCGGAAGAAAGACTGACACCCTTATCAGGATTAATACAACTCGACCGGTGAGCGCTTCCCGTCTTCCGGGCTGCGCTTGGCAGCCTCCTCTTCGCCCAGGGTGGCCACCCGCAAATCCCACACGTCTTTGTCCAGGCGCCAGAATTTTCCCTCAGAAAAACTGTCGGGCGCAACCAGCCGCTGCTTGGTTTCTGCCACCTGAGCCAGGGCCCGGTCCAGTTCGTTACCCATGCCATCAAGCACTTTCACGGCAGTTTCTACCGCATCAAGCTGATGGCACATCAGGATCATATCATTTCCGGCAGCAATAGCTCGTTGGACAACTTCACTCAGCTGGTAGTCGTTGAGAATCGCCCCCATATCAATATCATCGGTCATGACCAATCCGCGAAACCCAAGGTCCTCACGCAACAGGCCGGTGGTGATCGCTGCCGACAACGAGGCCGGACCATTGTCAGGATCCAGTGCCGGGTATCCGGCATGACCGGTCATCATGCTGTCGATTTCCGCCGCCAGCTCACGAAATACTTTCAGTTCACAACTTTCCAACTGCTCGCGCGAACGCTTCACAACCGGCAACTCATGGTGCGGGTCGACTGCTGCAAATGTGTAGCCTGGAAAATGCTTGCCACAAGACAGGATCCCCTGTTGCCGCATGGCACCGTTAAAAAGACGCGCGTTGACGATTGTCTCGTCTTGATCACGACCCCAGCAGCGCCCGCGCAACGAGTTATCCGCATCATCGTCGAAGCCAATATCCAGTACCGGACACAAATCGAGATTAAAGCCAAACAACTTGAGCAGTTTCCCGGTTAGTTCGCCGTGCCACTTGATCAATTCTGAATCACCCTTGAGGCATAGTTGTCTGGCATTCGGCGGCTCGTTGCCGATCATCCGCAACCGTGACACCCGCCCGCCCTCCTGGTCGATCGTGATTACCGGCTCGATTTCACACAGATTACGCAAATCATCCGTCAGCTGCCGCAGTTGCATAGCCGATTCGATATTGCGCCCGAACAAGATGAATCCACCGGGTTGCAGTTTTTTAATCCGGTTCGCTGTCTCGACATCAAGACTCTTCCCCGGCACCCCTGTTATTATGAGCTGCCCGCTCGCTGGCATCGTCATGGTAATGAATTGCTAAAGCCAGTTACAATCCCGGCAACTCAAACAAATTAGTCGACAAACTGCAGCGAATGCAACACGCGCAAGGCGAATCCCTTGGTTGACTGATCCTCTTTGCTCTTTACATCACTGAGTGTGGAGTCAGACAAACTGAACGCCAGCAGTCCGGCTTCCGAGTCAGGGTCTGGAATGCCAACCACTTTCAAATAATAGAGCCGAGATGATTTCGGATCCTTCATCTGGGCGTTAAAGACGACCGCATCCAGGTCACGAATTTTCGTGGCATAAATTTCGGACACAAAATGTTCGGTGTACCCCTTGCCAACCATTGGCAGGGCCTGTTCTTGCAGGATGACAGCGCAAACTTTAAGGCGATCCTCGACTTTTTCATATTGCGGAGTGCGCAAGTTGGCAAAACGCAGAATTTCCACAGCTTGTTGATCCTCGGTAGCGAGAACAACTTTGAGTAGTTCGGGTAACCCTGATTTTTTTCCACCTGGAATCACCAGTACCTGCTTGCTCTTTGGTACGGTAATCCGGAATGGGACGGCAGGAGGTTTGTTTTCGTATTTCGTCGTGAACTCCTCATCGATGGTATACGAATTACCCATCGTAAATCCTTCAATCTTG
Organism: uncultured Chthoniobacteraceae bacterium; assembly: GCA_964443575.1. GTDB lineage: Bacteria > Verrucomicrobiota > Verrucomicrobiia > Chthoniobacterales > CAKUMP01 > CAYUDZ01. Next base: position 11,685 of record CAYUDZ010000042.1, on the reverse strand, counting down.
AAAAAAGCATTCTCGTAATCCCCTACTTTTTCATCTTTAAACTTCAGGTCAGATAGCTTTGATGGATCAGGTAAACTTGGTTGGGTCTGTTGTTGTGGTGCTGGTGCTTCAGGGGCCTGCGATTGAGCCAATAAATGCATAGCACTGGCTTGGAAACTTAAACTGACAGCGACAACAACAAGCGAAGGATTTTTGGTCATGGCTGTTGCTAAATCTGATACCACAAGAAGTCAAGTGCAGGTGGTTAATTCCAGCGCCAGATCGATCGCACGTGCCGAGTGGGTCAGCGCACCGACTGAGATATAATCAACGCCGGATCGCGCGATTGCCTCGACCGTCTCCAGGTTCACCCCACCACTGGCTTCAAATTCAACCTGTCCGCCACCCATGGCTACCGCCTGACCCAACTGCTCCGCGCTCATGTTATCCAGCAGGATCACAGCAACCCCGCGCAATTTTAAAAATCGTTCCACCTGCTCCAGCGTGTCTGCTTCCAGTTCGACACGAATCTCCGGGTGAGTCGCACGCAACTGATCGATCGAATCCTGCAACTGCTCCTCAGCTCCTTCCCCCAGCAGGTGATTATCCTTCACCATAACCATGTCATAGAGACCCAGGCGATGGTTGGTGCCGCCACCTGCTGCCACTGCCGCTTTTTCAAAGTGGCGTAAACATGGTGTCGTCTTACGCGTGTCGAGAATCTTTGCTTGGCTGCCGGTTGCCGCGACTGCATCGACATACTTTCTGGTCAATGTCGCGATGCCGGATAGTCGCTGCAGGAAATTTAATGCCGTGCGTTCGGCTGTCACAACTGCCCTTGTGGCACCATCAACTTCGAGCACTGTCGCCCCGGCAGCCACCTCAGTTCCATCCGCCACTGCTCCGCTGATTTGCAGCGACTCATCGACCAGTTGAAATGCCCGCGTTGCCACCGCCGTCCCGGCAACCACACATCGCTCACGCGCTACAATCATGGCCCGGCAGCGACTATCTTCGGCAATAAAATACTTGGTCGTCAGATCGCCATCACCGATATCTTCAGCCAATGCCAGTGCTACCGGATCATGCCGTTCCACGCCACTCTCCATCGCTACAGCAAGTTGCCCTGCTCGACCGCCTGATACACACGCTGGCCGCGCACAAATGTACTGACGACAGCATGGCGCCCGCCCCGGTAAACTGACAAAGAAATAACATCCTCCGGGCTAAGGTCGTCACGCAGGGAGACATCCTCGCGATAGGGCAATAACTCACCAATATCCAGCACCACCAGATCCGCATCATGTCCCACTTCGAGGGTCCCAATTTGATCACCCTTGCCGATTGCTTTGGCTGCTCCGGCGGTAGCCAGATAAAATGCCTCCTTGGGCCCGGGTATGTGATCCACCTGCTCGTAAAATGACCTGGCAGTTTGGCCTTCTATCGTCGCGCGCATGACCCGCCACATATTCAGTTCCGGGCCACCCGCAACATCACTGCCAAGACCAACAGGTGTTTGCCGCTGCCGGTGCTTATCCAACGACATGATACCACTTTTAAGGAAAAAATTGGAGGTCGGGCAATGTACTACCGAGCAGCCACGTTCGGCAATCACACCATATTCACGCTCGCTCAAGTGGATGCAATGACCCAGTAAAGTCTTGTTCCCTAACAGGCCGCATTTGTCATAAACATCAGTGTAATCCTCGAAGGACATGAATAAATTCTTCACCCGGTTAATCTCATCCGGACTCTCGGCCAGATGGGTCTGGATATACGCGCCAAGCTCTTTGGCAAGCTCACCGGCCCCACGCATTAATTTATCGGAACAGCTGATCGCAAAGCGCGGCGAAAAGGCATATTCCAGTAATCCCTCATTAGCCCCATGCCAGGTGCGACATAGATTTTCTGCTTCATGCAGTGAAATGGATACTACCTTACGCGGTTGATGCGGCCCATACGACCCGACATCCATCATCATTTTGCCCATGATGACCCGCATCCCGAGTTCCTGTGCCGCCTCGAAGGCCGCATGGCAAGTGTCCTCGTAGATGGCCGTGTAAACACTAGCTGTGGTGGTGCCATTGGATACCAGCGCATCAAAAAACCTGGCTATGCCACCTTTACACTTTGGCCCGGTAAAGTCGCGCTCGATCGGAAATATATTCTGGCGCAACCAGGATAGCAGGCTGTCACTGCCTCTCGCCACCACCGAGTATTGCGGTAAATGCGTATGCAGGTCGATCAACCCGGGCATGATCACATTGCGGGACGAATCAATCCAATGAACTTCAAAGTCGCGCGGTGTCTTGGAGATCGATTCATAATGCCCGACTTCAAGGATCTTACCATCGCGAATCAGGATACCGCCATCACGCCAACTGCGGAGTTGCCCATAGTCGGGGCTGTCTATCAGCATTCCCCGCAATCCAATACATTTACCGCTGTCGTTCATTCCGCTAAGGGGAACACATCAAAGGTTCCCAATCAAGTCACACCTGCCCTGCAGTTCAATCGGGCACCGGTTCAGACGATACAGGCTGCCAGTCCATTACCGCAATTTCTTTATAATAGGATTCCAGCCTGGCTATTTGCGCGGCTTGTTCAAAGTTGTTGTGAACCGACTCTGAAGCGGCATCACCCATGCGGTGCCAGCGCTGCTGGTCGCCGACCAGTGCCAGCATCTCGGTAGCAAGTGCTGCATGGTCCTGCTCCTCAACCAGCACGCCATCGACGCCATCGTTGACTGCTTCCGGGATGCCACCATGGTGGGTCGCCAGCACCGGCAAGCCAGTCGACATCGCCTCCAGCATCGAGTTGGGGATTCCTTCCTGGTTCTGATCAGCGGTTAATTGGCTCGGGTGGGTAAAAATATGTGATCTGCGATACAGCTCATTGAGTTCCTGTTGCTTCAGGAACCCACAAAACTGCACATGCTCTGAGAGACCCAGTTCGCTGACATACTCACGCAATGTCTGCTCCATCGGTCCTTCACCCGCCAGCACGAATTGCGCCTGCGGGTATTTAGCGACAAATGCCGCAAATGCCTTGAGTGATGTACGTATCCCTTTTTTGGGGATCAGCCGGCATGCCTGCACAATTTGCCAGCGCCCATCGGCCGGGTAGTCACGCTGAAAATACGGGTAATGCTCAAGCGGGATACCGGTGCGGTTGAGCCGGATTTTGGCCGGCGCGCAACCGAGCCCAACAACCCGCTCCCGTAACGACTCCGAGCGCACCATCACCAATGGTACGATTTCGAGCATCCGCCGCATCGACTCGCCGTAGTTGCGGTCCTTGCGCATCATCACATCGGCGCCATGGAAAGAGACAACACAGGGGCGTTTCCAGGCTTCTATAAATGGCAGCAAATGCACGGCGGTATGCCCGAAATATATATGCATCATATCCACCGGGCGCCGCCGCAAGATCCTGAACAAGGTCTGGAACTCACCCCGGTAAACAATCGGTGGCATCTTGCGCACATGTTTCAGATAAAAGCGGCGGATGAAATTCTTGCGTGGCTTCGGCACGATAACCACATCGTCGAAAGGAAACTGCTCGGCATTCATACGCTGCTTGGTCAGCACGTAGGTACGGCACTCGCGCAAACCGGTCACCTGGCGGTAGATATGCAGCATCTCGGCTTTCAGGAAGCTGGTGCAATAACTGGCTATCAGTGGTTCTGACATTATAGATTACTCCAAGTTGTTCATGTCTTGAGTTGCTGGAAAGCTCCAGTCTTGTGTTGCCTGCGGTGGTTCCTCTTCCTGTTGTGCGAGCTTGCGCTCCCGTTCTTCAGCTATCACCTTCAACTGCTGGCGCAATTCTTCGACCCCCTGCCCGTCCGCAGCGACCATCTCGACGATCACCTGTTGCGGGAATCGCGACTTGAGCGCTGCTAATGCCTCACCGGCCCCGGCCACATCCATCTTGTTGGCAATGATAAACCAGGCACGCCGCGCCAACGCTGGATCATATAGTGACACTTCTCGCCGCAAACACTGCAAATCAGAAATTGGATCACGCCCGTCAACCGCTCCCATATCCAACACAAAGGCCAGCGACTGACAGCGGATGATATGCCGTAGAAATTCATGACCCAGCCCGACATTGTTATGGGCACCATCAATCAATCCCGGAATATCAGCAATAGTTACCCTGCTGTAACTACCCAACTCAACCACCCCGATATGCGGGTGTAATGTGGTGAAAGGGTAAGAAGCCACCTTCGGGTGTGCGGCAGAAATCGCGCCCAGGATCGTCGACTTGCCGGCATTGGGAAAACCAACCAACCCGACGTCGGCAATCCGCCTGAGTTCCAGCAGGAAGTCACCTTCCTCACCTTCACCGCCGGGCTTTGACTGCCGCGGGGCACGGTTGCGCGAACTTTTAAAATGCACATTCCCCTTACCTCCCTCGCCCCCACGGCAGAGTACTACCCGCTGGCCGATCTCGGTAAGATCAGCAATTATTTCGAGGTCAGCCACATTCAGCTCCGGCTTGATCGGGTTGCCTTCCTCATCGAATTCGGTGGGCGGCCGGTTCGGGCCAAATTCCTCCGGCAACTCGTAGATCAAAGTCCCTACCGGTACCTTGACAATGGTGTCCGGTGCCGATTTGCCATGCATCCGCTTACCCAAACCAGGTTGGCCGGTCTTGGCGCGGATGATTGGCTCGTAGTAAAGCGCCACCAGGTTGTCGGTATGCTCGTCAGCTTCCAGCACCACATCACCACCGTCACCACCATCGCCGCCGTCAGGACCGCCCTTGGGCCGGAATTTCTCCCGCAGAAAACTGACACATCCCCTGCCGCCGGCGCCGGCTTTGGCGTGTATCCTAATCTGATCAACAAACATTCCGCAGACTAGTTATAGCTTACTTGGTCGACAAGGATTCATAGAGCTTGGCAGTCTGGGCAGCAATTGCCGGCCAACCAAACTGCTCGACCACCCGTGCCCTGCCGGCACTGGCATAGTGCTCGCGCAAATCATCATCCTGCAGCAACCGGTTAATCGCCGTGGCAAGATCACGCGAGTAAGCATCCGGATCGCACGGTTCAAACGGGCTGACCTCCAATTGCTCGACCGGTACCAGTGTGCCAGTCTCGCCATCGGCAACAACCTCGGGAATGCCTCCAACTCTAGCAGCGACCACAGGTGCCTCGCAGGCCATCGCTTCCAGGTTGATAATCCCAAATGGTTCGTAGATTGATGGGCAGCAAAAAACAGCTGCCGCCGAGTACAGTGCTATGATGGCAGGTTTATCGAGCATCTCATCGATCCACACCACATGACCATGCTGCTGTTTTGCCAGATCCACTGCAGATTTCATCTCGGCAGCAATTTCTTCCGTATCGGGCGCTCCGGCACACAGCACCACCTGGGTCTCCGGGTTCAGGTAACGAATTGCATTCACCAGGTGAATGATCCCCTTTTGTCTGGTAATCCGGCCGACAAACAAAACGAACGGTCGCTGCGGATCCACCCCATGAGCCGCCATCACCTCCTGCTGTGCTGCAAGGTCAGCTTGGCGATACTGCTGGTGGTCGATGCCATTGTGGATGATGTGAATCCGGCTTTCATCTATATCAAATAAGTCGAGTATGTCGTTCCGGGTGCCCTCGGATACCGCCACGATGGCATCAGCCATTTCCAGTGCGGTGCGCTCAACCCACAGGCTGAAATCATAACCGCCGCCAAGCTGCTCACGCTTCCACGGGCGCAATGGCTCCAGCGAGTGCACGGTAATGACCAGCGGCACCCCGTAGTTCAGCTTGGCCAGGATGCCGCCAAGATGGGTGTACCAGGTGTGGCAATGAACTACGTCGGCATCGATCCCTGCCGCATTAAATCCGACGCAACGCGATACCGCACGAAATACCGACGTCAGGTTCCGTGGTGACCCCCAATCCTCCGATGCTGCTTCAAAGCCACGCACCGACAGCGCCCCCTCAGTAACCTGCTGGCTGCCAAAGCAGCGGACATCCACATCAATCAACGTGGCCAACTCCTTGCTTAGATATTCCACGTGCACACCGGCCCCGCCATAGACATGGGGTGGATATTCGTTGGTGAGCAGTAGCGCTTTCATCAGCTAGCATTCACTATGATATCCACTGCTTTGCCAAACTAAAAAGTTGCCCAATTTTTTGTTTGGACAACTTTCTGCTATGCGCCCACTGTCGCCCTTGGAATACCCATGGAGTACTATCAGATTTTTCGTAATTCTTCGGCGGCAACACAGACTGAAATTGTGGCAGAGTTGATGAGCAGCGAGCGCGATACCTTTAAAGCGACCGTCGAGGCATTGGCGCCGGGTGCCAATGTCCGCCCGGTTTTCGTGATGCGCATGCCGCCTGCCAAGCGGCACG
>CAYUDZ010000042.1:2597-5323 GCA_964443575.1 uncultured Chthoniobacteraceae bacterium | reverse complement strand
GGCTGGGTAGCCCGCCAGCTCGGCAAGAAAGCCAGTGAAGCCATATCCGGCAACGTTCTGCAGTTCTGGTTGTCAGGACCACGCAAGCAAATGCTAATCGACTTTCTTGACCAACTTGGCATCGAACACGACGAAGGCATGATCGAAGAGCTGCCGGATGCACCACCGGATGGCAAACTGCCCGCGGCGGTGGATGCCATCCTGGCCAAGTACCCGCGCGAACATGTCATGATTTACCTGCAGGTCTTTCAGGCGATGGAACTCGCACACTGGCCGGAACTGGACGAAATCATCAAAAACCAGCTACAGCCAGATACGCCACAGCCAAAATAATTTCCCAAAGGCATCACCTCATATGCGCACCAGAAGATTCGGCAAGACAGAGTTAGATATGCCGGTTTTTTCCTGTGGCGGCATGCGCTACCAGAGTTCCTGGAACGATTCCGAACGCGATAAGATCAGCGACCAGAACCAACATAACCTGGAAGCCACGATCCGCCGCTCACTGGAAGTCGGGATCAACCATATCGAAACAGCGCGTGGCTACGGCACCTCCGAATACCAGCTTGGGAAAATTCTACCCACCCTGCCACGCGATGAAATTATCGTCCAGACTAAGGTCAACCCGACTGCCGAGGTTGCTGAATTTCTTGAAATTTTCAACACTTGCATGGAAGCGTTACAGCTCGATCATGTTGACCTGCTCTCATTACATGGGATCAACAATGCTGAAACCTTCGAGTGGTCGCTGCGACCCGGCGGGTGCCTGGAGCAGGCCCGCAAATTGCAGCGTGAAGGCAGGACCAAATATGTCGGATTTTCAACTCATGGAGCAACTCAGATTATTATCGATACTATCGATAGCGGTGGCTTCGACTACGTCAATCTGCATTGGTATTATGTCAACGACTTCAATTGGCCCGCGATCGAGCACGCGACTGCCTTGGATATGGGGGTGTTCATAATTAGCCCGAATGATAAGGGCGGGAAATTGTACGAGCCCCCGGAGAAACTGCGGCGCCTTTGCGAGCCCCTGTCACCGATGGCCTTCAACGACCTCTATTGCCTGTCTCGCCCGCAAGTGCATACCCTGAGTCTTGGTGCATCCAAACCATCCGACTTCGATGAGCATGTGGCCGCCCTGGAACATTACGACCAGGCCGAGGATACGATCGCCCCGATTGCAGACCGCATCCACGGGGAAATGTGCCGCGCTCTCGGCGCGGACTGGGTAGCCGGTTGGTGGCACGGTATTCCTGAGCATGATGAGGTTCCAGGGAATGTTAACCTGCGCGAAATTCTGCGCCTGTGGGGGTTAGCCAAGGCGCTGGATCTCGTCGAATTTGGAAAGATGCGCTATAACCTGCTGGGTAATGCCGGCCATTGGTTCCCGGGAGAAAATGCCGCCACGTTCGATGAACAGGCTATTCTTGAATTACTGGCTGGCCACCCATTCCGTGACCGGATTCCGGAAATTTTGCGCGAAGCCCACACCCTCCTCGGCGGCGAACAGGTGAAACGCCAAAGCCAACAGTAAGAGATGACCACTGCAGCCGTAGCCCAGGACAATTCAGCTGAATATTTTTCTCCGGTAAGGGAAATCAAAGAATTTGTTGCTACTTATTTTTCGGGTTGAATCCAAGCGAGATTTGAGCCAAGCATCCTGCATGACAAGTGGCAAATACTTAACTATTTACCCAATTCAATAGCTGCTTGCATGCAACTACAAACCACAGGAGAGTAACAGGAGATGTCAGAATTATTACAACCCGAAGAGGTCGAGCAGGCCTTAAAGAAGGTTCCCGAATGGGAGCTGGAAGACAAATCAATCACCCGCACCTACGAGTTCGATGACTTTTCCGAAGCGATGGAATTCGTCAATAATGTCGCCGAAATCGCAGAGGATGCCGAACACCACCCGGATATCGATATCCGCTGGAACAAAGTCGTATTGGCACTTAGTACACATTCAAAAGGTGGCATCACCGAAAACGACTTCGAGGTCGCCGAACGCATCGATAACCTCGAGAATTAGTAGCCGCGCAGAGCAGGGGGGAAGGTGATTGCCCGCAATGTCTATGATGGCTAGAAATTAGCTGTCGGCTTGGGAAGGCAATATTCCAGCTTTGCCGATGTGAAATGAATGTTCTCAATTCGGCGGAAGTGGAAGTCCGCCCTCCACATTAAGACTCCTCGATCTGGCGGCAGGCCTTGAGAGTGTTTTGGATCAGCATGGCGATCGTCATCGGACCAACACCCCCAGGTACCGGAGTAATCTTGGATGCCTTGGCAGCCACCTCATCAAAGGCCACATCACCAACTAGCCGGTAACCTTTTTTGGCCTCCGGTGCCTCGACCCGGTTGACCCCGACATCGATTACCACAGCACCTTCACGGACAAATCCGGCGCTTACAAATTCAGGCAAACCGATAGCCGCAACCACGATGTCGGCGGCGCTGGTGACTTTTTCGATATCGCGGCTGCGCGAGTGCACTACCGTAACCGTGGCATTGGCCTGGGCAGACTTTTGCATCATCAGCAACGCAAACGACTTGCCGACAATCAGGCTGCGCCCGAGCACCACTATATGCGCACCTTCCGTCTCCACACCGGCTTCCGCTAGCAGGTACTGGCAGCCCAGCGGCGTGCATGGCACAAAACCACTTGGGTCACCCATCGCCAGCTTGGCCACATTGATCGCGTGTAACCCGTCGACATCCTTGGC
>CAYUDZ010000042.1:0-2587 GCA_964443575.1 uncultured Chthoniobacteraceae bacterium | reverse complement strand
AATGGCTGCGACCACCGCCGCTTCATCCATATGTGGAGGTAATGGTGATTGGACGAGAATGCCGTGGATACTTGGATCGATGTTTAAAGTCTCGACCAGTGCCAATAGCGCCTGCTGCGAAGTGTTGGCCGGTAACTCGTGTAGCACGGCATGCATCTCAAGGCTTTCGCACATCCGCTGCTTGGCGCGCACGTACGATTGAGATGCAGGGTCATCACCCACCAGCACCACTGCCAGACCAGGGGTCAAACCTTTGCCAATCAGTCGCTTGACTTCCTTGGCTGCCTTTTCCTTTAAACCGGTAGCTACTTCCTTGCCATTGATAATTTCCGCCATTATTCCAAGTCTACTATCCACAGACCAATAGTCGAGCACCCACTGGTATATTATAAATGCCCACAATAATTGCTGGAATCCCGGTAGCCAGCCTGAATTGCTTACGAGGTAATCCCTTATAATTGTCTGTCCCTTTTATTGCACTCTACTGGTTTTGTTCGACGTCAAATTTCACAAAACGCTGCCTCAACTGAAGGCTCAGGAATCTCCATGCCCTCTTCACGTAAACCATCTAAGTGAAATTGAATGGCCTCCTGCATATTGATACGGACTTCCTCTCTGTCAGCACCTGTAGATACACACCCAGGAAGATCTGGAGAATATGCAGAATAACCAGTTGATGTAGGCTCGATGATAATAAGGTATCGGTTCATTTCAGTCCTGCTTGCTTAAGTATACTATTGAGTGTGCCAGGGGCAAGTTCATCTCTCGGTTTGCCGGGAACAGTAACAAGACCTTGTTTTTGAGCGTGCTTGAACTGCCGGTGACTTCCCCTTGTACGAACATGATACCAGCCATCTTTTTCGATCTGCTTAATGATATCACGGACCTTCACAGCAGGAGTTTCGCAAACCCTTTAAAATCGTCAATATTCTTCGTCTTCGTCAAAGGTGACTCACGCGCGGTAGCGCGTTGAGTCCACCGCTTTGTTCTGCGACTGCCTGATCGACCAAAGGGAAGCGTTCCGGGTGCTCAATGCGTTCAAGGTCAAGATCCACCTCAAGATCCGGCCATGTGAAAATTCTGTTGTGATGACACTCGAAATCGGAAATCTGGGCCACGGTTGCATGGCGAAACCATGGAAAATGGGCGTAATCGAGAAAATACTCTTTCCCGCCTGCAAATAACCAGAAACCGTGGCTGGATATATGGGTAATCTCAGGAGCCGAAGTGTCGCTGCCAAGCTTCTCTAATTTCATTTTCATGTTCCTCTATTACCTTAGTCAACTCGTTGATTTGATGCGACTTAAATCCTTTATTCACCGCAAGTTCGATCTCGGGCTCGATCCAAAATTTGGCCTCTCCATCAGGGGAAAGTACGTGAATATGAACTCTGGGTTCTTCCAGAGAAAAGAAGAAAAAACGGTAATTCTTATAGCTGAAAACGTTGGGGCTCACGTCGCAAGGCTATCCGAAATCGGGGGATTCTCAATTCCTGAATTTTATGGCAGGGACGTCAAGCTCTGGCGCGGCGCGTTAGCGACGTTGTCCAGAAGCGTCTGGTTCGCTGTTTTGCTTTAGTAGGTTAAGGACATAAGGAGCAAACCCGACAACCAATTCTCCCCGTGCCTTGCTCAAGGAAATTAGATTTCCATCGGGAGTCTCAAATATCCAATCATATACGAAGCCATCCGATTCTCTTATGCTTACCCACATTTTGCTCATCTGTTGGGGTTCATTCTCCACGACAATTCTAGTAGGCTCATCTAGAGTTAGTTCGATATGTGAACCCGATTTGACCTTCTGAATCTGTTCTTTGATTTCTTCTTCTGTTCTGACAGGAAGCGCTCCGCCTTGCATCTGGTGAAAATTAGAGGAATCAAAAATGTGTACTAGGTTTTCCCTGACAAAGTCATTCTCTCTCTGGTCGAGATCGATTTTCTTTCCTTCTTTGATGATCAGGAAGCCAATATCTGCACCGTCAAGTGCTCCGAGTCCAAGGATGAGGGCAAAAAGTGTAGTTTTCATTTTCTTTCAGCGAACGTTGAGGTGTGGCACCGGCTACAGGGAGCGCCACTCCGCGACACAGTTGAAGGTTGAAGTCAGGAGGGTCATTTGGATTCAGGGCGGGTAGCCGGTTGTCCAGTGGTTTGTTCGGCTTGTGGTGAATGACTTCGATGCTCGATTCGTAAGCGAATAATCTTCAGCACGACCGAGAGAAAGCATGAAAATCCTGAGACGGCAGCACCGATGAATAGACCCCAAATCATCCCAACAGTAGCAGCATAACGCGTTACAGATCCATCCTCGTGCTCAAGGGAAAACAAGCTTTTGATAAACTCTGGTGAAATCATGGCAATCGTCATCGCAAAAAGTCCGCCGAGAACGGCAGCTAACAATGAGCTCAGAAGTATAAGTAAGAAATAGCCAATCGCAATCTTAGGCACAAAGCCTTCGTCTCGGTAATGATCTGGTGACATGGTATTTTAAAGTTTCGCCGTCGGGCGTGTGGTGCCGCTTACAGCGGCTCACGGGTATCGTAAAACCACAAACTGCAACTGCTGTAAGCGGTTGCCACGACGCCCTTGTT
>CAYUDZ010000041.1:0-19631 GCA_964443575.1 uncultured Chthoniobacteraceae bacterium | reverse complement strand
CTTTGATATCAGGCAAACGCTCAATTCCGGCTTGGATAAACGTCTCTGAATAGGCGTCCTTGTTGGGTGTGATAATGGCTAGGTTCATTGCTTGGGAATTTTAGCCAGTGCAGTAAGACCGCTAATCATTTGACCTTCAGTAAATTGGATATTGGATTTTGCGTCTTTCCAGAGTAGGAAACGAACGCAGGGTGTAGCCAGTAGTGAAAAGATAAGTCGGAGTTCGCGTCGGATGGGGGCTCTTCGTACCCAAAGCCCGATCATCTGCGCCAGTGCGGCATGCCAGCCGCCAAGAGCTTTGATCGTAATATCCTCAAAGCCGGAATTTTTCAGATGCCGTACCAGTGAAAACGGAGTGTAGCGATACTCGTCATGCGGTGTTTCATGCAAGTTCCATAAGAATGGCACTGTCAGAAAGAGCACGCCGCCGGGCTTGAGGACCCTTCTTGCCTCCGCAAGCAGCACCTCAGGCTCCGCACAATGCTCCAAGACCTCAGTCGCCATCGCACAATCAAACGAATTATCCTCGAATGGCATCGTCTTGCCGTCCCAAGTAAAGTCTGGTTTTACTGATCTGTCGTAGCTAATTGCAGTCTCAATATCCAAGCCGGTATATTCAGAGACTGCTGACTCTTTGAGTATCATCTCCCGGTATGGCATTTTACCGCAGCCGATGTCCAGCAGTCGGCCATTCAACTTGGGCATGCTGTCACGTAAAGCAGACAAGACGGCAAGCCGATGGACATAGAGATCGATGAAATAGGGTGCTTTTGAAATTGATGTAAATCCATCATGCCGGGAGTCGTGCGGCTTACGGGTGCCAGAAGCATGCTCTAATTTATTTAGTATTCGATTCCCAAAATCTGTAATGATCTTTGGCTTTGTGAATCGATTATCTTCTCGGCGCAATTTCGCATTTCGTGGCGGCAGCGTAAGTTGTGTGGTTTGTGTAGGATGCGAGATCGTACCATTCAACTCCCTGATTAATTGCGCCCAACGTTCTATACCCACTTCGACCGTGAATGATTGGCGGATGTGCGCTCTAGCATTAGTAGAAAGTCGTCTCCACAGTTCGGGGTCTGCAATCAGTTTCTGAACTTTTTGCAATACCTGTGTATCGTCATCGATAACGAACCCGGTTTCACCATCGATTACCAATTCGTCGATTCCGCTGCGAATGCGTCGAACAATGGGGACCAGGCCACAGGCCATGGCCTCCATGAGTGCAATTGGCAGACCTTCGTATGCCGAAAGAAGCAGAAATACCTGGCCGTCTACAATGCGATCTTGAATTTCTTCCGGCGAAACTGCCCCCATCAACTTTACAGATTTTGATCCTGCTTCCTGCAATCGTTCTTGCAGCTGAGCCGTCTTTGAGCCTGATCCATATAGTTCACCCTGAAACTGAGGTATGGCATTTTCACAATCGATAAATGCTTCCAGAACTTGTCTGATACGTTTTTGCTCCTCTTCAAGTCTGCCTGCGTAGATCACTGTAAAGCTTTTACCAGACTTCCGTGCAGCTGCAGCCGGAAGTGGGGCACCATAAGGTATGAGAGAGAGCTGCTCTCCACTGATGCCTCGTTTTTTGGCTACTTTGAGCAGAAGTTTTGAGACACATACAAATCGGTCAACATTAAAGGGCTCAGTTCCGAATGTTTCAAGCAAGCCTTGATGGAATTTATCATCGGAATGGAGTACACCTACGGTTTTAATGCCGCAGTCACGAAGGTAGCGCGAAGCTACATAAGCGCCTACTGCTAAATTAGGAACAAATACTCCGGTCGGGCGATTCCAAAAATGCTTAAGAAAGTTATGCGCACTGGTCCGCAGATCTGTTGTAAAATAGAAAGATGAGACATCGACACCGGAATCACGTAATCGCCTATGGAGATACCCGTTCTCAGCGTTCTCCAACATTGTTGCCAATATTACCCTAACAAAAATGCCCTCTCGCAATAATCCGGGCACCAGCCTTGCGAGCCATGTTAATGGCCCCCCTATTCGTCCTTCGGAAAAATCGTAGGCGCAGAAGGTGACGCTCAATTTACTGTAAGCAATATTCATGGTATAAACAATCGGAATCTATTTCTCGTTCCCTCAAAAATTAAATAACAGCCAGTGAGCGCTGCTACGAAAATATCTCTTATTGAGCTTTTAAATAATATTAACTCTTACATAGCTTCACTAAGAGTGTGTGACCTGCTCTCGTCCAAGCGCGCTTTAAGCGGAGAGCCACAAAATATTGCAACAGCGCAATTCTTCCCATTGAAGACAGGTAGGGAAGTTCAGAACTATGAAATTCAATATTTTGAGTGATATATTTATATGAACTGTAAATTCTTTGAAAATTTAAACCTGGTTCATATGCCCATTTTTCAAGATGGTAACCTAACTTTTTAGCTAAGTGTTTATAAGCTTGAAGCGACCAGTTAGAAATATGGTGCGGGGGCCAATATAGTGGGCGGTCGGACCACGAGACGGCAGATTCAATGCAGGGAGTTGCTAGCAGTAGAGATTTTGGGTTGTAACGATCGATCCAAAAGCCAAGCTCCTTCACGGGGTCTTGGAAATGCTCCAATACCTGAAACATACAGATTGCTTTAGGTGGATAGAAGGTTCTTATGGTCTCAGGTGTAAACACGTTGAGACCCTTGATTTTTGCTTTTTCGAGCGCACTTGTAGATATCTCAACTCCTAAACAATCGATACCAGCATTCGATGCTTTGAGAAGAAAATCCCCGTTGCCGCATCCGACTTCTAGAACGTTGTCTATTCCATCGGCTTTAAGCCAATCCAGCGCGAGCGAATATTCCCAAGATTCCTTATAATAATCACTCCAGGCTTTCTGTAGGAAGTCGTAATAATCCCCACCGCCACACATAGAGGGTGAATACCACCGGAACCGACATTTTTCGCACTGGAACTCTCTATACACCTGATGATTAAAGTATTTCTGAAGATACTGTTCTTCAAAGACAATAGAGTATTTTGTATTATACCATTTTAATAAAGTTGATGGAGCAATTTTGCGTCGGATCTTGCCTTTCTGGTTACAAATTAAGCACAGATCTATCATAAAAGTACGCCTAAGTTATTTCCCATTTTGGAACCCAATAAAAGTTACCCCAGCTTTGAGGTATTGTATGAACACCACTTAACACTGCTTTTTCCTTTATCTCGAATTGATAACAATCTGAAAAGATAGCTAAATCTTCTTTTCTATTGCCGAAATAAACCGACAAGGTGTAGTTTCCGGAGTTTAACGGGACTCTGCCTAAATCTGAGGTCACTATCCAATTATCCTTTATTTCGGAACTAATCACTCCCTCGAGCTTTGAACTCATGCCAACAACCGGTTGTCCAATTGCCGTTTTTATAACAAACCCAGTTGAAGCATTTTGTAGTTTTATGGGAGAATGAATTCTGTATTTGAATGACAGCGGTTCGCTACAATTAGCTTGTTCACATGTTCCTGCGAGAAATTCGATCCAAAATCCCTCTCGATGATCGTCTTCAGTCTTATCATTCAATTGAGTTTTTGATTTCGAATTAATAAAATATTTAGAGATAACATTGGATGTTTCAGCATTTTTTTTGATGGTACCAGTTTCGATCAAGATTGCTCGTGAACACAAGTTTTCCACCGCCGCCATATTATGACTAACAAACAGGACTGTTCTGCCGTGGACGGCGACGTCCTGCATTTTACCCAGGCATTTTTTTTGAAATTCTGCATCGCCGACAGCGAGGACCTCGTCGACGATCAGGATTTCGGGTTCGAGGTGGGCAGCCACGGCGAAGCCGAGGCGGACATTCATGCCGGATGAGTAGCGTTTGACTGGGGTGTCGATATGCTTTTCGATCCCGGAAAAGTCGATGATCTCATCGAGCTTGGCATCGATTTCACGTTTTTTCATCCCGAGGATGGTACCATTGAGGTAGATATTTTCGCGGCCGGTCAGTTCCGGATGGAAGCCGGTACCGACTTCGAGCAAGGCGGCGACGCGCCCGCGCAGGCGGATTTCGCCACTGGTTGGTTCAGTGATGCGACTGATGACTTTGAGTAAGGTGGATTTCCCAGCCCCATTCTTGCCGATGATACCGACGATTTCGCCCTGCTGGACGTCGAAGGAGACGTCGCGCAGGGCCCAGAAATCGGTTTCTAGCGCTGCGGAGTTGGCAGTTGGCAGTTGGCAGTTGGCAGAGGGAGAGCGCAGGCTAGAGGTGAAGCGCTTTTTTAGTCGAGTGAGGTTGCGGGCGACCTCCTCGCGCAGCGAGGTGACTCCGATCTCGCCCAGGCGATAGACCTTGGAGATGTTGCGGACGCTGATTATTGGTTTTGCCATTTTCTAAGTGGGAAGGTGGGAAGGTGGGAAGGTGGGAAGGTGGGCTCTACTTTCTCAGGTGGGATGTGAAAGCGGCTATACCGCCCGCCAGTTTTTCGGACTTTCCGCGAAGGTCGGCTGCGGTAGTGGAATCAATATAGTCGAGATCTTCAGCGACATAGAGCATGCTTCTGACCTCGCCGCATGATCCCTTGGACAAGTCCAAAAAGTGGGCGAAATCACGAGGGGTCTTGCGTTCAAAACCTTCTGCAATATTGTTCATTACCGAAACTGCGGCCCGTTGGATCTGATCACGGAAGCCAAAATCTCTCAGTTCCGAGAACTCCAGGTATATGAATCTCACTTGTTCTCTGGCTTCATTCCAAATCCGAAGTTCTTCAAACCGCTTAGCTAAGCTCATGTTATCTTTCTTTCTAACATTCTAACCTTCCACTTTTGGACGCTTCTGAGCTTCGCTCAAGAATAATCCACAAAATTTCTTTGGATGCGGTTATAGATGAGGATACCGGTAAAAAAGAAGAACAGCGTGAGGGCGATCGATTGTGTCAGGAGAGCCATATCAACCGTGCCGGTTCCAAGGAACAGCAGCCGGTAGGATTCAACGATCGTTGCCATCGGGTTGAGATTAATTAGCCAGCGGTAGTTCTCGGGAATCTGGCTGAGTGGATAGATGACCGGGGTGACATACATCCATGCCTGGATAATGAATCCGGAGATGTTGTGCAGGTCGCGGTATTTAGCGGTCAGGGCTGACATCCATAGCCCGATGCCAAAGCTTAGCGCCCCGGTTTGGAGGACAAGTAGCGGGAATAACCACACCCATGGTGAAAGGTGAAAACGGTCTGCCGCGTCGGTAAAATATTTAAAATAAATCCAGAAGGCGATGAATGTGGCTAACTGGATGGCAAAGGCGATTAGGTTACTGATAATGACCGAGGCCGGGACGATGATGCGTGGGAAATAGACTTTGCGAAAGAGCGCGGCATTAACCAGCAAGTTGGAACTGGTAGCTGAAAAACACTGGGCAAAGTAGGTCCATCCGAGCATACCACAGAGATAGAACAGCACCTGTGGCAAGCCATCCGTGGGAATACCAGCAACCCTGCCGAAGATGACCGTAAAGACCAAGGTCATGAATAACGGTTGGATAATGAACCACAGCGGCCCTAGAATCGTCTGCTTGTACTTGGAGACGAAATCGCGGATGACAAGAAACCGCAACATATCGCGGTATTCCCAAATTCCCTGCCAGTCGATATCAAATAACGACTTGCTTGGCTTGATCACGATTTCGTAATCCGCTGGCAAGTGGCTTTCGTCGCCTACTGGCTGCGAAGATGGGTCACTATTTGGAGATGTCTTTATAAGCTACAACTGGTTAGTCTACTATGGAGAACGATAGTTTCACAAAGTAGCTAGAGAATGGAAAGAATTCAATTCTACGGTCAGCCATGCGGTGTATTTCCATGGGTGTAGTTTGGATGGTTTAATTCTGGTCCTTTTTAAAAATTCTCCGTGCCTCTTTGGCCGCATGATAGTAAATAGTCATTACTATGCCGATTTACGAGTATTACTGCCCGGATAACAACAAGATCTATTCGTTTTTAGCCCGTTCGCTGAGTTTGGCCGAGCGTGTGCCGCGCTGCCCGGATAATCCGGATTTTCGCATGGAGCGGCGCCTCTCACCATTTGCGGTCACCGGTCGAGCCAAGGAAGAAAGCGCTGCAAGCGGGGATGAAATGGATGATCCCCGCCTGCAGGCAGCGATGGCCGAGATGGAGCGAGAGATGGCCGGTATGGATGAGAACAATCCGGACCCACGCCAACTGGCCGGCATGATGCGCAAGATGACCGGATTGGTCGGCGAAAAGATGCCACCACAGATGGAAGAGATGATCGGACGGATGGAAGCGGGTGAAGATCTCGAGTCGCTCGAAGAGCGCTTTGGCGATATGGATGATGCCTTCGATGGCTTTGGCGAAGAAGGGGATGAGGGGGTCGAGGCCGCTAAGCGGACACTGAAAAAGATGCGCTCGCGCCCGCAACGTGACCCAACGCTCTACGACCTGCGTGAGTATATAGAATGAGTGACCGTGGCTGACTCAGTAGACATCCTGATCATTGGATGCGGTCCGGCAGGCGCCTCGACAGCACTGCATCTCACCCAGAGTGATCCCGGCTGGTCGGACAGAATCCTGATGCTGGACCGGGCCAAGCATCCACGCGACAAACTCTGCGGCGGCATACTCAGCTTCCTGGCACTCGATATCTTGCACAGTTTAGGTTTGCGGGTGAAGGTGCCGTCCGAGCCCGTGTCCAATATCATTATCAAGTTCCTTGATACTCATATTCTTTTTTCGGGCGATGGCTTATTTCAAGTAATCAGGCGCTCAGAATTTGACGCCTGGCTGCTCAACGAATGCCGCGGGCGCGGCATCGCAGTCAGTGAACAAGAAGAGGTACTTCATTTAGAGGAAGAGAGTACTCATGTTACAGTGACAACCTCAAAGCGCAACATTCGGGCCAAGCTTGTTGTCGCAGCGGATGGGACGACCGGAATCTGCAGGCGCCTGTTGTTTCCTGGTGAACGAACGCACCTGTGCCGTTTACTCGAAATACTCACACCTGCCGACCCGCACAAGTCATGGGAGTTTCGCCATCAGGCCGCCTACTCTGATTGGTCGCCGATATGTCGGGGTGTTCAAGGCTATTACTGGGATATTCCTTCTTACGTTGAGGGGACTCCGATGATGAACCGCGGAATATTTGATAGTCGTGTGAATTCGCGGCTCTATCCGGAATCGTCGCTGCGAGATGAATTCGCGCAGCTTCTCTCACAATCGAATGTTGCTATTAAGGATTTTGAGCTGAAGGGGTTCCCGATCCGTCCGCTGACCCGCAGGACGCCACTCTCCAGAGAAAGGGTGCTATTCGTTGGGGATGCAGCCGGCGCCGACCCATTGGCAGGCGAAGGAATTGCCTTTGCGCTGGGGTATGGCAGGCCGGCAGCAGCACAGATAAGCGATGCTTTTAGCCACTGCGATCAATCATTGGCTGACTATGGCAGAAGGCTCAAAAATGATCCGTATTTTCGTCATCTCCTGTGCCGGGTCAACCTTGCCAATTTAACCTACAGATTTAAGAACCCCGTATTTCTCAAAATTGCGCTAAAGTGGGTGGCGGAATCATTTTCCCGTGATATCGAACGGCGTCTGCCGGCTAGCTTAAGGCCACAGTTACAAATTCTGCCTACCCTGTCAGGAAGAAACAAAGAAGAAATTGAGCCATTTCTCTACTATCCAGAGGAAACAGCAGCTATATAATCGGCAACCGTTGTATGAGTACTATTATGAATCCACTCGTGCCAGCATCACTAAGTGATCGGCTAGCGGTCATTTTCCTTATTGGTAAAACAAATTTCAGTATCGTAAGCCGTGCTCAGCTGGTTCGCTATGTGCGCGGTCTGTTTGCAGGGTTTGAAGACCAGGATGTACCGCCTAAGGTCCACTCGTATCTTGGGCTTTATATGAAGGCGTGCCTGGGCGAAATCTACTACGAGCAGGTGAAACCTGACTTAGAGCGTTCGCGTTTCTTGGTGCATTCAATGAAACTGCTTTCTCTGCTAAGTGTTTTTGATCATTATATCGACGAACTCAGTCTCTCCCGGGACCAGCGAATACGAATATTTGATGACTTGGAAATTGCCTTCCTCAGAGGGGAGCGACGGCAAAGTCTGTTTCCACAGACTGCCCGGGCCACAGACATTGCATCCGAAATGCATGCAGAACTGTCACAGTTGCCTGGGGCTGACTGGTATTTTTCCCAGTGCAAGGAGTTATTATTTGACGGATCCCGGGAAGAGGCTTTCGGTACACCATCAGTCGAGGTTGTAAAGAAGGTCGGCAGCGGAACATTGTTTGCGGTAGCCGGTATACTGAATGCTCACGACCCCAAGCTGCCACTAAGGCACATTGAGGCATATAAAGCATTCGGTGCCGCTCTCAACCTTGTTGATGATGTCGCTGATTATGAACATGATCGTAGGCACGGGATTCGCACATCAATCACGGCAGCCACGGCTCCGGAGTCAGCCATGAGCCATGCGCAAGAGCAAGCACGAGCCATGTTTTCCACCTGCATTGAGAATTTGCAGGGCAACGAGATTCACGGGTATATGGCACTGGCAAGCCTGGTGCGGGGCAAGTGGGATGCCAACCTCGCTTACCAGGGTAAGCCCGCCATCGAGAGCAAGGTCGTAACTGCTGCAACTTGAACTTCAACAACCGGTTAGTTGACCCATGAAGCTTCCGGAAAATTTTATCTATCTGGTGGCGCTGGTTGCCTTTATTGGCGTGGGTGTCGCTTGGTGCCGTGATGTCTTAAGCGTGCCTTGGCGTATCTATTATTTCCTGTATGGTTTAAGTGTGCGACATCGCACATCATGCCCGGATGTCCTGGCAGAGAAGCATGACATCAAACGGTTGATGAAATTGCTTCCGTATATCGCAGCATCGTTTACGCCGGTTATTATGGTGGTTCCCAGGCGGAAGCTAATCCTGGTCACCCTTAGCTACTTTTATTGGAGAATCCTTGATACATTCGATGATCTGCTTGCCGGTGACGAGCGCAAGAGGGGGCTAGGTATCCTGCAAAATCGCCTGGACTCACTGGTCCGATTTAGCTCGGCACCGCCTGAAAATCAAATTGGTCAATTTCATTTCTCGGAGGTTGGACCTAGGGATAATATTTATATTCGCATAGTGCAAAATCTAGCTCGGCTCGACTCACCGTTTGTTCAGTTGAGTGCGGTTCAGCGGGATAGCTTGCTACGCTTCGTAAGCCACCAGACTTCAGCTTTCGTATGGCCCCACCATCAACACATCAAGTCAGAACAGGAGTTCCTGCATAAATGCGTTTCAACCATCATGACCGGCCTATACTTTGCAACTTTTGAGGTGAATCAATCGCGGTATGGTCATCAGCTTGACCAAAAGACCAGGCTTCAAATGGAGGACGTTTGTGTGGCTTTCAGCACAGGCAACATTATCAAGGATTTAGAAAAAGATTTCCTGCAGGGGATCTCCTATCATCCGGAATTGCAACCCAGAGGAGTAGTTGATGAGATCTTCTTGGCAGAGATGGACAAAATCTATCAGGCTAGAGAGTTTCTTTGCTATTACGGGATCCAGCGCTTGCCGGCAACTTGCCAGTTCTTCAAATCGGAGTGGAATCAAGGCTTCTTCACCAAGTTCATGGCGCTGTCACTGAAAACACACCTACTCAATAATTACAAAAAATACTGGTGCGCTGTAACCGGCAGAAAATATCAAAAGCCAGATTCCAGATCAGTCTTGCTGACATGCTTTTCCCGCGCGCTATTGGGTTGGGAGACTGCCATCATGGAACTGGACCAGAATGTGCAGGAGTGGCAGTCGACCGTGCAATCGCCCTGGCAGGAATCGCAGAACAGCTAATTCGGCATGGCACGGGAAATAGATACTTGACTTATTTAGTCAGGAATTTTACTTTGTAGATGCTAGTTCGAATTAGGCAATGAACTTTCGCCACTCAGCTATCGTAGCAATGTCGTCAATTAACTGCTGGCCTGTACTGCGGCGCTCTCCCAGCTCTACAGCTTTGAAGAAATTATTCCGGCACCACAGACCCCGACACAGTCAATGCCGGGTGATTCGTCACCAGCCCCTGCACCCCGCGATGTTCCAACAGTTCCGGATCTGCCGATGCAGGAGAGAGTCGAGCAACCGGTGCAGCCGCCTGCGGGCGGAACCGAGCCGCCAGCAGTTCAACCTGGAGCCACAGCCGTAGCTGACAAGCTGCTGGAAGTTCATTTACCGCCGCCGATGACGCGTGCAATCGGATCGGTGTCAGGTCAAGCTCCTGATCCGTACTCAACCGGTATCCCGGATATTTACGACCCTGATGTTCCCGGGCGGGGTATTCGTGACAATAGTGGTGATGAGCACGGAATTTTTAGCCGTCCCAGCGACATGTTCGAGGTTCTTAGCTACGGGTTACCCGAAGGGATTGACCCGGGCAAGCTACCCGGTGGTGGACTTGGCCCTGATCGGGAAGATAACCTGCAGAACCGAACGCCTGATCGCGGGGTACAGAATGACCCGGTAACTGAATGGAGTGACGATACCTGGACCAAAGCCATTGGCTGGGGCAGTGATAGTGGTGATCCGCTAAGCTCTGGATCTTATAGTAGCACTGTAGATGGTGACGTGGGTTCCGAAGTAGATGATGATTTTGATTCAGGAACCGATTATACTGAATCCGATAGCCCCGAGGATGGTGATGGTGACGCCGATGCTGATGTAGAGGATCCGGGATTTGAAGACTTGGTGCATACTGACGGTAGTATGGACTTTACCAATGATCCTGAGCCCGAAGGTGATGACCCGGCTGAATTGGAAGGTTTGCGGACCTCGGAAGCCATGCGGGGAGGCGCTGGCAGTGCCGCGGCTGGCACAGCTGGCAGAAAGCAGCCGGGGACTAGCAGCGGTGGCTCAACCCCGAATGACTGGCTGCCGGGCGAGACTGCAAGCGAACGCATGCGCCGGCTGAGGGAACAGGGTGTCGACCCGGAAGATGGTGACCCGGCTGAACTCGAGGCGAACAGGGCGGCCGCCGCAGCACTTGCCGAAGCTGCTGCCAGTGGCGATGCTTCGTCGCCGCGCCCTGATGACCCCGACCCACCACCGATCGGGCCGGAGTATTCGCAATCTTCCGGGCCGGCAACGAGCACTAACTCGAGCGGCTCCTCAGGCAGCAGCTCCAGCGTTTCCGGCGACAGTCGCGCCTCACCACGCCCCGACGATCCCGACCCACCTACCGGTCCGGAGTTCTAGCAAAGTTGGATTGTCATTCGATTCGTTCGGTTGCGTCCGATTGGCCGTGACACTTGGATCCGGCTCTGTTGGACTTACACGATGCCTATTCGTTACCCACTATTGTGCCTGCCAGTTGTATTATTCTTGCTGGTGTCGTGTGACAGGCAGTCTGCCCGCGATACCGTAATCGGAGCCTGGCTGGGCGAGGGAACCTTCAGTACCCGGGCTGGTGCAGCTGACATCCAGGCCCAGTTGGAAATCCTGTCAGATGGAAGCTACCGCTTCCTGATTATCAAACCGACCGTGTTAGCGATGACCGGTATGGAGACCGGTAGCTGGACTCTGGATGCAGACCAACTAATCCTGCAGCCGACCGCTGAACAGGCAGACCCTGAGGCAGATGAAAAAGGATCTGTTTTGCAGCAAATAAGGCGCGCATCACCCGCAAAATTGCGCATAAAATCGCTCCAGGTCACCGCTGACTTTAGTGTGCTCGAGCTGAGTGACGGTCCAATGCAAGTCACCTTCCTGCCAAACGACGAGGTGACCAAGAAATTGATTGAAAGCGGTGAGGTTGATGCGCAATAGGCATCTGACTATCGTACCGACGACCGCTTAACGATTTTCTCGCGGCCTTTTTCCAGGATCCGGCGCTCCTCCGGGGTCAGTGATTGCATCCCGTGTTTGGAAATTTTATCCAGGATCGGGTCGATCTCATTTTCAACTGTGGTGAATTTGGCATCCTTGACCGGTGGCCTGGCGGAGGTTTTTGACTTGGATTTCAATGTGTCGAACACACCGCCTAGGGGCAACTTATTCCCATACCCGAGGAATCGCGCGTAGACCCAGCCAGCTACGCAGCCGACCAGATGGGCCAAGTGACCGACATTATCTCCGGGCGGAAAGATCGTGAACAACAGCGACACGGCAAAGGCTCCCAGTGCCATGTATTTTGCCTTCATGCGCACCGGAATGATAAAAAATAACAACATCGTCAGCTGCAGCTCCGGCATGATGGTGGTAAACGCAATCAGGCAGGCAAAGCCGGCCGCAGAAGCGCCCACCAAGATCGCCGGTGAAAAGGCAATTTGGGCCAACCCACCCGCAACTCCACCGATTATATACAACATCAAAAATTTCTTCGGTCCGATCACCCGCTCGAGAAAGCGTCCGGCAAAATAGATGATCAGCATGTTGGCAAGAATATGGATCACCCCGGCATGCAGGAACATGTAGGTGACTAACTGCCATAAATATCCCGAGGCCAAACCATCCCTGCTAAGCCCGAAGTAATAGGAAATCCAGCCGAGTCCATTAGCTTGCAAGTCACCGGCAAACATCTGCAGGATAAATACCACGACATTGGCGATCACCAGCTTGACCACAACCGATTGGTTGCGGGGTACCGGCGGGTTGGTCTGCCAGCTGTCATAGCCCTGATTGTACTGCCACGAATTCATCGAAAGTGATAGGCTACACGTGTCATCGCCATTTGTCGAATGGCTACTTCAGTAATAAGACAGAGTTGATCAAGGCCTCGATAATTTTACAAAGAATAGAATTTAGTTGTACAGTGAAATGTTTACTATACTTACACTTTTTTTGGCTTGTCCGCGCATACCAATTTATCTAAACGATGCTTTAGCAATGAAACTAGAGATTCATGCACTATTTTTTTACTTGTTTAGATAATGAGATATCATTTACGAAATATCAAAAACTACATAACAGAGTTTGGCTTTATTCCAGCCATTACATTAGTTGTAAAGAAGCGTTTGTCAAATACACTCATTTGTTTCAAACCAAAGTCACTTTTAAAATCAGTTTATATTCGTCCGAACAGCTCAGATTTTGCGGTGCTCCGACAAATAATAGGCAAAGAAGAACTTAAGTTTGATTTGGAAAAATCACCAAACACTATAATAGATGCTGGTGCGAATATAGGCTTATCAAGCGTCTTTTTTGCAAATATGTGGCCTTCTGCTACAATCTTAGCGATTGAGCCAGATGAAGCTAACTATGAAATGCTCGAGCTTAACACGAAACACTACCCGAACATTACCTGCATTAAATGTGCTATGTGGTACAGGCGGGCAAATTTAAATATCTCAAACCCTAATGCAGATTTTTTTTCTTATCAAGTACATGAAAGCTCAGACAGTGAAAGTGGTATTCAAGGTTATAGCGTGCCTGAAATATTAGATATAATGGGATGCCGGCATGTTGATTTTTTAAAACTTGATATCGAAGGTGCAGAACATCATTTATTCTCGAACAGACATGAATGGTTAAACCAGGTCGGAGCTGTAGCTTTAGAACTCCACGAGAGGTATTCGCCAGGCGTTACCGAGTGCATATTAAATGCTTTTGCAAGTTGGCGAATGGAGTACTCTGGCGAGTATATATTGCTAAAAAAAACACAATCTAATGCGTGATAGAACAGTATTATCTTTGCTGACTGCAAGAACTGATATTAAATGGATTGAACAGATGTTGCGTCACATAGCGGGTGTTCACCGCAATTCTGTTGATGAAATAGTAGTTTTCATTGATACTGCACCACTTGGTCCGGCTTATCGGAATAGACCGGGAGTAGGTTCACTTTTTGAATTACGCAATATACTCAACACACTACGTGCAGCCGGGGTAGTTGATTATATTCGCGATATTCCGAATTCGGCTGATGTGAGAAAACGCATTTATAAAAAATATTTTGGCAAAGATTTAAAAGTAACTCACAATTTTAGGGGCTACCCAGTATTTGGATCTATATATGCTTTAGATTCTATAAATGCGGACTATGTAATTCATTTCGATTCTGATATGCTGGTTCACCAGCAAAAGGGGAAAAATTGGGTTAATGAGGGAAAGAGATTACTTCAAGACATACAGGATTTGATGTTCGTTGCACCACTTTCTGGGCCACCTCGTGCTGATAAGAAGTTATTACAAGGAGGAGTATCATATAAAGAATTTGCCACTTATTATACGATAGACAATTTTACCAGTCGCAAATATATGTTTGAAAAAGCACGCTTTCAGAAAATGCTGCCCATCAAACCCCAGTATATCTCGTTAAAACGAAGAATTTTTCAGGCATTAACTGGGAAAAGCAGTTTGTGGAATTGGGAGATTATGGTTTCTTCAGCTCTCAAGTTAGGCCAGTTTTTACGTGCTGATTTAAAGTCCACTTATGCTTGGACTATGCACACCCCTGACCATGGTCCCAACTTTGTAGACAACTTAGAAACGATCATAGAGAAGGTAGAGCGCGGCTGGTTTCCTGAGTCACAAGCTGGTGATTATGACCTGAAGTTAGATGAGTGGATTTAAAGGTACAATCGGGCTCGTATTTTAATTCGCTTATTTTAAATTTTTGTAATAGTTGCAATTGTTTATTTTGTCATTTCTTTGCTCGTGCCAACGGCCTGACAAAACCGGCAACTTTTGAGGCGACATCTAGATCGCTGCCAAACTCCTCGATCTTGCGCACGATGGCCGAGCCGACTACAACACCGTCGGCGCAGGCGGCCACCTGTTGGACGTGCTGCGGCTTGGAGATGCCGAACCCGACTGCCACCGGCAGCTCGGTGTGGCGCTTGATCATGGTGACGGCATCTTCGACCGAGGCGGCCACTTCAGCGCGCTCACCGGTCACCCCCATCTGCGAGACATAATAAATAAAGCCAGTGCCGGCGGCGACAATCGCAGCGATTCGCTTTTCCGGCGTAGTCGGTGCAACCAGGCGGATATGCGCCAAGCCACTGCTCTCAGCCAGCTCGGCATTTCTTTTTTCCTCATCTGGCGGCATGTCGAGAACCAAGAGGCCATCGATTCCGGCCTCAGCTGCCGCCTGATGGAAGGCCTGGTAGCCGTAAATGTAAATTGGGTTCAGATAACTGTAGAGTACGATCGGGATGGTCAGTTTCTGTCGCAGATCCTTAATCATCGCAAAGACCTTTTCCGTCGTTGCACCCGCCTCGAGCGCGCGTTGGGACGCCGCCTGGTTGACCACCCCGTCAGCCAGTGGGTCGGAAAACGGTAATCCCAGCTCGAGGATATCAACGCCTGCCTCTTCCAGCGCCAGCGCGATCTCGCGGGTCGCTTCCAGGCTCGGGTCACCAGCACAAATGTACGCAATAAAATTGGCACGGTTTTCAGCGCGAGCTTGCTCAAATGACTGATCGATTCGTTCCTGCATGACTCATTATCTGCACGAAACTGAACTAATCGACTAGCGAAAAGAAACCTTGTCAGCGGATGCTTACGCAATACGATGCTTGCCACCATGACATTGCAGCGAATACCTCCCATATTTTTCAGCCTGATTTGCGTCTGTTCGTTACTGCTGGTTGTCGGCTGTGATGATGCAGGACTGTCCGGCCAGCAGAGTGCTGCTGTCACCGGGCAGCCGATCCTTCGTGTCGGCGTCGCCGCCACCGGCCATCCCTACGCCTACAAGGGTAGCGGCGGACAACTGGCCGGGCTGGAAATCGATTTTGCCCGCAAGTTGGCTGCCGACCATGGGATGGAGGTGCAATTGCAACGGATGAATTTTGATAAGCTGCTGCCGGCACTGCAAAGCGGCAAGGTCGACATTATCATGTCGGGCATGACGATTACCGCGCAACGCCAGTCACTGGCCCGGTTTACTCAACCTTACATGAAATCAGGCCAGGCGATCATGCTCCGCACCGCAGATCTGAATACTTATGTGTATCCAGAGATCATTTATTTGCTGGAAAAGCCGATTGGCGTTGAGTCAGGAACGATCGGGGACTTGTTGGTACAGCGCAAAGCACCACAGGCGACGCGGCTGGTTTTCTCCTCACCACAAAAAGGATTGGCTGCATTGAAGTCAGGCAAGATCGACGCCTTCGTGAATGATGCCCCGATGGTCTGGAATATGGCGGCACGCAACCAGGCACAGGGAATCACCGCCGTGCCGAAATTGCTGACCAAAGAATATTTGGCTTGGGCGGTGCGCCGCGGTGATGACGACTTGCTAACCAAAGCTAACTCCAGCCTGGCTAAGTGGCGTAGCGACGGCACGCTCAATGCCATGCTCACCAAATACATGCCTAACTACCAGGTCCTGCAGCGGATGCAGCCGGGACTGTAGTCGCTTCCTGCTTACAGGATTCGAGACCGGATTAATTACTTAACCCGATCCATTACTAACCAGTGAGGGCAGTGGTTAAGTGCGGCCATCGTCAACAGCCTCTCGGGCTATTGCACTTTTAAGCGAAATATCTTCGGCCAGAATTTGCCGGTGACCAGCAGGTGACCGGTGTCCGGATCATGGGCGATCCCGTTGAGCACTGCTCCTTCCGCTACCGGGCGTCGCGGCATCAGGTCAAACAAGTTGAGATATTGAAGGACTTCACCGCTGCTTGGGTCAATCCACACAATTTTGTCGGTGTACCAGACATTAGCCACGATCAAGTCATCAATAAATTCCAATTCATTCAAATTTCTGAGTGGCTTGCCGTCCATGGTCACCTGTAGGGTGCGCGCAACCTGGAATGTCCCGGGATCAAGGAAGCGTAGCTGCGAGCTCCCATCGCTCATGATCAGGTGCTGACCATCGTGGGTTAGCCCCCAGCCCTCACCATGGTATTGGAATTGCTCCAGCACTTCAAAGGTTGTCATATCGTAGATCAGCCCCACCCCGGCCTGCCAGGTCAGCTGATATAGGCGGCCATCCAATTCGGTCAGGCCTTCACCGAAGAGTTGGTCGCTGAGATTGACTTTGCGCACGATAGCGCCTGACTCCAGGTCGATTTCGCGCAGTGTTGAGCGGCCGCGTAAGCCGGTGCTTTGGTAGAGCTTGCCATCGGCAAAGACCAACCCCTGTACCCAGGCCCCGGGGTCATGCGGGTATTCGACCAATACCTGGTAGCTTAATGCCTTGGGCTCAGACTCTAGCCGACAGCTTACCAGACACAACAATGTCAGTCCGGTGACTAGCGCAAAAAAATACTGAGACATCATTAAAGCATACGACATATCAGTAACAGCACAATAATCGCTTTGCGGCGGACAGCCGGTTGCCAGGCTAGCTCATAGATCAATTCAAGCTGGCAAGCGTTGCCGACTTGAGCATATTTTTATATGATCAAATCATTCTGCGACAGTCTGTTAAGGGACTATGACAATACATGGCTGGTTATTCTTGGCGGTTTAATAGCCGGCCTGATGCTGTCAACCAGCCAAGCTGGCGAGCTGCAAACCATCTCTGCTGTACAGTTGGTGGAGACCGAATGGGCAGACGGTGATAGCTTCCGGGTTGTTTTTCCAAACGGAGTTCAACACACCTTGCGGCTATATGGTGCGGACTGTATCGAACTGCATATCGGCAGTGGCGACACGACCGATGCCCGCCGCTTGCGGGCGCAGCGCCGTTACTTTGGCATCTCAAATTTTGGCAATAACCCAAGGCAATCAATAGCTAAAGCAATCGAACTGGCCCGGCAGGCTCGCACAACGACATTTGAATTGCTGGCGCAGCCGTTTACCGTGCACACGGCATTCGCTGATGGTGGCGGCGATGGCAGGTACAAGCGTATCTATGCGTTCGTCGAAACTGCTGCTGGCCGCGATCTGGCAACGATGCTAGTCGAGCGCGGGTTGGCCCGTGCTTTCGGCGTGTACCGATCGACCCCAGACGGTCAATCGCGTACCGATTACATCGAGCAGCTCAAGGATGCCGAGTTGGTGGCAGCCTCACGTGGACGCGGCGCATGGCAATTTACTGACTGGGATAAGCTGCAAAACCAACGACTGGCCCAGCGCCTCGAAGAACGGGACTTAGAGATTGCCATGGGCACTGCCCCGCCAAGCCAACCGCTCGATCCCAACACCGCTGCCCGTGATGAGCTGATGACGATTCCCGGGATCGGCGAGGTCACCGCCAACCGAATCATCGAACAGCGTCCATTCGCGGCCATCGAGGAGCTGGAACGTGTGACCGGCATTGGCCGCAAAACCCTGGAGAAAATCCGTCCGTACCTGACGGTGGCTACCCCGACTGATGACTAAATACCGGCAGCCACCTGGATCCCAAAAGTTCAATCCGACGCCGGGCCACTGATTAATGCTACTCAGTATATGCACACCAGCTACTACGTAGGAATCGATCTCGCTTGGGGTGAGCACAATCCGGATGGGATTTGCGTTTTCGAACAGCAGCAGCAAAAAGCGCAAGTCAAATCAATCGAGTTGACCCATGGTGATGATGCCCTGCTGGCTTTGCTTGCAAGTATTCCAACACCAGCACCTATGGTTGTCGCTGTCGATGCCCCGCTGGTATGCAACAACCCAACCGGCTCCCGCCCGGTTGACCGTTTGACCCATACCGTCTTCGGCAAATGGAAATGCGGTTGCCACCCGGCTAACACGAAATTAGTCCAACGCCCGCAACGGTTGCTGAAAAAAATCAATGCACTTGGTTTAATTACTGCCTGGTCAGGCAGCCGCTATGTCATGGAGGTCTACCCGCACCCGGCGATCGTTGCCTGGTTGCACCTCGACCAACGGATCCCCTATAAGCGCGGTAAGGTGACCGAACGCCGCCGCGAGTTCGCCCGGCTGCAACAACTGATCCTAAAATTCTGGCCCCGGCTGTTTCCCGCCTTGAGTTGTGACGAACAATCCCGCCACCTGCTCACCCAGCCATGGACCAAAAATATCGAAGACCAGACCGATGCCCTGCTGTGCGCCCTGATGGCCTATTGGCACCACCTGCACCAGGGTCGGCAAAGCGCCGTCATCGGCGACCTGCAATCAGGATTTATCGTTGTCCCGGTCGGCCAGTTCCCATGGCAGCGGCTATGCCGCAGCCCCCAGGGAAACTTTTTTCAAAAAAACTGTTGACGTAATTTTCGTAAGCTGTATTCTCCCACTCCCAATCAGCAGATAACAGCAACCAAAATTGTTAAAAAAAATTAAAAAAATGGTTGACGTTATCTAGCGGATTGCTAATATTACTATCCCGATTGAAACGGGGCCGCTCGGCGGCAGTGTTCTTAAAAGTTAAGTAGGACTTCAAACTAACCCGGTTTTGTCCTGACAATTACCCTTCAGCGTATGCTCAAGGCTAGTCAGCCCATTCCGGGATTTTTTGTCTCCTGCTATCTTTTTACACAGTTCATTGACAGACCAGATTGCCGATAATTTTTTCGGTAATGATCGCAAGTAAGCAGACATTCCATGTGTCTGCTTATGACAGCAAAACAATTAATTAAGCAAAAATTGAATTGTGCGTTATACGTCATGATTTTGAGATAATATATCAACAATTTTGACCGATCCGGCCCGACCGTAATCACGTCGGGTACGGAAAGTCAGATTTTACCCCGTTCACACGGGGAGCAAACTTTCAACGGAGAGTTTGATTCTGGCTCAGAACGAACGCTGGCGGCGTGGA
>CAYUDZ010000040.1:0-19649 GCA_964443575.1 uncultured Chthoniobacteraceae bacterium | reverse complement strand
GCGAGCAAAGCGAGCCACAAATGCACAGATCCGAGGCACGAGGATCAATCCCGCCTGTGCTTCGAAGCTTCAGCGAAGAAGTACCCTCACCGCCACCAACGTTCCGTTGGATCTACTTGTCCCGGCGAGATGAGAACCCGTAGGGTTCGATTACAGGCAATTGCTTTTTGTCTCGTGGTCACATGGTTTGGAAAGCATCTCGCGGCCGTCGTTGGTGGGGGGTATTATTCTATTACGCACTGCGCAGAATAAGCAGAAAATCTCATGAGATTTAGAAGCTAGTTCTTTCTAAATAATAGATACTCTCCCTGCCCGACCGGGTGGCGCGCTATGATGTGCCAGTCTGCTGACTCTTCTAGCGCGGCAATCACTTCTGCTGCTATTGCCACGGTACCGAACCGTGGATCGAGGGCGTACTCTGTACCCGATGGAATGAATACATAGTCCGCAACTCCAGCAAACTCCAACACATCCTCAACATCAACGGTTTTGTGTACAGGATAAGATAGGAATTTTATATCTTTATGTCTCTTCTGTGCTTCCCACTTCAGCGTGCTGTCATTCACCAGTCCAGAGTAGGCAACAAATACGGTGTTCCTCGTATTTTGAGCTTCCGGATATGAGGTGTGGTCCAGTGCGTGAAATATAAATTCAGGAAGCTTAGCGAGTTGGTCGGCCCTGCTATCTGTATGCGTGTACTCAAATTGCCAGAGCGCTTTTGCGGTATATTGCTTAGCTATTGAAAACAGAAAAAAGACCAGTATTGCCAGGTTAAGCAGCCAGGATCTCAAGGATCCGGATAGCAGCCTGGCTCCAAGCCACCCGGTAAAAACAATGGGCAGCAACAATAAAAGCGACTGAAATCCAGTCCCAAAAAAAGCATGTTTATGCGGATTCTGGGTAACAAACACATACCAGAAGACACAGGTCGCAAACAATAATAGCACCTCACGAGTCCTGCCGGCTTTTCCCGCCACCAGAAAGAGTCCGCCCAGTAAGGAGGTTGCTGCGGCAACCATAAAATGCTGCTGCAGAAAAATAGATCCACTCCCGTTGACATAAAAAAGCCATTTCTGCAGGCCGGATAGAGGCTCATGGTAAATTTCGGCTATCTCTTCAGAAAATTGACCTCCGTAGATGTAGTTGAAAATATGATTGTAATTAATCAGGTACCAGCAAACGGAAATAATTAGTAGTGGAACTGATGCAATGATCAGCGGCTGCACCACCGCTAAAAACAATCTCCAACTACGAATTTGATTAA
Organism: uncultured Chthoniobacteraceae bacterium; assembly: GCA_964443575.1. Taxonomy (GTDB): domain Bacteria; phylum Verrucomicrobiota; class Verrucomicrobiia; order Chthoniobacterales; family CAKUMP01; genus CAYUDZ01. Next base: position 18,385 of record CAYUDZ010000040.1, on the reverse strand, counting down.
GCTGCAAAAGGATTACGCCAAGACAAACAAAGGCAAAAATGATTATTACCAATGGGCTCGCACTGGGCTTGGCCCATACTGCCAGCCCCAATAAAAATCCAGAAACCAGTAGTTGTAGAAATTTTCCTGCCCTATTTCCGGTTTGAAATGCGACACTTATTAACAGGGCTATGCCTGATGCCGCTAATAATGATGCAGGAATATCCGGGCGAAATTCAGAGACCGCCCCGAACAGCATATTGGTGGAAAGGAGCGCCAAACCCATGAAACAACGAGCAATCAGCGAACAGTCCCGCAACAACCACATGGCCACCAAAAGAAAAAAAAGCACGAAGATACCATTCATGACATAAGGCGGCCAATCGCCAGTCCCAAATAACCAGAATCCAGCAGATGCGAGGAGGGTATTTAAGGGGCCATGGGGCGGCTCTGCAAAGAAGTTAATGATATACTCAAGAACCCCTCCCTCCTCCATATAACTGGCGTAAACACGCGCGGCTGCATCATTTAAATAAACTACATCATCGTAAGTGGAAGGTTGTGATAAGCGGCCATACTCTAAAGACAATGAGATAACATGTACCGTGAACAATGTACCCAGAATGCCGCATAGGAATAATGGCACGGTAATCCATTTCCGGAAATTACCGACAGCAGTGATCAATTCCTGCTTTTCAATAGCCTTGAGCAGGTGCCAAAGGTAAAAACTAAAAGCGATCACACTTGTTCCGCCGCCAAATAAAATTATTCCCAATACAAAATAATACAGGAACGAACGAATTCCGGCTTGGGAATCAAAATCTACTTCGGCAGCCAGGGTAGGCCTGTTGCCATCCTGATCTCTTTCCTTCGAACTATGGACTACCAGCCCATCCGGCGACAACCGCAATGAGTCGATATTGGCAACCGCTCTGATTTTCTCCAACGGAATCTTTCTAGTTACAGTGTCCGTTGCGATAAGGACCTTACTGATGATAACCGTGCCCGGCTTTCTTAAGGGAGTGATTTTTAGATTAATTTGCGGGCTCTTGCGCAAATCGAACCTCAGTTCATTTACCTTGTCCCTGCCAAGCGATTGCTTGTTATCACCATCAAAAATCTTTTCACCATCAACTAATTGATCGACAAGCATGGTCGACCCAACTGTCGAGTAAGCATCTATCTCAAGGTGAATCCTCGTGCTGATACTGATGAAATACCAGGCGGCTAGCACCAGATATGTGGTGACTAGTATGGCTGCAAATTTTTTCATTCCGTACAGATTTTTTATCTGCTGACCACACTGGATACCGCTTGGCATCCCATATCACAAGCACCAAAAGCCCCTCCCAAGTCGCTGCACCTTGCATCCTGAAATGTTCCGCAACTGCCAGGGAGAAGGTGTTAGTCAAACTACTTTTACTTTTCAAAAAAATTGAAAACATGGGTAAAGAAATGTTGACTAACCTCTTTTTAAACCAAGAAATTCCCTGCATAGTACCGCGCGTCATTGGCCCAAGTCTTTGTCGGCCATTACTGATTTCACTGCAGGGTCTACGCTACGCAGGTGAAGATCACGTTGCGGGAATGCAATTTCGATACCCTCTTCATTGAAACGCTGGTGGATAGTGGAATTCAACTCACTGATGACCATGACACGGCGGTCCATGTTGGGCAGGTATGCGCGCAGGATCAGTCTCAGTGAACTGTCGTCAAAAGTGTCAAAAACGACAAATGGCTCCGGGTCATCCATCACATCCGGGTGTGATTTGGCAATCTCGAGTAACATCCGGCAGGCTTTTTCAGTATCAGCCCGCAGACAAAGTTGGCTACGACCTCCTGAAGCCCAAATCCCAGGCCGACACTAAGCGCTGCAAAAATCCACGCCAGCTGCGTCATATCGAAGGCTAAGGTGTGGGCAGCTACGACAATACCAATTGCAATCAGAACGTATTGGGAAAGGGTAACTATTGCGTATCTGGTACCATTATCGAGCGGCAGATTTTGTAATAATGCCACCTCGAGCAGCCCCTGGATATTGCGCACCGCAACTGTTGTAACAACCACGATAACAATTGAAGTGATCAGGTCAGAAAGCGAAAATGATCCAATCAACATGATTTGATGGAAATTACTCAGAAGCGGTAGAGTACTTTGCCAAATCTGCCACAGCCCGTAGAACAAGGTGGCTGCGATCACGAAATGGAAGAGATTCTGGTTTTGTTTTTTTAGAGTCTCAACATTCAACTCTTCCTCTTCGATAACCAGAGTGGGGCCTTCTTCGCCGGTAATACGTGATGCTTCCTGCGGTTTTACCTGGCGATCTTCCAGCGCCCGTTGCAAGGCGATCTTGCGCTCGCGATAGACAACCCAGCGGTCTGCCAAACCGGTTACTAATGCCGCAGCTACTAACAACCAGGTGCTGATAGTAAAGCGCGAACGTAAATCATAAGCTGCAAATAGATAACCGACCGTTGCCAGCACCGCCAGCAGGAGCGGTAATCCAACCAGCAGTGGCAACCACAGATAGCGCAAACGGTTCAGCCAGCCGGACGGGTTTAGCTCAAGAGTCGCCGCTAATACCCCGTCACGAAAGCGAAACAGACGGTAGTGAGCAAATGCTAGCAGCAACATACACACGATAATCACCATGCGACCAAGGCCGTCCTGATACACACGGGCTTCCTTCGTGAGCGAGGTCATCCCGGCCACATAAGCGCTCACAATGACCACCGGGATCAGCCAGTTGTTGCGTCTCAGGTAAGCTCTTGCCGAGATCAGCCTCTAGCGCAGACGCTAATTGGGCTGCTTCGCTCGCCTGTTGGGAAATCCGTTCGCTTACAACGGATGCCAGCATTTCTGCTTCAGCCTCAGCCTGGTCAGCTTGCGCATCCCGTAACTCTAACTGCACTTTTAATAATGCGACACGTGACTCATGACTGGTATTTTCCTGTTCAAGTGCGGCCAGCTTCGCTTTACCTGCCAGCCCCCGCGCACTTGTTACTACCTGCTCGATGCGACTTACTAAAGAAGCTGCTGACTCATCAGGTTGCTGCACGTTTAATGCATTTTCGATCGATTTTCTCGCAGCACTTATCTCGGCTGGGATCTCCTGTGGCCTTAATATTTCGGCCTGGAGTTCCTGTTGCAGAGAAGCTGCATCGTCGCGTAGCGTGGCTGCTCTAGCGCGTGCCTCGGCCAACCGTGACTGGAGTTGATCGAAGCTTAGCTCCGCTACCATTGAGTCAGCCGGTGCAAGTTGCTGCGTACGCAATACCTCGATCTGCTGATTAATGTCATTTAGTCGCTGTGAGACAGAGGCAAGATCTTCTTTGTAGGATGCCTCACGCGCCTGGTCGTTGAGTGCTTCATTATGCAGGCGCTTTGCTTCGTCGAGTTTCGCCTGTAACGCAGCAGCGACACTGTCGTCGAGAGTCGCGGCATCCAGCGCCACCGCACAGTCCTTGATTCTTTGATCAAGTGCATTTAGGCTCTATGTGATAGGTGTTGTGAATGAAGATTCTAGTGATACCCGACAAATTCAAGGGGTCGCTCACAGCGCGGCAGGCGGGCGAGGCGATCCGTGCCGGTTTGCTGGCTGCGGACCCGGAGCTTGATGTTGAGGTGCTGCCGATTGCGGACGGTGGCGAGGGATTTGCCGAGGTGTTGGGGGCAGCCTTGGGGTTTGAACGGGTGGAGTGTCCGTCAGTTGACGCCCGTGGGCGGGATGTGAGCGGTAGCTATTTTGCTGGGCTAGCCAACGGTGTCCGCAGCGCAGTAGTCGAGATGAGCGTGGTGAATGGTTTGGCGATGTTGGCAGAGACTGACCGTGACCCGCGACTGGCCAACACCTTTGGCACTGGAATGTTGATCGGGCATGCGGTTGCAGCGGGAGCAAAGCATCTGTTTGTCGGGCTGGGCGGTAGTGCAACGAATGATGCCGGCGCGGGAATGGCAGCTGCCTTGGGTTGGCAATTTTTGGATCAGAGTGATCGTCCAGTCACACCACAACCTGTCAATTATCCGCTTATCAAGAAGATTGATGGTGGCGCTAAGTGCCTTGATGGGGTGATTGTCGAGGCCGCTGTGGATGTGGATAATCCGCTGTTGGGCCAGCATGGGGCAACTGCAGTCTATGGCCCACAGAAAGGACTAGATCAAGATGGAGTTCGAGAACTCGAGCAAGCGCTGGCACACCTGGTCTCGTTGGATAAGCGATTTCGGAAGCTGGCTGTGACGCCCGGTGCCGGCGCAGCGGGCGGTCTGGGATTTGGCCTGATGGCTTTTGCCGGGGCTAAGCTGCGCAGTGGTTTTGACCTGGTAGCCGATGCGTTGCAATTAGAGCATGCGGTGCACGGGGCAAACCTTGTGATTACTGCGGAAGGGCACCTCGATAGCCAATCAGGTATGGGCAAAGCACCCGGTCGGATTCGTGATCTGGCCCAACGCCATGGTAAAAAGACGTTGGCAATTGCCGGCAAGGTAAGTGACATGGCGGGTTTTGATGTGGTGCTTAGCCTGGAGCCCTATGCCAGTTCGCTGGCAGACTCCATGCACCATGCCGGGCAGTATATAGAACAGGCTATAACAGACTGGGCGTTACAGGAATTTAACAAAGAATGAGTTGGAAATCGCGCCCGTTGAACATACTCTATGGGGGTGAAATCTCATTACACGGCTTCACTTAATACATTAGCAGGACTACTTTTTGTGTTGGCTAGTGGATGTGCCATCTTTCAGCCATCCGGCCCACCGTCAGATGTTCCTGAGATAATTACCCGGGAAGATCTTGCGGTCATCCAGGAGGGTCTCAAGCAGGCGCCAAACCGGCTGGCAATATTTGACCAAGAACTTGCTGCGCAGCCACTGGATATCAATCGTTCGGCGGCGCTAGTCGACCTCGATCGGCAGCGGGTATATATCTACTCGCAAGGCAAATTGGTTGCCGCATCAAGGCTGGCTAGCGGGCGCTATAATTACCGTACCACGACGGGAGACTATAAGATCGGGCAGAAAAACAAAGACCATGCATCGAACTTGTACGGTAATTTTGTTGATACCGAATCCGGTGAAATTGTCCAAAAAGATGTTGATATGCGTGAGGATGAGCCGCCTGAAGGTGCGGAATATGTGGGCTCGCCGATGCGAAATTTCATGCGCTTTCACAAACTGGACGGAACCTACACTGCGGTGGGATTTCATGCCGGTTACGTTCCCGGCAGGCCGGCGTCGCATGGCTGTGTGCGATTACCGTCGCGTGCGGCATCTGCCCTGTACGATCTTTTGCCGAAGGGACTTCCGATTAAAGTTTACGGTGTGAAGTATGGCATACCGGCAAGACCGCTACCGCAGGAAGAGGTCAAGCAAAAGACGGCTAAGGAGAAGAAAAAGCCAGCTAAATTTCAGCCGGAAGAGGCGGTTTAGCAGACTGTGAGATGGAACCCTGCATCGTCCTGACCAATAGGTATGCAGGGCAGGGACAGTAACAAGTGACAAGGGACGTTGTGGAGGGCGGACCTCCCTTGTCCTACGAAGCTTGTGATTGATTCGGGCTAGGTGCGCTTCTATTTGTTGATCATGGATATAGTAAGCTCGGTTAGCTAGCGAAGGAGGAACGTCCGCCGTGACTGCTATCTGGGCTAGATCCAGCCGTACTCAAGTAAGATTCGGCAAAGGTGGAATTTTGCCCTCCAGAATAAACGTTGAATGTTCTGCTAGCGCCACTCGTGTTTCGGGTATCTGCCGCGCAAATCTTTTTTAACCTGCGGGTAGGAGGTATGCCAGAAGGTATCGAGGTCACTGGTGACCTGAGCCGGGCGGCCATTGGGGGCCAGCAATTCGACAGTGAGTGGCTGGCGACCAAAGACGATGGTAAGTTGGCTATGCGGGATATCGTAAAAGTCCTGCAAACGTGAGCTGATGACTGCCTGGCGGTTTTCTGGCTCGTAGCGGATCCGGCATGGACGTTTACGTCCGGGCAGGGTGATTTGCTCCGGGGCCGCTTTATCCAGCAAATCCTTTTGGGCTTTTGGCAGCCACGACCGGACGACTGGCAGGGCGGGGCGATCTTTGATGTCCTTATACGAGAAAGCACCATCGCACAATTGCGCCAGCATCAACTTGCGTGAATCCTGATCGATGGGCGGAATCTCCAAATCTGGCGCCACCGCAGCCAGAAAGTTGACTCGTGCTATCCAGCGCTCCACTTGACCATCCCAACCGTTCAGTTTGAGTTCGCCATCAAGAACCTTAGCTAAAAGCACATCCCTGGCACACTCACGATCAGGCGGGTCGCCGGCGCTATCTTCGAGAATGAGATCACGAAAGCGGGTTATCTTCCTTCCAACTACCGTCCTGCGGGATGAGTCCCAGACGGTTTCATTGCCAGTTGAAAAATCAGCAGGGAACAATTCTTCTAACCACTGCCGCTCTATTGGTGTTGCCATTTCGAGAAAAACGCTAGTTGCGCCGGTACGCCCCGACTCACTGATATCGCAGGCGATCAGGCAATTTGCATCACGCGCCAGTGATGAACGGCGCAGTTCGCCACGACGGCCGTGAATGATCGAACAATGCAGAGTGCCTGGGGAATCACGGACAGCCAGATGGTCACTGAAAGCTGCCAGCAAACATTTCTCCAGTGCTTCAGGTGTGGAATCTATTTTGCTTTCGCGATCTGCCAATAGCGAGTGCAGTTGCGCCGCGATCCGGTCTGCCTCCCGCGCGGCCTGGGCGTGCAGCCCGATGCTGCGGCAAAAATCCAGATTATATTTTTCTTTTTTTGCTATTTGCCAGATTGCCAAAGTCAATCGGATATCAGATTGATGGTTCGGGGCAATTGTCTCACGGCGCTCACTAATTGCTTTGTCGCGTGTCGGCATCAGAAGCGGTCGACCTTGCAGCATGGCAGCCGTGCGGCAAGCCTCTTGCAGGCAACCGCGTTCTGCCCCTTCCAGTAGCAGTGCGGCAAGCCGCGGATGGAGCGGTAGTCTGGCTAGAGCATGACCTTGGCTGGTGATCTGGTGATTGCCATCGATTGCCCCAAGGTCATTTAGCAGTTGCAAGCCGTGTTCCAGCATTTTCTCATCGGGTTCTTCGAACCAGGGAAATGTCGCGCAATCGATACCCAGTGATAGTAGCTGCAATAGTGCAGCGCTGAGGTCGATACGCCGAACTTCCGGCAGCGCGCGTTTTGGCCGCCCGGTGTGCTCGGCAGAGGACCATAACCGCAAACAGGTGCCTGGCGCAGTGCGTCCGGCACGCCCGGCGCGTTGCTCTGCCGCAGCCTGGTCAATCTTTTCGACCAGCAGGGTGTTGATGCCACGGTGCGGATCAATTCTGGCGATACGCGCCAGCCCGGAATCAACGACATGGGTGACCCCTTCGATGGTCAGTGAGGTTTCGGCGACATTGGTTGCCACGATGATTTTTGGCTCACTGGTGGGGGCCACAGCAGCGTCCTGGTCGGCGGCAGTCAATCCACCGTGCAGCGCAAAACTTGGGGTATGGCGGGTGTTTGAGTGCGCGCGTAAAGCTGTAAGAGTGCGTCCAATTTCGTATGCGCCAGGCATGAACACGAGGATGTGACCAGCCAGATACTTGCCGACAATTTGAGCACAGGCGGAAGCTGCCCTGTCCCAAACATTGTCTTCCCTGCGTTGTTGCTGTGAGCTTACCCTGCTGCCGGTATATTGGATTTCGACCGGATAGCTGCGCCCGCTAACTGTCAGTACTTTACAATCGCCCAGGTACTTAGCAACTGCCTTGGTTTCCAGGGTTGCCGACATCACGCAAATTTTCAGGGCCGGCTTCTTTGATTGTTGCAGTTGGTGTGCCAGTGACAGACCCAGATCACTTTGTAGTTGGCGTTCGTGGAACTCATCGAAAACCAATGCCGCTACATCATCCAGAGTAGGATTGTCCTGGAACATGCGCAGCAGGATCCCCTCGGTCACATAAACGATCCGGGTGGCAGCCGATGAGCAATTCTCAAAACGCACCTGATAGCCGACTTCGGTACCTGGTTCGACATTGCGCTCGAATGCTACCCTGCGAGCCAGCATACGGGCGGCCATCCGTCGGGGTTGGAGGACGACTATTCGTCCGTTGCATCCGGCCAGTTTGGCATCTGCCAATATTTGGGGCACCCGCGTTGATTTTCCAGAGCCGGTCGGTGCCTGAATAACAATACGCCCACAAGTTGCCAATTCATGGGTAAGATCCGCAGCCAGTGAATCTACCGGTAACGGTGTCCGTGAGCCAACCCTCATGGGCTCGATAGCTTACTAGGATTGGGTCCTGAAAATCCGGTGAGCCAGAAAGCCCAGCAACAACAACATGGCAACCAGTACCAGCGGCTGGTCAAAACTAAACAAGTGCTGAATCCATACTGATGGTGACGTCAGGTCGTGGCCGCCAGGGTGCCCGGGGTGTGCAAAAATTGTCCCTGTCATGAGGAATAGCGCCAGCAGGATGAACAAATTTCTCATTGTTACATAATGGCATCGCGGATGAAGAATGCAATCCCAATCCGCAAGTTATGTAAGATCAAAATGTTTTCTGTCAGCTCGTCGGCTTAGCTTGCATCTCGTCGGCTACCGATAGCGGTCGGTAGCCGCCCTTGGATCGGAAGTAAAGGATCAGCAGCAAGTAAGCGATCAGCATGATTGCCGGAAAGATGCTCATCTTGGCCAGCGCACCCTGTGTTTCGCGGTCTTTGATGGCGTCAATTTGTTCCTGCTCGGCTGCGGGGAGTGACTTCACGGCTGCTTCCTCGAGGACCTCGTATTTACCCAACAGGTATTCTTTTTCCATGAATAATTCCTCGCCAACGGAAGCTTCCTGCTTGACCGCATTAGCAACTGATGATTCCTGCAAGTATCCGATCAATGGGGTACCGATAATGCCCACCGAGAGCATACCGATGCCGGCGATAGCATTCAAAGTGAGCGCACCGCCACGCGGTGTCTGCTCAGAAACGACGCCCAGCATGGTCGGCCAGAAGTAGGATTTAGCAATGCCATAGATGGTCGCTGCAACAAAAATGAAGACCAGGCCTTGCGCAAATGAAAGCAGGTTCAAACCGATGATTGCCAGTACCGAGGCAATTGCCAGCAGCCCGAGCGGCTTAAACCAGTGGATTACCGGACCGGCAAAGAAGCGCAGGATCATCATGATCGCAGAGGTATACACCAGTACCCAAGCCGGGTTCCAGCCGATTTCCATCATCGGCTTTTCCATTAACCCGGTAATCCAGCCGTCGGTACCTAATTCGGTGACGGCCAGCGGAATCATAATCAAGACCAGGGCGATCAGCAATGGCCGGCCGAACGAGCGGCAGTAGGCAAAGTAGCCGATAACAACGACAATCGTTAGAATCAACCCCAATGGAATGGATTGGCCAAGCACGTTATATGCAGGCCAGCCGAAGACTTCGCCGAGGCGCGCAAAAGTCAGGCCAAATGCGATTAATGCGCCGATGGCACCCAGTTCGCCGAGCATTTGGCGATAGGTGGCACCAGCAGCAACCCGTTCGTTGACCGGAAATTTGGCCGCGAAGAGCATTACCAGGTAGATCACCGCAGGCAGGAAAATCAGTCCGATCAAAATCCGCCAGTCACCCGTTACGACATCACCCAAGGCAATCGTCAGAATGCCACCCAGCACCAGGCCACCGGGCCAACCAGCGTGCAGGATATTCAGCCACTTGGATTTTTCATCTTTGAAGAGGGTAGCTACTACCGGGTTGATAAATGCTTCGACTGTACCATTGCCTAGTCCAAGGATGATGGAACCGATGTATAAATACCACCAGGCATTGTCCTGGGCGGCGGCAAGTTCTACCCCAGGGGCATTAACCGCCGAGTACGCCAACATCATCAAAACTCCGAACACCGCATAGCAGGCAAAGCTGAAGAACATGGCAAACTTGTACCCGACCTTATCGATTACCAGACTGAACAGGATAATGCTGATGGCAAATGGCCAGAGACCTGCACCGAACAGGTCGCCTGCTTCCACCTTATCGAGGCCAAACTCGGTTGGCCAAGCGGCGCTGTTGCCGATTAAGATGGCCCTGATAATGAAGGCCATCGAGGTGGTGATTAGGGCAATAAAGCAGCCCCAGAATACTATCTTGTCGTTTTTAGTGTGTTCCATTGAGGGGGTATCCGGTTGGGTTGGAGGTTAGAATGGCGTGATCATAGTGCGAATTGCCGCTGAATTGCAAGTACCAGAATTCGCTTCATTGCAAAAAACAAATTGCTAAAATCCTGCTTGGCTGAGTGATCTATGCGGTACAAGTGTTGCGTCTTTGATCTTATTCCTTAACCCGCTCGATATGGGCTCCGAGTTGGGCGAGCTTATCATCGATTAATTCGTAGCCACGGTCGATATGGTAGACACGGTTGATTTCCGTTTGGCCATCGGCTTTCAAGGCGGCCAGCAGTAGCGCAGCCGAGGCCCGCAGGTCACTGGCCATGACTGGCGCGCCACCCAATGCATCCACGCCATTGAGTACTGCGGTTGGCCCTTCGAGTTGGATATTGGCACCCATGCGGTTGAGCTCGGCTACATGCATGAAGCGATTGGGGAAGACATGCTCGGTGATCACGCTGACACCCGCCGTGGTCGACAGCAGGGCGCACATCTGTGCCTGCATGTCGGTGGGAAACCCCGGGTACGGGGACGTTGTCAGGTTGAGCGGTTGCGAGTCACCATTGGGCAGGATAGTCAGCTTGTTCCCGGTGCCAGTGATTTCATAGCCGCTTCTTTTGAGCGCTGCCGTGACCGCCTCCAGGTGGCTTGGCTCAACACGATCAAGTGTGACTTTTTTGCCACAAATTGCCCCGGCTACCAGGAAGGTGCCAGCTTCGATACGGTCGGGGATCACCGTGTGGTTGGCGCCACCCAGTTGCTTGACCCCCTCGATCACGACATGCGGGGTGCCGGCGCCCTCGATTTTAGCACCCAGCTTAGTTAGGAAATTTGCCAGGTCGACGACTTCGGGCTCGCAGGCGGCCCCCTCGATGATGGTTTCTCCTGCGGTGAGGACAGCTGCCATCATGATGTTGCCGGTACCCAGTACCGTCGACCCGTGTTTTCCGAGCATGTTGACCTGTGCGCCATGCAGTCTCGGGGCCAGGACTTTCACATTACCTTCCTGGACCCGTACGGTGGCACCCAGTGCTTCGAATCCACGCAGGTGGAGATCGATCGGGCGATCACCGATAACACAGCCACCCGGCAATGACACGGTGGCTTCACCGGTACGGCCGATCAGCGGCCCGAGCACACAGACTGAAGCGCGCATCTTGCGAACGATATCATAAGGTGCCTCGGTGTGAATTTTGGCTGCTTTAATTTTGATCGTACCGCTGGCGCGTTCGACCTCGGCACCAAGGTTTGAAAGAATCTGCAGCATGTAATGGACATCGCTGAGATCCGGCACGCAGCGAATGACGCATTCCTCTTCTGTCAGCAGGCAGGCGGCGAGAATCGGCAGCGCAGAATTTTTCGAGCCACTTACGCGTACTGTACCTTCGAGCGCGTGGCCGCCGTGAACAATTAGTTTATCCATTGTTAGCAGTTAAAAATCTTTGTACCCCTTGCAAGTCGTGGTGGATCTGAATATTCCTGCACTTCGCCTCAAGAAGCAACCTCCGAACTTGTTCAGCCTGATCAAAGCCGACTTCGAGTGCCACTGTACCCCCTGGTTTAAGAAGTCGTGATAGTTGTCCGCTGAGTTCGGAGATTAATGCGAGTCCGTCCTTACCGCCATCAAGTGCCTGCCGGGGGTCGTGCTGTACTTCGCGGGATAGCTTGGGGATCTCTGAGCTGGGGATGTAAGGCAAGTTGGCGACTACCAGGTCGAACGTGTCAGTGATACCCGTCGCCAGCTCACAGCACTGGAATGTGACACGCTCGGTAAGCCCCAGCCTCTCTGCATTTGCTTGCGCTAGGTCCAAAGCATCCTGACTTGAATCCGTAGCTACCAGGGTTGCGTCTGGTAGCATGGAGGCCAGCGTCAGTACGATCACGCCGGAGCCGGTGCCGACGTCAAGGATTCTGGACGGTGCCGGGCAAGCTGCGATAGCGATCTCAACCAATTGTTCTGTCTCGGGGCGGGGGATTAGCGCGCGGGTATCGCAGAGAAACTCCCGGCCATGGAACTCAGCGGTACCCAGCAAGTGCTGTAGCGGTTCGCCGGAGGCCCTACGCTTGACTTGGTCACGTAGAGGCGCTAACTCGCTTTCGGCCAGTGGGCGATCAAATTCGAGGTAAAGGTCGAGCCGTTTTTTGCCCAGCGAATGCGCTAGCAGGTGCTCGATATTGAGCCGGGGACTTTCCACTCCGGCCTTTTCGAAGTAAGCAGTGGTGGAATTGATTACCTCGAGCACTGTCATAGCCTATTGACTGACGGCTTCGGTCTCTGCATCCGCGAGGCGTGCTTCGAGGTCTGCCGCCTGCAGAGATTCGATCATTTCCTGCAAGTCACCATCCATGAACAGGTCGAGGCTATGCAGGGTCAGACCAATGCGGTGATCGGTGATCCGGTTTTGCGGGAAGTTGTATGTCCTGATCTTTTCCTCGCGGCCACCGGAGCCAACCTGGTTTTTGCGCTGGGCGGCATATTTTTCCGCCTCCTCGCGTTGTTTTTCCTCAAGTAATCGCGAACGCAAAATGGCGAGTGCTTTTTCCTTGTTCTTTTGCTGGCTACGGCCGTCCTGGCAGCGGACGATTTTGCCGGTCGGGATATGCAGGATTTGTACTGCGGAGTCGGTGGTATTGACGCCCTGGCCGCCGGGTCCACCGGCACGGCAGACTTCGATCCGCAGGTCTTCCTGTTTTAGCTCAAAGTCGACTTCTTCTGCTTCCGGCAGTACGGCGACGGTTGCCGTGGATGTATGGATTCGACCCTGGGCTTCAGTTGCCGGAACACGCTGGACCCGATGCACACCACTCTCGTAACGCAGGCGACGGAAGACACCCTGACCGCTCACTTTGAAGATGACCTCTTTAAAGCCACCGAGATCGGATGGGCTGGATTCTAATTCTTCGATGCTCAAGCCATTGCGTTCGGCATAGCGAGAGTACATGCGATGCAGGTCGGCTGCGAACAGGGCTGCTTCTGTGCCACCGGTGCCGGCACGGATTTCCATGATGGCATCGCGGTCTTCATTTGCGTCGGCAGGTAGTAGCAGTGCCTGGACGGTACGCTCATGGCGTTGCACAGCTTCTTCCAGTTCAGGAATTTCAACTTTCGCCAATTCTGCCATCTCCTCATCCCCCGAGTCGGCCAACTCGCGATTACCTGCAAGGTTGGAAATAACACCCAGGTATTCATTCCACGCATCGAGCAGTTCCTTGGTGCGCGAATGTTCCTTCATAATATCGCGTGCACGTTGCGGGTCATCGTACAAATCAGGCGCAGCGATCGCCTGCTCAAGCTCGCTGAAGCGCTCGTTATGCTTCTCGATGAGGGTTGAATAATCCATTGTCTAAAGTATGGCCTGTAATTATGAGTGTTTTGGCACCAGTGCTAGGCGGTATACAAACAGGCGGTGGCTTCGCGCACGAAACCACCGCCTGCCTGATGGGGAAATTTGCTAAGACTCTGCCGACTTCTTGGCGCGGCGCTTGGCCTTGGTGCTGCCATAACGGCGGGCAAATTTTTCAACACGGCCAGCAGTATCGACGAACTTCTGCTCACCGGTAAAGAATGGGTGGCAGGCCGAGCAGATACCGATACTGATCGATTTAACCGTCGAGCGCGTCTGATAAACCGCACCACATGCACAGCTAATCGTGGCCTCAACGTATTCGGGATGGATTTCTGATTTCATTGCTAAATTTTGGAAAATAGTCTGGCAGACTAGTGGGTAATCACGAGTATTGCAAGAAGAATATTGCTTATCCTTGAAGGCGGAAAAATTTCTCAGCGGTAGCAGTGGTGGATGAGGCGACTTCGGCGAGTGTTATCCCACGTAATTCAGCAATCTTTTCGGCAACCAGCCTGGTGTGGGCTGGTTCGGCGACTTCTCCCCGGTGCGGCTCCGGCGCAAGGTATGGGCAGTCGGTTTCGACCATGAATTGGTCGAGCGGGACTCCCGTAGCCACTTCCTGGACGGTCTTGGCATTTTTGAATGTGACGATACCGGTGAAAGAAATCAGGTGGCCGTCAGCAATCAGGTCCTGAGCCTGGTTGAGTTCATTAACGAAGCAATGGAATACTCCCCGTAGCTTGCCGCTGTAGGGTTTGAGTATCTCCACGGTGTCATTCCAGGCATCCCGTTGGTGGACGACAACATTGAGCCCGATTTCGGATGCCAATTCGAGTTGCGCATGGAAAAACTCCGCTTGGCGGGACTGGTAGGCATCATCGATGATATCCGCCTGAATTTCTAAAGATGAGCTGGCGCCCAGCGCTTCGGAAACATCCACCTCACCCTTGCGGATTTTATCACCGGGCAGGCGGTGGTAATCGAGCCCGGTTTCGCCGATTGCGGCGACCCGTGGGTTGGCTGCCAGCTCGCGTAGCTTACTTATCGCTTCGTTCACATCGAGATTTTCCATAATACTTGTCGGATGGATACCGACGACAGCATAGACTTGGGGGTACTTCTCTGCCAGCTCGACTGCCCGTTGTGAGCTGTCCAGTCCGGTGCCTATAGTAATGATCCGGGTGACCCCGGCCTGTTCGGCGCGGGCGATGACATCTTCCAGGTTATCGGCAAATTCCGGATAATCCAAATGGGCGTGGGTTTCTATTAGCATGGGGATAGGATGGATCAGGATTTGCCGCTGGGCAAGGGCGGAGTGAGCGGGTTAGAGGGTGAGGCAGGCAGTACCGAGTGCACCGTCCAAAAATACTATGAATTGCAGACAGCCCGCAAAGCAAACCGCCGCAAGTGTCGGGCACTGGAATGGGTGATTGCCAGTGAGTTAAAGTGTGCATAATATGCTTGGAAATTTGCAGCGATGAACAAATCCACCAATCGGGCTAAGCTAATGTTGGGCATTGTCGCTGGCGGCTTGTTTATTTCAGGCATTACTGTCTGGCCAGCCGTGCCGGGGCTACAGTTCGGGCAGCAAATTCTCGGTAGATTCGGCTTTGAAGACTCTCAATTATACAGCTTCAGCGCACAGATCCTTGCCAGCCTGCAAGCGGTAGCAAGCGATCACCCGCAAATTTTATATGGCTATGACTGGCTTGCCTTTGCCCACATAGTTTTGGCGATCCTGTTTGCCGGAGCTATTCGGGATCCGGTTAGGAACAAATGGATCATTGAATGTGGTTTGATAATGTGTTTGCTGGTACCGGTGCTCGCTGCAACATGCATACCGCTGCGTCAAATCCCCTGGTTTTGGTTCTGGATTGATTTTGCCTTTGCCCCGGCGGCGGCCGTCCCGCTGGCCATCGCATTATGCGATGTCAGGAGAGTTGAAAAGGCCAGCCGATGACCATCCCCCAAGGATTAATCCGCCTATGCTTCTGGCGGATGGGCAGCCATCCTTAATCGATCCGCACCGGCGTGCCAATGCCAACCAGCGATGGCATGCGGGCGGCATTCCAATTGGAGAGGCGGATGCAACCGTGGGAGCCGGCACGGCCGATGCTAAACGGGTCGCTGGTGCCGTGGATGCCGATGCCCGGCTTTGATAAACCCATCCACAGAATTCCAACCGGGCTATTGGGTCCGGCCGGCAGCATGTAATAGTCTTCGGTGCGCTCACCGCGCTTGAGCACGCCTTCGTCGTAGCGGAACCATGGCATGGTTGCGGCATTAGCGATCTTCCAGTCACCGTCCGGTGCCGGGTGTTGCGGCGACCCGGGGGTGATTGGGAACAATGCGATTAGCTGGCCGTTCTCCCGAACTTCCAGGTAGCGCGAACTGGTATTAATGAAAACCTTGCGGCTGAGAGCGCCGCCCGGTCGTGGCAAGTTGCTGCGATGTTTGATCGACTCGATACGGAACGGGGTGACGTTTGGCACCGTGATCGTATCGCCGGTGCGCAGTAAACCTACTGTCATGTTCGGATTGAGTTGTGAAAGAAATTTGATGGTGGTGTGGTACCTCTCAGCGGCGTATTCAGCCAGCGAGGCGTAAGGCAGGGACTTTTGTTTGCTTTGCTCCTCGACGGTTGCTGCCATGGCACCTACGTAGCGAGTTGCTGAGGTTGGGATGGTGAAGGTTGTGTAGATTTGGGGTACGGCCTCAGACAACCCCATTTTATCCTCCCATCTGTTATCGAATGGTAGACCATGTTTCTCGAGGTAGCGGCGGCGGGAAGCGTCGGTGAAGTACCCCCATGCTCCGTCGATCTTACCCGGCCCGAAATTCCGCTCATCGAGAAAGATTTGCAGTCGCACGATACGGTCACGATCGGGGCTGGCTGCCCCCGAACCCGGTCCGGTAGCGCAGCCGGAAATCAACACAACTGATAATAGACCCAAGACAACATGATAGAATTTCATAGTCGGGGCGAAGATGGGGTAGCCGGGCTGAAATTACCAGCCCGGAATTTCCTGGAAAGCCTGACATAAAGTTTTGACAGTGGGCGCTTGCCGTTACCCGCCGATTTGGCATAGTCGATCCCATGAGATTGCTATTACCACTCTGTACTCTGCTTATTCTGTTTCATTGTGGGTACCAGCCGGCGTTAGGGGCTGATAGCATCTCACGGATTGGCTTCGGGTCTTGCACCAAGGAGAACCGTGACCAGCCGATCTGGAATAGTATTGTCGATAGCAAACCTGATGTTTTCCTGATGATCGGCGATAACATCTACGCTGACACCGTGGACATGGGGGTAATGCGTGAGAAGTACCAGATGCTGGCCGCGAAACCGGGGTTTAAACAACTGCGTGATGCCACCAGCTTTCTGGCCACCTGGGATGATCATGATTATGGTAAGAATGATGCCGGTGCGGAATACCCGATGAAGGCCGCATCGCGCGAAGTATTCCTGGAATTTTGGGGCAAGGGTCATCCGGATCAGCAGTACGGGGACGAAGGAGTTTATTCCAGCCTGCTGGTCGGCAAGGAAGGGCATCGCGTCCAGATACTCCTGCTGGATACCCGTTACTTTCGCAGCCAACTGCAACGTGAAAAGATCGACCGCAAGATGACCTACGTACCAGTGAGCGGTGAGGGTGTGACGATGTTAGGTGAGCGCCAGTGGCAATGGCTTGAACAACAACTCAAGCAGCCGGCCGACCTGCGGATACTGGCCTCCAGCATCCAGGTGATCCCAAGCGAGCATCGTTGGGAAAAGTGGTCGAATATGCCACAGGAGCGGGAACGCCTGTTTAAGCTGATTGGTACCACGCAAGCCAACGGCGTCATCATCATCAGTGGCGACCGCCACCTCGGGGAGTTATCGATGATCCCCAATAGTGCTGCCGGTTATCCGCTCTATGAAATCACATCAAGTAGCCTCAACATGCCGATTGGTGGCAATGACAACGAGCCGAACCGTCACCGGATCGCCGAGGCCAACTTCGGTAAAGCAAATTTTGGCATGATCCTGGTCGACTGGGAACAGGACGATCCTGTCATTACTCTCGAACTAAGGGATCTTAACGGGGAAACTGTCAGGGCAGAGTCGGTGAGGCTATCACAATTACAAAAGTGAAAAGACCCTGATTGCACGGGTTCTCCATAACTCACCGCGGCTAATCACTAACTGACATCGTTTAGCCACAGCAAGTGAAGTCGCAGCAATCGTTTAAAGCCAGACAAGTCCACTTAAGCAGATAAAAATCATGAGGAAGCCCAAGGAAATTAATTGTGCAATCAGCAGAAAGCGTTTTATTCAGGCATCGACGGCAATTGCTGGTGCTTTGGCATTTTCGCGCTTTAGCATTGCTCGTCCCGGGCCCTCTGCTAATAGTAAATTAAATATCGCTTACATCGGAGCAGGTGGGGTGGCTCACCGGGCTTACGCGGGCACCCGCGGCGAGAATGTAGTTGCGCCGGTCGATGTGGATTCCAGCAGATTTGGAACCCATGCTGAAAGGTTCCCTGAAATAGCAAATGCCCAGAAATTTGCGGACTGGTTCTGCCATATTGCTGACGCCCCTGTCTGGGCCCTGGATCTTTATGAGCCTACGGTCATCTAAGCAATTGAAGTCAGAGGGGGAAATCAGTGGGTCGCGCCCGATGGTAATGTGGTACGCTACGAATTTCCTGCGAGGGGCAAGCAGCTACCATGTATGTTGCATTGGGGTAATAGCAACGGCGTACTAGCCCGGATCAATCACAAACTTCGTAGCGAGATGCAGCGTGAGGTGCTTGGATACAAGGCGGGCACAGGATTTCGCTGTGAGCTGTATGAGTACATACTGGGGTGAGAGGGGTCAGTCCTCGCATTCACGCATAGTGGTTACTTTTCGCATAACTTT
>CAYUDZ010000039.1:0-19757 GCA_964443575.1 uncultured Chthoniobacteraceae bacterium | reverse complement strand
CAATTCAGCACGAAATTCTCGATCCACTGAGCCTCGAATTGCTCGAGGGCAAGTTCACCGAGGGTGACCGGATCCGTGCCGATGTTGATGGTGAGAAGATGAAGTTCGAGAAGGTGGAGTGATTGATTCGGTGGAGGGCGGACTGCCCTTGTCCTACGAAGCTTACGTGCGCTTTCTCTATGAGTAGTATGATTCTATTGCGCTCTGCTGGGTAGCGAAGGTGGAACGTCCGCCGTGACTATCCGAAAGGTGCAGATTCAGCGGATGTCGCAGCGACTGGGGGTCGGTTGGGAGTTACGGCGGACTGCCCCGACGTATCGGGATCTTCGAGCGGGAACTTTGCCCTCCATACTTTTCTGCAGATGATGTTACGGCAAAGGTTGAACATTGCCCTCCATGTGGAGGGTGGATTTCTGTACCCAGTTTAGAACCGTCATTAGTCGGTAATTACGGGCAGGTCAGCTGATTTTCCGAATGACTCGGCGATGCTGGGGCTGTTCTCGGCTTCGGCCTCACCTTCGAGGACGCGATGGTGTGGCGTTCCGTCGAGGCGGGCTTCACCCTTTGGGGTGAGCCTGACTCCTACCAACTTACTGACACCATGTTCCTCCATGGTGACGCCATAGAGCACGTCGGCGCGTGAAATGGTGCGTTTGTTGTGGGTGATGACGACAAACTGGCTTTGTTCGACGAAGCGATCGAGAATGTTGATAAAGCGTGAAATGTTCGATTCATCGAGAGGCGCATCCATTTCGTCAAGCACACAGAACGGGCTGGGTTTGACCATGTAAATCGAGAACAGCAGGGCCACCGCGGTCATGGTTTTTTCGCCGCCGGAAAGCAGTGATATCGATTGCAGTTGCTTGCCTGGCGGGCGGGCGATGATATCGATACCACTTTCCAATGGATCATCGTCGTCGACCAGTATCAGGTCGGCCTTACCACCGCCAAATAGTTCCCGGAACATTTCGCGGAAGTTCTTACGTACGCATTCAAATGTCTCAGCGAACAACTTGCGGGTGGTGGTATTGATCTTCTGGATTGCGGTGTGCAGTTCGTCCTTGGATTTAGTCAGGTCATTATACTGCTCCTCAAGGAAGTTATGGCGTTGCTCAAGTTCATCGAACTCGGTGATAGCCTCGAGGTTGACCGGTCCCATGGCATCTACTTTCTCGGTCAGCTCTTCAACCATGGCTGCTATGGTTTCCCAGCAAATTGCGGTTTCTTCCACATCATCTTCGGCCTCGTCCGGCGCAGTGTTTTCGGTAGCCTGTTGTGCTGCGGTTGCTTCCGGGGACTCGCCATCGGCAGCCTGCCTGGCATTGCGGGCGCGACGTTTTTCCTGCTCACGGATTGCGGCAGCCAGCGACTCTTCATCAGGCTGGAATTCTGCGAGGTCGACCTGGTATCTGCGCCGGATATTTTCACTGAGCGACTCGACCTGCATCTGCAGACGCGATTGTTTTACCTCTAACTTGCTGCGTTGCTGGTGGTGGTCGCTGAGGGTGTTGCGAATTTCACCCAGCTCCGATTCCAACGAGCTAAGTTCATTTGCGAGTTTGCTGCGCGACTCAACCTGCTCATCGATCTTTTCGACTACGGTGCCTTTCTCCCTGTCGGCATTTTGTGCCTGTTCTGACAACGTTCGGTTTTGTTCGGCCAGGTTCCTGATTTTTTCCTGGTAGTTGTTGATGTCCTCCTCGCGTTGGCTGGCCAGGTCATTCAGCTCGTCGAGCCGGGTCACGATGGGGCTGCGCTGGCGTTCGAGGTTTTCCTGCTGCTGGGTACTGGTTGCGACTTTGACCCGCAACTCGTTCAGTTCGCTGGTAGCCTGCTCTTCGGCAGTGACGAGAGCGTCTAATTGCTCGGTTATCTGTTGTTGTTCGCTGGAATTTTGTTCCAGGCTGCGGTTGGCCGAACTGATAGCTTCTTCGAGGCGTGCGGCATTCTCATCTTCGGTAGAGATAGACGAAGAGATATTTGATTTTTCCCACTGTAGTGACTCCAGGCGGCTGTTGCACTCGCCAAGTTCGCGCTCGCAGCCGGATAACTGTTGCTCATTAGTGGAGGTATCGATTCGTGCTTGCTGGACTTTTTCACGCAGTTGCTGTTCCTCGGCCAGCAAGGTGTCGAGTGTCTCGGCATGGCGATTGCGGCTGCTCTCGATAGCGCTTTGATCCTCGGATAAGACTGCCAATTGTTGTTCAAGTTGCTGGATTTCGGTCTTGCGCTTGAGGATAGAAATTTGTGCCTTACCGCTACTGCCGCCGGTGACGATCCCATCACGATCGATCACCTCGCCCTGCATGGTGGCAATGGTTAAGCCATGATCCTGGCGGCGCAGCTGCAATGCCGTCTGCAAATCATCACAAATGACGACTCGCTTGAGTAACGTTCTCAGCAAGGGCATAGCAGAGGGTGGTGCCGTAACCCGGTCGCTAGCCCAGCAGCGGGCTCCGTCCGGCAATGCTTCCAGCTGAACTGCTGATGTGGTGTCGACCAGATCTTCTGCCACCAGTGAGGCACGACCTTGTTGCTGCTCACCCAGTGTTCTGATTGCCTGTTCGAGTGTCGTCGAATTGTCGACAACTATAGTCTGTAGTGCCTGTCCGAGGACGGCTTCGATTGGGGTAATGAACTCGTCTTCGACCTCCAGCATTGTGGCGAGTGCACCTAAGGTCCGCTGTTTGTAGTGGGCTGGATTATCCAGTCCCCTCAGGACTGCCTGGGTTCCACGCTCGAATCCCTCGCCCTCCTCGTTGAGTTGCTGCAATACTTGTACCCTTGACTGCTTGGAGGAAATCTCACGACTGATATCGAGCAACTTTCTGTCTGTTTCCGCAAGCAGTGATTTTTCGGTTGCCAGCTTAGCCAGCAGGGCATCGAGGCGCGCAGTGTAATCATTGAAAACGTTTTGCTGAGCTTGCAGTTGTTGTTTTGCTGCTGCTACCTCGCCGCTGCGAGTTTGTTCTTCCGAATGGAGCTGCTCCAGCTCGCGGGTAATTCCGCTCAGGCGTGTTGCCAGGCTGGATTTATGATTGACGGACGCTGCAAGCTCCGCCTGGCTGCGGGCCAACTCGCCCTCAAGCTGAGCTTGTTTGCCGCTAAGATCCGCCAGGCGTTGTTGTTGGTTTTGGCGTTCGGCTTTAATCGAGTTGGTACGTTGCTCACCTGCGGCAAGCTGGCTGCGTTCGCCGTTCAGGGTCTCCAGTATCTGCGCTAGCTGCGAGTCTGTGTCTGACAATTGTTGGCGCTGGATATCCGCTCTCTCCCTGGCGGCTGCGATGTCGCTTTGGTAACGTTTGATTAGCCCCTCGAATTCTTCGGTACGCTCACCGTTGAAGCCGATCCTGCTGCGTGCTGAGCCGGCTGTAGTCTCCAATTCGTGGACTTGCTGGCGCAGCACGGCGATGTTGTCGTCTATCAGTTTGAGTTGTTCGCGCCGTTCACCGAGCCCGCTCTCCATGCTGCCGGCCCTGGCAGTCAAGTCATCGATTGTGCCGGTTAAATCCTGTAGTTTTACCTCAATTCCAGCGAGTTCATGCTGGTATTCCCCTGCCTGCTTGTGGGTGAGGTGGCAATCAAGCGTCTGCAGGTCGCCCATGATTGACTTGTAGCGGCGGGCTTTGCCGGCCTGGCGCTGCAGTGATCCAATCTGGCGCTTGACCTCCTTGATGATATCGGTGACACGCAGGAGGTTGGCTTCGGTATATTCGAGCTTCCGCAGTGCCTCTTTCTTTTGCGCCTTGTACTTGGTGATACCGGCAGCTTCCTCGAATACTGCCCGCCGGTCATCCGGACGGGAGCTGAGGATCAAATCGATTTTGCCCTGTTCCATTATCGAGTAGGCGGTGCGTCCGATACCGGTGTCCATGAACAAGTTTTGGATATCGCGCAAGCGGCAGGGGGCTTTATTCAGCAAATACTCTGATTTGCCATCACGATAAATCCGGCGCGTAATGCAGACCTCATTCCACTCGGTACCCAGTTGCTCTTCACAGTCGGAGAAGGTCAATGAGACTTCTGCCATGCCAAGAGGTTTGCGACTTTCGGCACCGTTGAAGATTACATCGGACATCTCACCACCGCGTAAGGCTTTGGCGGATTGTTCACCCAGTACCCAGCGGATCGCATCGAGCACATTGGACTTGCCGCAGCCGTTGGGACCAACGACCGCAGTGACTCCACGATCAAAATCAAGGTTGGTGCGTTGCGCAAATGACTTGAAGCCTAGAATATTTAATGATTTTAGATACATAAGTTGAGTAGTTTTTGCTGCTAGCAGTTAACACGATATATTGTGGTATTGGCAAGCATAAAGTACCATATGAAGCATATAAATTGTGAATAACTACTATATGTAGTGGTTTAAGCCATTGAACATGAGCTTATTCCGCGGCGCGCAATTTTTTTGTTTTTTGCGCATTGTTCAGCAAGTTTTTTGTCTACCAGACTGGACGGATCCTTGGTATGTGGTGTAATTCGTAGGGGATGAAGATAGTTGTTGCGTATTCGGGCGGACTGGACACATCAGTTTTACTACAGTGGTTAAAAACGACCTACTCTGCTGAGATCATTGCATTTTGCGCTGATATCGGGCAGGGGGAAGAGCTGGATGGCCTGCAGGAAAAAGCGGAGGCGACCGGGGCGAGTAAGTGTTATGTCGACAATCTGTGTGAGGAGTTTGCTGCAGACTTTATTTTCCCGATGTTTAAGGCCGGGGCATTGTACGAGGGTCAGTATTTTTTAGGTACCAGTATTGCCCGGCCACTGATTGCCAAGAGGATGGTGGAAATTGCCCACCAGGAGGGTGCCGACGCAGTAGCACACGGAGCCACCGGCAAAGGTAACGACCAGGTACGTTTTGAACTTACAGTTGCTGCGCTGGCTCCCGAGTTAGAGGTTATTGCGCCCTGGCGCCAGGAGCGCTTCAGGCAGGAATTCCCTGGCAGGGCGGAGATGATCGCTTACGCGGCTGAGCATGGGATCAAAGTGCAGGCCAGTGCAGCCAAACCTTACTCGATGGATCGTAACCTGTTGCATATCAGTTTCGAAAGCGGGGTACTGGAGGATCCCTGGCTGGATGCGAGCGCCCCGGAGCATGCCGGGATGTATGTCTTGAGTGTGTCACCCGAGCAGGCGCCGGATCAGGCTGAATATGTTGAGTTGGAGTTTGAGAAAGGGCAGTGTATCGCGATCAACGGTCAGGCAGCCAACCCATTTGAGGTCATGGTGCGTTTGAACGAGTTGGGAGGAAAGCATGGGGTGGGCAGGGTTGATATGGTTGAAAACAGGTTCGTCGGAATGAAGAGCCGTGGAGTTTATGAGACCCCGGGCGGTGCTATTTTGTACCACGGTCATCGCGTGATGGAGTCGCTTACCATGGACCGCGAGTTGATGCACCTCAGGGATTCGTTGATCCCGCGGTATAGTACTCTGGTTTACAATGGATTCTGGTTTGCGCCCGAGCGACATGCGTTGCAAGCTCTGGTAGAAGAATCACAACGCAATGTAAGTGGCACGGTGCGGCTTAAACTATACAAGGGCAACATTATTAGTGCGGGAGTGAAGAGTTCTCACAGTCTTTACGACCCTGACATTGCGACGATGGAAGCGGATCCTACCCAAGCCTACAATCAAAGTGATGCTGATGGTTTTATCCACCTGAATGCATTGCGCTTGAAAGTTGAGGCTCGGTTGCGTGCTGCTGGTTTGCGTGAGTAGTTGCCCGGATACGGTGGCTACCGGTATGCTGTTTACAATACCGCTGAAATGTGAAAAGGTTTTGTTATGTTTTTCTTTGATCTCAAATGCCTGTTGTCCGTCGTGGCGGTGACGAGCCTGCTGTCCGGCTACACTGCAACAGCGGCTGATATTGAGGGCAGCACGACTGTGGAAAGCCTCGAGCGGCGGATCATGAGCCCGAATTTAACCAAGCGTTATCAGGTCAGGCAATTCTCAGGTGCCAATACCTCAGCAGTGCGTACCGACGAAGTAAAAAAGAAAGAGTACTATTGGGTCAGCAAGTCGTTGCGCAAGGATTTGGATAAAGCTGAGTTTTACGCTGGCACGGAATCCCGCAACAATGGGTTTCGGATAAGTGGCAAAAGGTTTGGCACCGGAAAGGCTTACATGGGTCGCTATGCACGCAATCGTGATGCCTCAGACTCGCAGTACCAGACCGAAACTTATGAGACCCGTGCTGCCCGGACCGGCGGCCGGCAGCAAGATGTCAAACAGACCAGTGATGCCAAGCGGCAATTTGATGGGCGCGGCACAGCCCAAGGAACACTCGACAAACTGTCAAATAACCCGCAGCAGCTAAGTGTCGACGAATTAAGAGAAATCTTGAACCGAAACCAGTAGCTTAGCCAGTCATCCCTTAGAATAACTTGTAACTGGCAGCCTAGTTTGTATCAGCAAAAATGACAGCCCCCGCGGTCAATCGTACCAAAGAAGCATTCGATATCATTAAAGCCGGCACGGCAGAAATTATCGGCGAAGACACCTTGCGGACGATGCTTGCTGAAGGGCGTCCGCTGAATGTCAAACTGGGTGTCGACCCCACCGCGCCGGATATCCACTTCGGGCACACAGTCGGACTGGAAAAATTGCGCCAGTTTCAGGATCTTGGGCATCGTGCATTACTGATAATTGGTGATTTTACGGCGATGATTGGTGACCCCAGTGGGCGCTCTGCGACGCGACCGCAATTGACGCACGATGAGGTCATGGACAATGCCAGGTCCTATCAGCAGCAAGCCTTCAAGATACTTGACCCTGAGCTGACCAAAATAGTTTTTAATGGGGAATGGTTTGAGATGATGCCATTTGAGGAGGTAATCAGGCTTAACAGTTGCGTTACCTTGCAACAGATGTTGCAACGTGAGGACTTCAAGGAACGCCTGCACCAGGATGTTCCTATCCACGCGCATGAGATCCAGTATCCGATCATGCAGGGGTGGGACTCGGTGGTGGTTAAGGCGGATGTCGAAATCGGCGGCACCGATCAACTTTTCAATATACTGGTCGGGCGTGATTTGCAGAAGAATCAGGGAATGCCGCAGCAGGTTGGTGTACTGGTGCCGATCCTGGAGGGTTTGGATGGCAAACAGAAAATGAGCAAAAGCCTTAATAACTACATTGCTTTGACCGATTCGCCGGATGAGATGTTTGGTAAGATTATGAGTATCAGCGACGAGCTGATGGAGCGTTACTACCTCCTGCTGCTTGGCCACCCGCTGCCTGATGGCCATCCGATGGATGCTAAAAAACAATTAGCGCGAAATCTGGTTGCGCGCTACTACAGCGACGGTGAGGCAGATGCTGCACTGGGTAATTTTGAGCAACGCTTCAGTAAACGCGATCTCGATGGTGCCGATTTGCCGGAGCTGAATGTGGCCGGTCGGTCAGTCAGTTTGGTCGACCTGGTGCTCGATGCTTATCGCGATGGCTTTGGCGTGGAGCGCAGCCGTAGTGAGGTAAGGCGATTGATCCAGGGTGGGAGTATTCAATTAGCTGGAGAAAAAGCGACTGATGTCAATGCTGAGTTGGCGTTGGACCCCGGCGTGGTACTCAAGCTTGATAAGAAGCGGGCGGTAAGAATCAGTTGAGTGCCGACCGGCTGTTTGCGCACGGCCCGACCACTGTCCATCATGCTTGGTGAAGTACACGCCGACTGCCAGCCGGTTGAATTATTTCAATCCCTAGCTGGCAACGAGGGCCTGGTTTTCCTCGATTCCGCTACCGGTGGCGGCATTTCGATTCTGGCATGTGAGCCCGAGCGTCGGGTGTGCACTGATGACTGGGGGCAACTGGATGATTTATTAAAGTCGCTAGCGTGTAGCTCGAACCCAGCTGATACCAGCCGGCTGCTTATCCCTGACGGTGCATTGATCGGGGCCGTGGATTACGAGGGTAAACTAATCTTTGGTATTTATCGGGACTTAGTAGCCTACGACCATGCGGGTGGCAGTTGGTTTGCTGCAGGCAATGGTGCACGCTGGTTGGAAAACGTAGGCGCTGGTGACAGAAGCGATCACATTCTCTCAGTCGAGTTTTCACCGGAACTGGCGCGTAATGATTTTTTAAAGATGGTTAGGAGAGCGCAGGACTACATTGCTGCCGGGGATATTTATCAGGTAAATCTGGCACACCGTTTGAGCGCAGATTTTTCTGGTGATCCGGTGGATGTTTATCTGCAGTTGCGAGAGGTTTCACCGGCACCTTATGGTGCTTACCTTGATGTGGGCGAGCGTCAGATCATGTCCAGCTCACCGGAATTGTTTTTGGCTATCCATGGCAACGATGCGAAAACACGTCCGATCAAAGGGACTAGACCACGGCATGGCGACATGGAAGCAGACAGACAGGCTGCCGCTGAGTTGCTAGCCAATACCAAGGAACGGGCGGAACTGCTAATGATCACTGACCTGGAGCGCAATGACCTCGGAAAAATCAGTGAGATTGGAACAATCGATGTTCCCGGCCTGATTGAGTTGGAAAGTTTTGAACAGGTCCACCATCTGGTATCAACGGTCTGCGGACGCCTGCGTCCAGAGGTATCACATGTGCAGGCAGTGGCAGAATGCAGCCCGGGGGGGTCGATTACCGGTGCGCCCAAGCTTCGGGCAATTGAGATTATCAAGGAACTCGAGCCGCAGCCGCGCGGGTTGTATACCGGAGCAATCGGGTACTTTGGACTTAATGGTGTCAGCCAGTTCAATATCGCGATCCGTACCATGATCAAGGAGGGAGAAGTACTCCATTTTCATGTAGGAGCTGGGATAGTAGCTGACTCAATAGCAGAAGATGAGTATACTGAGACGCTGGATAAAGCAGTCGGAATGCTTAAGGCATGCGGGTGCTCGCCTGAAAATTTTTAAAAAAAAGATTAACTGCAACTTGACGGCAGGGATATTCGTTACATGATATTGACGACATGAAACTAGTATTAACATTAATTG
The DNA here is from genome assembly GCA_964443575.1 of uncultured Chthoniobacteraceae bacterium. Classification (GTDB taxonomy): domain Bacteria; phylum Verrucomicrobiota; class Verrucomicrobiia; order Chthoniobacterales; family CAKUMP01; genus CAYUDZ01. The sequence goes on along the minus strand of CAYUDZ010000039.1, from coordinate 10,791 downwards.
CTGGCCTTGCTCTTGCCACATCAGCTTATGCTGGTAGCTGCGGAGATAAGGGAGGATGTGACGGTGAAAAGGGTGACAAGACAGAAGCTGCTGTTACCACTTTCATCATCTAATCTCTTTAAAACAACAAACATCTGTAAAAAGCCGCACGGCATACCGTGCGGCTTTTTCTTTTGTAGTGAATTGGTTTTGGTGATTGTCAGGGCAAATTCCGGCTTCCAAAGATATTGTGTCGCATCGGCCCTTTGGGTAAAAATTGAGTGTAATATCCGGGCTAGGCATTGACAGTATGTGTTATACATGGCCGGTGGATTCGTGCGAAGCATCTGTTGTCCTGAATATGTTACCCGGGATGGGGCCGGTTAGGCTGCGTGCGCTGCTTAAGCAGTTTTCTACTCCGCAACAGATCCTGAGTGCCGGCGCCAGCGATTTGCGTCAGGTAGCAGGGGTCGGGCAGGAAGTTGCCGGCGCGATAGCCGACTGGGAAAGCCATGTCGACCTGCAGGGGGAGCTAGCGCTGGCTGAAGAGATGGATGTGACCATCTTGAGTTGGGATTCAGCAGAATACCCGACCCGTCTGCGTGAATTACACGATCCGCCGATCGTCTTGTACTGCCTGGGAAAGCTTGATGCGCGTGACCAGCATGCTGTTTCTGTCGTGGGTACTCGCAAACCCAGCCACTATGGGCAGGAGTGTACAAAAAAATTGTCGTATCAAATTGCCTATGCCGGGCTGACTGTTGTCAGCGGTTTGGCCCGTGGAGTTGATACGCTGGCCCATACTGCCGCCCTCGCAGCGAAAGGTCGTACTCTGGCTGTCATCGGCAGCGGCCTGGCAGAACTTTACCCGGCAGAAAACGCAACGCTAGCCCGGCGGATTGCCGACGGCAGCGGGGCTATTTTATCGGAGTTTCCTTTAAAAACGAAACCGGATAAGCAAACGTTTCCGATGCGCAACCGTATTATTGCCGGATTGGCCGAGGCATTGCTGGTAGTGGAATGCGGGCAGAATAGCGGGGCGCTGATCACAGCGAGCCAGGCGCTCGATCAGGGGCGCTCGATATTTGCGGTGCCCGGCCCGATTGACCGCCCGACATCGGCAGGCTGCAATCGTCTGATCCAGCAAGGGGCCAAACTTGCCGCGAGTGCCAATGATGTGCTCGATGAGTTGCAGACATTGCTACCCGAATTGCCGCAGCTTACCTCCGCCAAACCGACCGAGCGCATGACCCAGAATGAACAAGCCGTCCACGACGCAATCGGCAGTGACGAAACACACATTGATGAAATTGCCCGTAAATGTGGATTGCCAATGCAAACTGTGTCATCTACTTTGCTCCGGCTTGAAATGCGTCGGCTGGTAAAGCAGGTGCCGGGCAGCTTCTTTGTAAAATTGATTTAAGTGAATGCTAACAACTGTATGGGAAAAGCACTAATTATTGCCGAAAAACCGAGTGTTGCGACCGATCTGGCGCGCGCGTTGACCAAGCCTCTGGGAAAGTTTGAGAAGAAAGGTAAGAACAGGGATACCTACTTTGCTAACGATCAGGCCATAATAACCTCTGCCGTAGGCCATCTGGTGGAACTGAAAATGCCTACCACCGGCAATGGCAAGAAATTGCCGTGGAAGTTTGATGTCCTGCCAGCGATCCCGCAGCACTTCGAGTTGGAAGCGAAGGAAGATACCGAAAGCCGCCTTAAACAAATTTTAAAATTTGCCAAGGCGAAAGATGTTGAGGTCATTATTAATGCTTGCGATGCCGGCCGCGAAGGCGAGCTGATTTTCCGTTATATTATGGAGTATGGTGGTGTCGACAAGCCGGCCAAGCGATTGTGGATGCAATCGATGACCAAAGAGTCGATCGTCGAGGCGTGGGATGCATTGCGGTCGGACGATGAAATGCAATCGCTGGCCGATGCCGCCAAGTGCCGCTCGGAATCGGACTGGCTGGTAGGCTTAAATGCGACCCGCGCGCTAACCTGCTACCGCTCACGTCATGGTGGCTTTAACATCACGGCCGCGGGCCGGGTGCAGACTCCGACGCTGGCAATTCTGGCAGCGAGGGAGCAGGAGATTCATGATTTTATTCCGCGTGATTATTTTGAAGTTGTCGGGACATTTGCTGTTGCTGCCGGTGAGTTTGAGGGCAAGTGGATCGACGAAAGCTGGAAGAAAGATGAGAATGACCCGCATAGCCGGGCCGAACGCATCTGGGATAAGGAATTAGCGGAAGCGATCCGTGCGAGGTGTGAGGGCAAGACGGCTGAAATTGAAGAAAAGAAAAAGAAACAAACACAAATTTCACCCCAGCTCTACGACCTGACGACCCTCCAACGGGAAGCGCCATTTTCGGCACGCCAGACCCTGTCGATTGCCCAAGCACTTTACGAACGGCACAAGATGGTCACCTATCCACGGACCGACTCGCGTTATTTGCCGGAAGATTATACCGGACAGGTACGCGGAACCATGCAGGCAATTGCTGAAAGCAATCTGCCGCAAGCAGAATTTGCGCGCAGGGTGCTGGGTGGTGACAGTGAGGACGGACCGCGATTCGTGAAATCGCGGCGAGTTTTTGACTCAAAGAAAGTAAGTGACCACTTTGCAATCATTCCGACCGGGCGGATTGCCAAGCTTTCTGATGCGGAAGCAAAAGTCTTTGAAATGATAGCGCGGCGTTTTATTGCCGTCTTCTTTCCGGTTGCCGAGTTTGAACTGACCCAGCGATTGATGAGGATCAATCATCAGCAAGATCCACGTGACACATTCCGCAGCGATGGCCGGGTACTGGTTAAACCAGGATGGCTGGAAGTTTATGGACGCACACCGGGAACTGCCGGCGGCAAGGATGAGATGGTGCCGGTAGCAGAAGGTGAAGATGCCCTGGCCAGCGCCATGGAGCTAAAGTCCGAGCAAACTAAACCGCCCGCGCGCTACACCGAAAGCACCCTGCTATCGGCAATGGAGGGTGCCGGCAAGTTGCTTGACGATGAAGCATTGGCTGAAGCCATGGCAGAGCGTGGTCTAGGCACACCTGCGACCAGGGCCGCGATCATCGAGGGATTACTTTCACAGAAGTATATTGCCCGTGACGGTGATGGCGGAAGAGCTCCGCTACATGTGACCCCGCGTGGTATGCAACTAGTCGAGTTATTGCAAGAGATGGGCGCCGAGGGGCTGACTTCACCATCCCTTACCGGCGAGTGGGAGTACAAGTTGCGGCAGATGGAGCATGGCGCCATGCAGCGCGATGAGTTTATGAATGAGATCGAGGCCTACACGCGCGATATAGTCACCCGCGCGAAAAGCCACCTGGAAGCAGCCAAAAACAAGGAATTCCCGGATATTAACGCACCCTGCCCAAAGTGCCACGCTGTATCACTCAAACAAACTGATGGTGTTTACGAGTGCCGTCAGCCGGATTGCGGGTTTAGGGTCACGAAATTCATAGCCAACCGGTTGTTGTCCGAGGAGGAGGCCAAAGAACTGTTCAGCAAAGGTTTTGTCGGCCCGCTGGAAGGATTTAAGTCGCGATTCAATAAGCCGTTTGATGCGGCGCTTGAGTTGGATGATAAATTTAAGGTGCAATTTGTTTTTGATCGCGAAGATCAACTTTCCAGCGATCAGCTCAACGATGAAAATCGCATTGGCAATGTGACCCTGCCTGATGGCCGGCAAACGGATGTGCACATAGTCGGAAAAACCTATGTGCTGTCCGGGTTGGAAAGTGAGCGTAGCGAAGTGGGTGAGACAATCGCACGCACCATCCTGAAGCGCGATCTGGAGCCGCAACAAGTCCTCAAGATGCTGGAAACAGGTAAAACCGATTTGCTGCGCGGTTTCATCTCCAAACGCACACGCAAACCATTCGCTGCTTACCTGACTTGGAGTGATGGCAAAGTAGGCTTCGAATTTGAACCGCGTAAGCCGAAAGCAGAAAAGAAGTCTGGTGCCAAGTGAGAGGTTGCTGCAACTTTAGCAAATCTTCTTATTTATATTTTCAAAAAAAAATTAGTTTAGTTTAATTATTTGTTTGCAATCTAAAGTAAGTAAGCATAAAAAGTTAAGCTTATGCTTAGAAATGATATTAGTTTAGAAGTTTTACGGGAATTGATTGCGCTCAAAGAAAAGCGGGAGCAATTACAGTCGGAAATCGAGCAACTTGACGCCGAGATTGCGGCACTTAGTAGCGGCCGCCGCAAGGCTAAAGCGAAGAAAGCAAAGAAAGCAAAGACCAAGCGTGCAGCAAAGAAAAGAAGCGGCAAGCGCAAAGGTGGGATAACTAACAAGGTCGTCGCAGCGTTGAAAGCGGTCGGCAGCGAGGGGATCAGTATCCAGCAATTGGCGGCCAAGTTGAAGATTAACCCACAGAATTTATATGTGTGGTTTAGCGCCACCGGCAAGAGCATGCCCGAGGTTAAAAAGGTTGCCAGAGCCACCTACGCGTACATCGAGTAAGCTTAGTTTCTAATTGCCATGAGTGTAGTCGAACAGATTGACTCGGACCTCAAAGCTGCGATGAAATCCAGGGACAGCGAGCGCACCCAGGTGTTGCGCAGTTTGAAATCTGCACTGCGCAATGCTGCCATTGAGAAAGGTGGTGCGTCTGCAACCCTGGATGACCCGGAGGCGATCGCTGTGCTGCGTAAACAGGCAAAGCAGCGTGAGGATAGCATCCAAAGCTTTACCGATGGCGGCAGGGATGACTTGGCCGACAAGGAAAAATCGGAACTGGAAATAATTCAGTCATTACTTCCTGCGCAGTTGAGTGCGGATGAAATAACAAAGCTGGTAGCCGAAGTAATAAGCGAAACCGGAGCCGACTCATTGGCGCAAATGGGAGCTGTGATGAAGGAATTGCAGCAGCGTGCGGCGGGCAGGGCTGATGGGCGGATGCTCAGTGGGGAGGTCAAGCGACAGCTTGGCTAGGATCTGTGGCTGATACCGGGTGCGGCAGTTGTCGAGCTATTATAGTTGCGGGTGGCAGCAGTACCCGCATGGGATTCGACAAGCTCACTGCTGATGTGCTGGGGAAACCGGTACTGAGACGCACCGCGGAGGCGTTTGCCAGCCATCCATCGGTCGAGGGCCTGACGGTTGTCGCTCATATAAATAATATCGAGCATTACAGTGAATTACTCGGGGGAGTTATTGAAATTGATGCCATTATTCCTGGCGGCACCGAGCGCTGCCACTCGGTATGGAATGGTCTGGTGACAGTGAGTAAATTTCGACCATCATTGGTAGCTATTCACGACGCTGCCAGGCCGCTGATATCACATGCTTCGATCAGCAGCTGTCTCGAGCAGGCGGTTGAGTATGGTGCTGCCACTTGCGCCAGTAGGGTAACCAGTACGCTTAAGCGTGAAACCAATGACCATTGCGTTGGTGATCACGTTGAGCGTGACGGTTTATGGTCAATGGAAACGCCACAGATATTCAAATTTTCCAAGTTGCACGAGTTGTATGCAAAGGCATTGGAATCCGGGCTGCTGCCGACTGATGAAACCAGCGTGATGGCCTGGGCAGGCGAAAAGGTTAAGTTGGTCGAGACCCGGGGAGTGAACTGCAAAGTCACGGTTCCCGGTGACCTGGAGCTGGTACGCGCACTGGTTGCCGTAGCTGCCAGCGAATGAGAAATGGCTGCTATCGAATCGGCAGAATTGCCCAATGGTACCCGGGTTGCCCTGTTGCAAATGCCACAGTTGCACTCTGTGAGTGTAGGCATTTGGAGTGGTGTCGGCAGCAGGCATGAACTTCTTAATACCAATGGGATCTCGCACTTCCTTGAGCATATGCTATTTCGGGGGACCAGCCGCAGGTCGTCATGCAGGATAGTCTCCGAGATAGAATCACGTGGTGGCTACATCAATGCGTTCACCTCTGAAGATCATACCTGCTACTATGCTAAAGTTGAATCATCGCATGCACGGTCAGCTGTCGATGTCTTGATCGATATGTACTGTCACGCCAGCTTGAAGCCCTCTGACACGGAACAGGAAAGAGCAATCATCCTGGAGGAGATTCGTGGATATTTGGATAATCCAGCCACTCGTGTTGAGGAGTTGTTGGATGAGGCATTATGGCCGGGACACATCCTGGGCTTGCCGGTAACCGGATCAGAAGCAAGCCTGAACAGGATCAGCAATAAGCAATTAGTCCAGCATCGTGACCGCCACTATAACAGTAGCAATACCATCATCACGGTGGCGGGAAATTTCCCAGACGCGCTAGGCCAGCTAGTTGATGAAAAAGTGCAGTCGCTGAGAACCGGCGACAGGCCGCGCAGCAAGACACGTTTACCTGCGCAAAAAAAACAAACGAGGATAGAATGTTCGGACACAGAGCAGTGCCATGTCGAACTGGGTTTTCGCACGTTCGGGCGGCGCCACCGCGGCCGCTATACCTTACGCATAATAAGCATCCTGCTCGGCGAGAACATGAGTTCAACGCTTTTTCAAAAACTGCGTGAGAAGCATGCGCTATGCTACCATCTGCAAAGTGAAATCTCGCTACTCGATGAGACCGGGGCACTGACAATTCAGTTGGCGCTTGATGCGCGTAATTTATCACGTGCCCTGGATATGATTCAGCGTGAGTGCGAAATTTTGGCCACCCGCGGAGTTGCTCAAAGCAGGCTAAATGCTGCTCGACGTTTTGCGCTTGGCCAGATGCGCATGTCGCGTGACAGCGTGACCCAAAGAATGATGTATTTAGGTGAATCTCTACTTGGCTACGACAGGGTGATTCCTGATCAGCAAACTGAGCAAGGGTTTATGCATGTCTCGACCGCCGACATCAGGCGGGTTGCTGGGAAAATTTATCGCATGGACAGGGCGGCGATAGCAGTTGTTTGTCACCATGACGACGAGAGTTTAATCCGTAAAACAGTACAAAGCGTTATTTAAGTTATGTCCGAAGAAAAAAAACAGAGAAAAATATTGATAACGGGAGCAACCAGTGGGATTGGTCGCGCCGTGGCAGAATCTTTGGCAAGTGATGGTCATCACCTGGCAATCTGCGGCAGGAATTCCGAGCGTCTGAACCAGCTAGCAGGCGCATGTAGCGGAGCAGCCACACTGGTAAAAGAGGAGTTTGATGTCATTGAGCCAGGTGTAGCAGCCAAGTTCGTCGAGCAAGCGGCAGCTCAAATGTCGGGTTTAGATGCAGTAGTCCACTGCGCAGGAGTCGGCCTGATCAAACCCGTTGCTGACACGACCGACGGTGAATTTACCCGAGTGACCAATATAAATATGCGTGGCACCTTTCTGGTCGCCCAAGCTGCGAGTAAAATATTTGCCGAGGCGAAATCAGGATTATTCATTACATTCCCGGGGATACTTGGGCGCTCGGTCATGAAAAATGCGGCGGCATACATTGCCAGCAAGTTTGCGATTTCCGGTATGATCAAGGCGATGGCTCAGGAGTACCAGCGCTACAATGTGAAATATTCTTTGTTTTATCTTGGGGGAGTTGACTCACCGTTCTGGGATAATCTTGCGATGAATCCTCAGCGCGAGAAGATGATCCCAGTGTCCCAGGTCGCTGAGATGGTGGTTCAGACACTTCACCTGCCGCAGCATTTGGTTCTCAATGAGGTGGTGCTACAACCGGATAGCCACCAATTATAGTATAAAAATTTCAGTCGATTTTCAGTGAAGATCGTCGAAAATTGATTATACTTTAAGGCTATGAAAGCAGCACAAATTGATGCGTTGAATATTTCTTTCAGACTGCGGCTGTGGTTAGTCGTGGCGGTTATTACATTGTTTTTGCCGACGCTCTTACCGGCTCAGCAAACTGCTTATGATGCGATCGAAGCGGTTAAAAAAGCCAAGACTTCCGAAGCCGCAACCCGGTTTCTGGAGATTCGCGGTGTTCAGGGAGCCACGCAACCCCTGGTTTGGGTAGTTGCTGTCGAGGACCCGTTAGCGCGCGGCGGATTTCGTGAATTTGAAGTTTCCGATGGCAGGATTCTATCGGAACGTACACCGGTTCGCCCTGGTGAACAGCGACCACCGCTGGTGCCTATCAACATGAGTTTGCTTAATATGGACTCAGACGGAGCCTTTATAGCTGCTAATAATATTGCCAAAGAGATGCAGGTTAGCTTCGATAGTGCCAATTACCGCTTGTATGCCCGCGATCCACAGGGGTCACCAGCATGGGTAGTCCAGTTAATTGACTGGGACGGAACTGTGGATGCCACGGTGGAAGTCGCAGCTACCGATGGATCGATCCTGCGGGCATCGCGTGAGAGTTCCAACAACGATTTATCAGCCACGACACCGGCAGGCCAGCAGCAGGAAGGAGCAATTGTCAAAACAGGCCGTACCTTGGAAAAAGCCGGACGCGCCACTAGGCGTACTTTCTGGAAAGGGGCTGCATCGGTCGAAGAGTGGCTAACCGGGCGGCGCACCCTGGACGAGGGAGTAGAATAGCCCCGGCTCATTATTATGCTCACGGCAATAATCATTCTCAGCATCGTAGGACTGCTGCTCATCTTCGCGGAGGTTTTGGTGCCCGGCGGAGTGCTGGGAGCTATCGGAGCGGTGTGCTTGATCGGTGCAATCGTTCTTTCTTACTTGGAGTATGGTTTCAGCGTTGGCAGTATCATGCTGGTGGGCATTTCTCTAGTTTCTGTAGTGGCGGTTATCATGGGCCTGCAAATCTTCCCGAAAACGCCGATGGGTAAAAAGCTGCAGTTGAATAAAGCGATCAACTCACCTGAGGATCATCCGGATTTTGCTGCGTTATTGAACAAATCGGGTGAAGCAATTACCAGTTTGCGGCCGTCCGGTGCCGCATTAATCGATGGTAGCAGAATCGACGTGGTTTCGCAAGGTGGCCTGATCGATGCAGGCTCCGCCATCAAAGTGGTGCATACAGAAGGAGCACGGGTAGTAGTCCGCCAGGTATCTGATGATGTCGGCTAATAGAATTTTGCCAGTTCAGTAGTAATGGAACCGGCAATAAGAAGAAAAAGTAAATAGGAGAAAAACAATGGAATTTCTAATTTGGTTATTAATCGGTGTAGTGGCCGTACTGGCGCTGGTCTTTCTGGTCATCGCGTTCAACTTCCTGACTATTTGGTTCAGGGCACGAATTGCCAATGCACCGGTTGGGCTAGGCACCATGGTGGCCATGAGTATCAGGAAAGTACCTGTTAGCCTAATTGTTGACAGCCGCATCACGGCGGTCAAAGCCGGTCTTGAGATGGACACCAACTTGCTGGAAGCGCACTATCTGGCAGGCGGCAATGTCGAGCAAACAGTGCTGGCTCTGATTGCGGCGGACAAAGCCGGTATCACGCTGGACTTCAACCGGGCCTGTGCCATCGACCTGGCGACCAAAGGAACTTCCAAGACGGTGCTTGAGGCGGTCAAAACAAGTATCAATCCCAAGGTGATTGATTGTCCGAGTTCCAATAGCAGCAAAACTACCATCGACGCGGTAGCGCGTGATGGCATCAGCGTCAAGGCGCGGGCGCGGGTCACAGTGCGCTCTAATCTCGATCGTTTTGTTGGCGGTGCGACTGAGGAGACTGTGGTGGCACGTGTTGGCGAGGGTATTGTTTCTTCGATCGGCTCGTCTCCGTCCTACAAGGATGTACTGGAAAACCCGGACAGTATCTCACGCTATGTGCTGGACAAGGGTCTGGACAGCGGTACCGCGTTCGAAATCCTATCGATCGATATCGCGGATGTTGATGTGGGTGAGAACATCGGCGCTAAATTGCAGGCTGAGCAGGCTGAGGCTGACAAGCGGGTTGCTCAGGCGAAAGCGGAGGTCCGGCGTGCGGCGGCGGTGGCATCCGAACAGGAGATGGTTGCCCGCACCCAGGAGATGCGTGCCAAGGTGGTCGAGGCAGAAGCGCAGGTGCCGATGGCGATGGCCGAAGCCTTCCGTTCCGGTAACCTTGGCGTACTAGACTACATGCGCTACCGCAACATCCAGGCCGACACATCAATGCGCCAGAATATTGCCGGCGAAAGTGATGCCGGCGGCGATGCGGCGCGTTAAGTGCTGAGGGATTGCTTGTGGAAGACTTACTGATAGCGCTGGCGCTGCTGGCATTCGCCTTGTTTAACTGGGTTTTCCAGAAGGGTGGACTGCTGGATAAATTGCGTGGGCGTGGCGCCGCTACGGAAGAGGAGCCACAGGAGGAGAAGCTGACCGAAGAAGAACGCCACCGTCAATTAATGGAGGCACTCGGTATGCCGGTGGAGACGCAGGCGCCACCCCCGGTGCCGGTGCCTCGTGGCCAGGAACAGGGACCACTTCCGCCAGTCCCCGAATTTGTCGAGGAACAGGAAATCGAGCTGCAGGAGGAACCACCTGTCGAGAAACAGGCTCAGGCTGACGCCTACAGTACTACAGAAGCTGAGGAATTCTCGTGGGATGTCGGCAAGGAAACTGAGTTTAACTGGCAGGCATCCGACCGGACAGTCGAGCGGATGCAGCAACAGATTGATGAGACTGATGCCGAGTCACGACTGAACAAAGCGGAACGTGACGCACTGGCCAAAGTTGATGAACTTGGCGGTGTCCAACGCGAACGCCTGGGCAATGCCGATTACTCATTCCACAAGTCTGAAGTAAGCCAGCTCAAGAAACTCCTATTCAAGGATCGGCAAGCCTTGCAAAGAGCAATCCTGGCGAAGGAAATCCTTGATGAACCAAGAGGCTTGCAAGAAATCCCCGGGCCGGTTACTATTTATAACTCTTAATTTCAAGCCGGCGTGGCGGAACTGGTAGACGCGCTGGACTCAAAATCCAGTTCTGGCAAC